>JBKDQC010000564.1:0-4141 GCA_046342295.1 Deltaproteobacteria bacterium | reverse complement strand
AGCTGGACGCAGGTGTACGTCGCGGCGCGCGCGGTGGGCGCGGCCGTCAGGGGAAGTCGAGGCCCTCGGGAGGTCCGGGTGGAGCTCGTGCGGCTCTGATGGGGATGGGGTCCGTCCAGAGGTGGAGGCTCTGGAGGAGGCTCGGACGGCGCTCGTTGACGCTCGGACGGCGCTCGTTGACGCCCCGCACCGCCCGATGAGAGCCCTCCTCATGAATGCATCACGACCGTGAGAGGCTCCCGTTACTATCCGGGGACAATTCGTACGGACTACGGTCCACCGCATGCAGCGCCGAGCCCGAAGGGTCGCGCGGAGACAGGTCCGGGTAGCGCCGCCGAGCGCGCGCGAAGAGATCCTGCACCGCGGCGGCAAGCGCACGCCCCGTGCCGCCGCTTGGAGACGCGAATCACGCAGGATCGGCAGGGCGGGGTGGCGGAGCGGGCGGAGCTCCGCCGGCGGAGTCGTGGTGTGCGGTGGCTCGCCTCTGCGCACGGAGGCAGAGGTGCGCGCCTCGCCGGCGGGGTCTGGGCGCGGGGCTCAGGGCGTCGGCGTCGGTCAGGACGAAGCGGCGGGTGCGCTCGGTGCGGCCCAGCGTGAGATCGTCGATGGCGAGGGGCGCATCGTGACGCGGGCCAGCCACTCGGCGTTCGGGGTGTGGCGGTGGTCTCAAAGCACGACGGACGTCGCTGTACCCTTCCGCTTCCCCGGACAGCTCGAGGACGCGGAGACTGGCCTGCTTTACAATCGATACCGAACCTACGACCCCGAGACGGGGCGCTTTCTGACGCCGGACCCGATCGGGCTCGATGGCGGCCTGAACCTATACGGCTACGGGCCGAACCCGGTTGCTTGGATCGACCCGATGGGCTGGCGTCATCACATGACAGTCACCCGCGCCCCTCGCGGCTTCAACGCGGCGCACGCGAGTGCGCGGACCCCAGGAGGTCCCCAATATCAGTCAGGCATGCACAACTGCCCTGGTGGGCCGCCGGCGTCAGAGAACCTTCAGTCGCGCGCACGCTGTCACACCGAGCAGAAGTTTGCCCACGACCTCATTCAATCGGGTCAGCGCTACCGCGGGCAGGAGTTCACGCTCTCAGGGGAGCTCCCGCCCTGTCCGAACTGTCATCGCGCGCTCCAGCAAGCGGCGGATCGATCGGGCGCGAACATCCAATACCAGTGGACGGGACCTGACGCAGACCGCAGACCCTGACGTACCGACCCAATACACCGCCACGTGGAAACGGGACCCAGGCCGAGTCACTCTGCTCCGCGGACGGAAGGACCGGAGCCTACCGAATGGCCCCCGATGCGGATTGAAGGAACGGTTACCGCTTCCGAGACCACAGCACAGCGTCCTCGACCTACACCCGGTTGTCCGGCGAGCTCGCCGACGAGGACGACTGAGAGCTCAGACGACCGCGTCGAAGCCGCGTACGTCCCACGCTCCAGCGTCGTGGGTGTACAGCCGCACGTCCTTGGGGCCGCGATGCCAGGTCATCCAGCACGAAAGCGCCTCGGTCTTTCCGAGCTGCTTCGGCTGGTCCAGGGCGAGATCGAGGACCGAGAGCGCCATCCCGCCACCCACGAGGATGCGCCCATTCACGACCGTGTGATCGCCCTCGAACGCGAAACTGCTCATGTAGGTGAGCTTCTTCTGGTCGACCTTGGCCACGAGGAGCGCGCCGTCTCCCGAAACCTCGTGGACAAGCGCTCGTCCCCCGGTCAAGAAGTGAATCCCCTGGAGGCACGACGTCTCGCTCAGCTCGAAACCCTCGAGCGGGATGGACGAGATCGTCCCCTGCTCGAGATCGAGCGCGAGAATCTCCCCTCGATCGCCGCTGAGGAGGGCGAGACCTGCACGCTCGTCGAAGTCTACCGAGTGGAAGACCCGCAGATCCTTCGCCACGACGACCTTGTTCCCAGTGAGCCAGTGAAGGCGACGGAGGGCGCGCTTTACCTTGCGTTTGCCCTCCAGGACCTGCACCTCCTCTTCTACCGTGGAGAACCACACTCCGCCTGGTGAGAGCTGCGCTGCCACCGCACCTTTCGGGAACCTCTGCTGGATGGCAGCAACAGCCCTCGCGCTCGGATCTTCCGCGATACTTGCGAAGTCGCCGACTTTCTCGAACTCGAGAGGCCCTACGGTCAGATGGCTCATGGGTCGATCTCGAGGGGGCGCAAGGCCGGGGTCAAGCCTCGCCGATGGGGGACGCTTGGCGCACGATGTCCGTCAGGTCCACCGCCCATCGCGCCACACAGTCGGGGACGTCTTCGCTGCCTTCCGCCTCGGCTCGAAGCGCGGCGAGCGTGAGGGGGATTTCGTCGTCCGACTGGAGCGGCAGGTACACGCCTGGCCGCCAGCCGGATGCGTGGTCGTCGGTCCACTCCGCGAGGTGGAGCCGCTTCAACCCGAAGGACGAACGCAGCTCGCGCGCAGGCCCGTCGCCAAGCTCCACGAAGAAGCTGCGCGAGCCCCCGTCGCGGCGTAC
This sequence comes from Deltaproteobacteria bacterium, assembly GCA_046342295.1. Taxonomy (GTDB): domain Bacteria; phylum Myxococcota_A; class Polyangia; order Polyangiales; family Sandaracinaceae; genus JAFLCL01. Next base: position 1,649 of record JBKDQC010000564.1, on the reverse strand, counting down.
GAGCTCGACCTCGACGTCCGTGGGAAGGCGGAAGCCAGACCGAGCGGCTAGCTCACGCGCCACCGACCTCGCGGGCGTGTCGTGGTCGCACGCGCCCGCCGAGAGCCGTGCGTTGTCATCCGAAGACAGCGGGCGCGTCGTCAGGAGAAGCGGCCCGGCGGTACGGCGAGCGCGAGGGGCACACGCCCGCGCGATCTCCGCGAGATCGTGGTCGCAGAGCCCAAGCATCGCCTGGAGCGCTGCGACGTCGTGCTCGGTCAGACCCGCCTCGAAGGTAGCTCGGGGCACGAAGGAGAACGCGAGGTCCGAAGGTGTGTGGACCAAGCACAAGCTGGCTGTTTCGGAGCGCATGCTGAACCCGACCACCGACAGAGCAATGTGTTCGAGCCACACGCGTCGCTCATCGTACGCCATCCGCTGCCATTCGGAGAGGTCGAACCACGATTCGCGCATCGGTACCCCGTAGCGCCTTGCACTGTGCGCACCCCAGGCGCAAGCCGGGGCGTAGAGCCGCGCCCGTCGGATAGACCCGCGCCTCGCCGTGGTTGAACTCCGGCGTCGGGCGGAGGTGATTTGACCGGACGGCCAGGGCGCTGGTTCGGTAAGGGTTGTGGATGCTCGATCGTTTGCCAGGCACAGCTACGCGGTCACGCCCCACGGAGCGTGACTTCGCAGAGGCCGCGCTGCGCGCGGCGGAGTCGGGAGACGTCGCGGTCGCACTCGAGCAGGTCGCCGCGGCGCTGTCCTTCGACCCGGCGTCTCGCGCAGGGCAAGCTCAAGGTCTCGATGTCCTTCGTCCTCGGTCGGCCCGTGATCGGCGCGCTCGACCGACTGCTCGCTCGCTATCCGCGGGTCGAGCTCCAGGTCTCGTTCTCGGACCGAGCCGTGGACCTCGTCGCGGAAGAGGTCGACGTGGTGGTGCGCATCGGCGAGCTCGCCGACTCGACGCTGGTGGGTCGTCGCCTGCGCACGCCGCGCTGGGTCACGGTCGCCGCGCCCTCCTACCTCGCGCGCGCCCCCGAGATCCGGGACTGGACCGACCTCTCCGAGCACGCGTGCCTGCAATTCGCGGGGCCTTCCGGCGCGGTCACCCGGTGGACCTTCGCCGTGCAGGGCCGCGCGGCGCCCCGCGTCGTCCGTCCGCAGCGTCGGGTGCTGCTCGATCACGGCGACCTCCTCGTCGATGCCGCGGTCGCAGGCCTGGGCGTGTGCCAGGTCTTCGACTTCATGGTGGAGGAGCAGCTGCGGCGCGGAGAGCTGGTCGAGGTCCTGCGGCAGCACTCGGCGAGCGGACCGGGGGGGCACGCGCTCTGCCTTCCGGGGCGGCAGGCGGTTCCGAAGATCCGCGCGTTCACCGAATTCGTCGCCGAGGTGCTCGGCTCGGGCGAGGACCGGCGGGCGCGGCGAGCGCGCTGAGCGGAGCGAGGTGAGCGGGCGGCCCGAACTGCCGGTGCTCCCACCTCAGCGGCGGGCGGGCGCGTCCGTCATGGCTCGCGCACCAAGCACGCTCTCTCAGCACCTTCGGCAACGACTCCAGCGCCCTCGCGGTGGCCCGCGCGTACTTGTCCGTGTGGCGGCCGACGTCGTAGATGCGCTAGCCGCCGTAGCCGAGGTGGCCCCCCGGCGTGACCGCGCCGAAGAAGCGCGCG
>JBKDQC010000563.1:0-20318 GCA_046342295.1 Deltaproteobacteria bacterium | reverse complement strand
GCGATGAGGTTCGGACCGCACATGCCGCGCTGCCGACCCTTGGGCTTGGCCTGGGTGACGCGCTGGCACTTCAGGCAGCGCACCGAGTGCCACTGATCCTCGGTCACGTCGGGAACGATCTTCGGCACTTCGATCGTCTGTGCGCGCAGGGGCTCGCCGGCAGGCGTCTTCGGGAGCTCGGCTCGGCAGTCGGGGTTGCTGCAGCGACACGGAAAGTGCGGACGTGTACGCGTCACTCGCTCGGGCGGCAGCAGCGTGCGCTGCGTTCCCTTGTGTCCCGGCTGCCCGCCGGCCTTGCGCTCGCTCGGCTTGCGAGCAGGGCGCTGTGCCTTGTCCTCGGGAGTGTCCGTCGAGGGCGGCTTGCTCGAGTTTCGCGAGCTCTTTCCGAGCTCCCGCTCAAGTTCGGCGATGCGCGCCTCTTGCTTCGCGATTGTGGCGTCCCGGGAGGCGACGGCGGCGCGGAGTTCCGCGATCTCGCGTTCCATCCGCGCCAGTCTCTTCGCCAAGCTCACGCGCGGAGATGATCACGCGATGAGCTCCACGTCGATCCCTGCACTGTGTCCGTCCGCACGATCAATCACGCTACAACCCGTGAACGGGTACCTCGCGCAGCCCTCGCCGCCGGCGATCGATCTCGAAGCCGTGCTCACCCGCGCCGGGTGCCCGCCGAGGCCGTGCTGATCCTGTGTCGTTGTGCTCGGGCCCTCAGCTCATCTCAGAGCATGAGTCACTTGGATGGACTCATGCTCTGACGTTTCTTGCCGGAGGGTCTGGCCGCAGCCCCTCCCTCTCGCCGAGTGAATCGGCGAGAGCCTCCCTCTTGCCGATTCGAGCCCGTGGCACCCGCATCGATCCATCCGAGTGCCACGTGCTCTCAGTGGTGACCCTGGGCGCCGAGCCAGCGCTCGGCCTCGATGGCGGCCATGCAACCCGTGCCCGCCGCGGTCACGGCCTGGCGGTAGACGTGATCTTGGACGTCACCGCATGCCCAGACGCCTTCGAGGTTGGTCCGGGTCGTGCCAGGGACCGTCTTGAGATAGCCGAGCTCGTCGGTGTCGAGCACACCCTTGAAGAGCTGCGTGTTCGGTTCGTGGCCGATCGCGACGAACAGCCCCGCGCACGCCTTCACGTTCTCCTCGCCCGTCACGAGGTTCTTCACCCGCACGCCGGTGACCTTCTTCTTCGCGACGTCGAGCACCTCGGTCACGACGGAGTCGAGCAGGAGCTCGATCTTCGGGTGCTTTCGCACGCGGTCCGACATGATCTTCGAGGCGCGGAATTCCTGGCGGCGGTGGATCAGGGTGACCTTGCTGCAGAGGCCCGCGAGGTAGAGCGCCTCCTCGCATGCGGTGTCGCCGCCTCCGACGACGCAGACCTCCTGGTCCTTGAAGAAGAAGCCGTCGCACGTCGCGCACGCCGAGACGCCGTGGTTCTCGAGCTCGTGCTCGGACTCGAGACCGAGCCACTTCGCCTTCGCGCCCGTCGCGAGGATGATCGCGTGCGCGTGGTGAATCTCGTCGTCCGCGCGGACGGCGAAGGGGCGCTTGCCGAGGTCGACGTGGTCGACGTCCGCCGTGATGAATTCCGTGCCGAAGCGCGCGGCCTGCTCGCGCCACTTCGCCATGAGGTCGGGCCCCGTGATGCCCTCCGGGAATCCAGGGTAGTTCTCGACCGTGGTCGTGATCATGAGCTGTCCGCCGGGGATCCCGCCGACCTGGAAGCCCTCGATGCAGAGGGGCTTGAGGTTCGCGCGGGCGGCGTAGATGGCCGCCGTGAGACCGGCGGGGCCCGAGCCGATGATGATGACGTTGCGGACGTTCTGTTCGCTCATGGTGGGCGAGACTTACTCACCGTCGAGCGAGGCATGCAAGCGCAGAACGACCCGACCTGCCGGAGCGGGCTCGTCAGCTCGGCGGCGCGACGCGGGCGGCGCCGGCGGGGCCGCTGTCGAGATCGAGCACGAGCGGCAGGATCTCGTCGAGCTTCGAGACGAAGTGGATCTCGAGATCCTTCTTCACCTCGTTCGGTACGTCGTCCATGTCGGGCTCGTTCCGCTTCGGGAGCAGCACGTGCTTGAGACCCGCCCGATGCGCGGCGAGGCATTTCTCCTTGACGCCCGTCACCGGCAACACGTGGCCGCGCAGGGTGATCTCGCCGGTCATGCCGACGTCGGGGCGGACCTTGAGCTTCGTGAGCATCGAGCTGAGCGCGACGAAGACGGCGATGCCTCCGGAGGGCCCGTCCTTGGGCATCGCGGCGTTCGGCAGGTGCACGTGGATGTCGGTCTTCGCGAGGAAGTCGTTCGGCAAGCCGAGGTCGCTCGAGCGCACGCGGATGTACGAGAGCGCGGCGGCGATCGACTCCTTCATGACGTCGCCGATCTTGCCCGTCAGGTGCAGCTGGCCGCTCCCCGGCATCTGCTGGGCCTCGACGAACATCAGCTCACCGCCTGCGGGCGTCCAGCTGAGGCCCGTCGCCACGCCCGGGTGCGCGAGCTTCTCCGCGACCGAACGCTCGAAGCGCGGCGCACCGAGTACCTCGCGCACGTGCGCAGCGTCCGAGAGCTGGCGTACGTCCTCGCCCTCGGCGAGGCGCACGGCGACCGCGCGGCAGACCGACGCGACCTTCTGCTCGAGGTTGCGCACCCCCGCCTCGCGCGTGTAGCCGTCGATGATCGCGTCGATCGCCTCGCCCGAGAAGTCGAGCCGATCGGGAGAGAGGCCGTGCTCGCGGAGCTGCTTGGGCACGAGGAAGTCCATCGCGATGTGGTGCTTCTCGTCGCGCGTGTAGCCCGCGAGCTCGATGAGCTCCATGCGGTCGAGGAGGGGCCGCGGGATCGTGTCCTTGCGGTTCGCGGTGGCGATGAAGAGCACGCCCGAGAGATCGAGCGGGACCTCGAGGTAGTGGTCGGTGAAGGTGTTGTTTTGCTCCGGGTCGAGCACCTCGAGCAGCGCTGCGCCCGGATCGCCGCGACCGTCGGTCGCGAGCTTGTCGATCTCGTCGAGCAACATCACGGGGTTTCTGGCGCCCGCCTGCTTCATGCCCACGACGAAGCGCCCGGGATAAGCGCCCACGTACGTGCGACGGTGGCCTCGCACCTCGGCCTCGTCCTGCACGCCTCCGAGCGCGACCCGGCAGAAGTTCCTGCCGGTCGCTCGCGCGATCGACTTGGCGAGCGAGGTCTTTCCGACACCGGGCGGCCCGACGAAGCAGAGGATCGGCCCACGAATGTCGCTCTTGAGGCGGCGGACCGCGATGTACTCGACGATGCGCCGCTTGATCTTCTCGAGGCCGTGGTGGTCCTCGTCGAGGACGCGCTTGGCCTCGTTCACGTCGAGGCGATCGGCCGTGACCTTGCCCCAGGGCAGATCCGCCAGCCACTCCACGTAGTTGCGGCACACCTGGTACTCGGCGCCGTGCGGGCTCATGGCGCGCATGCGCTGGAGCTGCTTGCGCGCGGCCTTGTCGGCCTCGATGGGCATCTCGGCCCGCGCGAGGCGCTCGCGCAGGAGCTCGATCTCGTCGTCGTCGTCGGCCTCGCCGAGCTCCTTGCGGATCGTCTTCATCTGCTGGCGCAAGAGGAACTCGCGCTGGCTGCGCGACATCTCCTCCTGGACCATCGTCGAGATCTCCTTCTTGACCTTGTGGACCTGCGCTTGCCGCGAGACGATCTCGAGCACGCGGCGGAGCCGCTCTCGGATGTCGAGGACCTCGAGGATCTGCTGCTTGGCCCGCGTCGGGATGCCGAGGTCCGAAGCGACCGAGTCGGCGAGCGCGCCGGCGTCGTGGATGTTCTCGAGCCCGGTGCCGGCGTCGCGGTTCTGCTGCGGAAGGACCTCCCGCAGGCGCCGCGTCGCCTCGCGCAGCGCGGTCGCGAGCGCATCGATCTCGGTGCCCCGCACGGGGGTCTCGTGGATGCGCTCGAGCCGGGCACGCATGAAGGGATTGCGGTTCAACGGCTCGAGCACCCGCATCCGCGCGACGCCCTGGAGCACCACGGAGTAGTTGCCCGACGAGAGCCGGATCACCTTGAGCACGCGCGCGACCGTGCCGAGCGCGTGGACCTCCGCGAACTCGGGGTCCTCGGTCTCCGACTCCTTCTGCGCCACGACACCGATCAGCGGGCGATCGCGCCCGAAGGACTCTTCGATCAGCCGCACGGAGCGGGCCCGGCCCACGTTCACCGGGACGACCGAGGCCGGGAAGAGAACGGAATTGCGGAGAGGCAGGATGGGCAGGACCTCGGGCCCAGCCGGCGGCGGAATGGACGCAGTCATCGTGGCGGGTCTACCACGAGCCCGACCGGCTCGATACCCGCCAAACCCCGCGTTCGTCGAGGTTTTCGCGCCCTCTCTCGGCTGGCACGGGGGCTGCGCCGTCAGGTCGGTTTTTTTCGTTGGCGTGGTCCATCGGCCTTGATAGAAGTTGCTCCGCTTTGGGGGCCTGTGAGACCGTGTCCTACATCTGCTCCTCTGCACCACCGAGCAGACCTGGCTTAGCCACCCGAACCCCCGAGGTCCCTGATGTTGCCGATGCCGCACCCGTCGACACGCGCCCTGCGGAACACCTCTGCGCTCGTCTTGGCCTCGGTCTGCGCGCTCGGCGCCGCCGGATGCAACGGTGCATTCCTGGGTAATTTCGTCGTGTTGGGGCTGACCCTGGGCGTCTTCTTCGGCACCCTCGGCCTCGGCCGCGCGCGGCCCGCCGCGCCCAACCCCCGCAGCGCCGAGACCTCGCACTCCGAGGTCTGAGCCGGCCGGAGAGCACGTGGCACTCGGATGGATCGATGCGGGTGCCACGGGCTCGAGTCGGCGGGAGGGAGGCTCTCGCCGATTCACTCGGCGAGAGGGAGGGTCTGCAGCCAGACCCTCCGGCAAGAAACGTCAGAGCATGAGTCAATCCAAGTGACTCATGCTCTGAGGGGCCGGGCGGCCCCTGTGCGTCTCCGGGGTGCCTGCGCCATCGGCCAACGCAAAGGCTGCGCGCCCAACCTCGCGCCCGGCCAGATCAGTCGTGCGCCCGCCGTGCCCGGCGCCAGCGGATCCGGGCGAGCCAGTCCTCGGCCTCCACTTCGCGCCCCAGATCCCCCTCTCTGCGCCTCGCATCGCCGGCGATCGCGCCCCAGGCGCGCTCCGCTTCGTCGATCGCGCCGGTCGCGTAGAGGGCGACCGCGCGCATGCGCTGGGACTCGCGCAGGAGGGCCTCGGAGGGAAGGCCCTGCGCCTCGGCACGGTCGAGCAGCGGCAGGATCAGGTCATGGCGCTCGCGCGCGAAGAGCTGCCGCGCGGTGAGATACGCGCCGAGCCCGCTCGCATCGACGCGATCGAGCCGCGCGATCGCGGCGAGCTGCGTGCCGGCGTCGACCGTCTCGCGGGCATCGGCGGCGAGCACTTCGCGCAGCGCATCGGAGACCTCGGCACCGCGCTCGAGCGCGTAGAGGCGCACCTCGATCTGCCGTGCTTGGTCCTCGGTTTGAGGCACCGCGAGGTTGGCGGCGTAGAGCGTCCGCGCCCGCCTGAGGTCGCCGTCTCTCCAATACACGTCGCCGAGCGACTCGCGCGCCCGCACGAGGACCGGCGTGGCGGCTCCTGGCGGACCGACGAGCCGCGCGAGCTCGGCCTCGGCCTCCTCCAAGCGGCCCGCGCGACCGAGGCTGCCCACGCGCACCGCGCGGATGCTCGCCTGGCCCTCGTCGAGCGCGAGGATCGACCCGCAGCGCTCGAGGGCGCGGTCTTCGTCTCCTGCGAGCAGCGCGGCTCCGAGCTCTTCCTCGAGCTGTGCGATCGCGTGCGGACAGATCTGCCCGAAGATCGCGGGACGCTCGAAGCGCAGCCGCGCCATCGGGATCGCGTGCGGAGGCAGCGGAACGGTCTCGAGGAACGCACGCCACTCGGTCTCCGCGCGGGCGAGTGGGATTCCGAGCGCCTCTTCGTAGCTGCCCGTGAGATAGAGACGTCGCACGGCTTCGCTCCCGCGCGTCTCGAGGATCCAACGCACGAAGGAGCCGTTGGCCGTGTAGGCCCGGCTCGCGGGCTGGAGGAGGAACCCGAGGCCCTCGGTCTCTGCGATCGTGGGCGCGTGACCGACCTCGACGAGGGCTCGGGCCCACTGGTGCGGGGTGAGATCCTCGCGCTCGTCCCACGCGATCGCGACCGCGACGCCCTCGACGATTCCGGCGGAGGGTACGAGGCCCCCGAGGCTGCCTGACACGTGGAACGGGCCTCGGCCGACGTTTCCCGCGACCACGTGCACGATCTCGTGGAAGAGAACGGGATGCGGCCAGGACGCGAGCTGGAGGTAGACCTCGTTCCGCCAGGGTTTGGCGATGTAGGTGTTCGACGCGCCCATGAGACGCTGTTTCTCGGAGGCGTCGCGGAAGAAGAACGCCGTGACGCGTGCCCGCTGCGTGACGCCGAGGAGCTCCTCGGCGCGCGCGACGCGGTGATCGCAGTCGTCGCGCAGGCGCTCGGCTCGTGCGCGCGGTAGCTCGCGCGGGAAGATCACGGTGCAGCGAGATCCGTCGAGCCGACCGCCGAGCACCCGGGCGATGGACGCGCTCGTCGAGCGATGGCCGAGCTCGGGGCCGTACAGCTCCACGGCGCCGAGGCCGAGGGCGAGCAGCACCACGAGCGCGCTCTGGGGCGCGGAGCGCAGGAGCCGAGCCCGGGAGAGGCCCGGCGGCTCTTGCTCTCGGTGGAGCCCATGGCCTTGGTGGAGCCCATGGCCTTCGTGAAGCACATGCAAGAGCGCCAGGAGCAGCACCAAGAGCGCGGCGCTCGCGGCGCGGAGCGTCCAGTAGGGCCCGGTGATGGCGATGTCGGCGTCGTAGAGGGAGCCCGGGAAATAACCGACGAAATGGGTGTAGGAAAAGATCGCGGGGGTGTCGACGAAGCGGCCGAGGGCCAGCGCGATCGAGCCGATCGGGACGAGCGCTGCCAGGAGCGTCGCCACGCGAGGTCGCTTCGAGAGGCTGGCCGTGCACGCGCCCGCGAGCGCGGCCAGCGGGACCCCGACGCCGGGTCCGAGGAGCACGAAGAGGGCGCCCTGGGCCGCATCGCAGAAGCCGTGCACGAGGCCCCCGGCGATGGCCGCGAGGGCCGGAATCGCCAGGCCGGCCAGAGCCACGCCGAGGACACGGCGGGCCAGCGCGAGGGCGCCCAGTCGCGGCTCGACGGTGCGCGCGGCGAGCACGACACGCGCGCCGGTCGGAGCGACGAAGAGAGGCAGCGCGACCCCGAGCACGAGCGCGAGCTCCGGCCCCATCACCGCGAAGAGCGGCTGCACCGCGCACGCCATCGCGACGAGGCCCGAGAGCGCGAGATAGACGCGCACCGCGCGCAGGCCGAAGGTCGAACGCCAGCTCACGCGCGCAACGTACTCGGTTTGTCGGAGGGGCCAAGGGGCCGCGTCAGTGCGCCTCGAGGAGGGCGCCGACACGCGCGCGCTCGCGGCGCATCGTGTCCGTCCTCGAGGGGACGTGGCCGAGCGCGTCGAGCGCGCAGCCGCGCTCACCCAGACGCGCGCAGCCCTCGGCCTCGAGCAGCCAGGCCTCCTCGAGCGCGGGCTCGAGCGTGCGTGCTTCCCGCGCGTGCGCGACCGCGTCCGCGTCCCGACCCTCGTCGCGGGCGAGCGCCGCAGCGACGAGATGAAGCCCCGGATCGAAGGGATCATCCTCGAGGAGGGGGTCGAGGCGCGCGTGCGCCAGGAGGTGTGCGCCCGCGAGCACGTCGAGGGTCGCGATGCGCACCCGCGCTTCGTGTCCCACGGTCGGGTCCTGCTCGAGCGCGAGCAGCGCGTCGCGCGCAGGCGCGAGCTCGCCGCGGCGCGCTCGCAGCAAGGCCTCGGTGAAGCGCGCCGCGCTGGCCTCTGGTTCGATCTCGAGCGCGCGCGCCACGAGCTCGGCCGCGGCGCCGGGCCGATCGACGCGCAGCTCCGCCCACGCGAGCAGCCCGAGGGCCTCGGCGTCGTCGGGCAAGAGCGCGACGAGGCGCAAGAGATGCGCGCGCGCGGCGACGATCTGGCCGCGTCGCACGAGCAGGCGCGCGAGCCACAGACGCGGCCCCGGTGACGTCGGATCGATCGAGAGCGCCCGCTCGTAGGCGCCCTGGGCATCCGGGATCCGTCCGCGACGCTCGAGCACGACACCGAGTCCGCTCCACGCCTCGACGAAGTCTTCGCGCACGTGGATCGCGCCCCGCAGCGCGGCCTCGGCGCCCTCGAGGTCGCCACGCGCGAGGCGCACGAGGCCGAGGTTGGCGTGCGCGAGCGCGGAGGCAGGATCGACCTCGAGGGCCAGCCGCAGGCTCGCCTCCGCCTCCTCGAGCTGACCGGCCTCGAGCAGCAGCGCGCCGCGATCGTTGAGATCCTCCGCGCCCGGCGAGGGTCGGGCCGCGCCGCACGCGGCGAGGGAGAGCGAGAGGGCGAGGGTCCCCAGCGCGGGGTAGGCCCAGAGCGCGGGGTAGGCCCCGAGCGCGGGGTAGGCCCGAGCCGCTGGTTCGAAGGGGGAGACCGGGAGGGGTCGCGCGGTTGACATCGGGGCCCGTCATCGGCGCGGACGCGCCGGTGTTTCCTGGCCGCAGCGCGCGCCCAGTCATTCTCTTGCTCGCGCTCGATGCGCGCGGATACCCTCGACACGCGCGAAATGGCCCAGAACCCTCTCTCCTCGCGAGCCTCGCTCCTCGGCCTCATGGCCATCGCTCTCGGCGTCCTCGCGGGAGCGTACGTCCCACCCGAGACCCCCAACTGGGTGGTGGCCCTCGTGCCGGGCGTGGTCGGAGCGCTGGGGCTCATCTTCACGCTCGCCAGCCTCTCGGGCAGCCGCGCGCCAGGGCTCCCTGCCGGGGCGATCCGTGAGGCCGGCGACGGCAGAAAGCCACGCCGCGCCGCCGAGCTCGGCCCGGAGCTCGTCGAGCTCTACGACGCGCTCGACGAGCTCGCCGAGCAGGTCCGCGACGGCAAAGGGGAAGAGGACGAGCTCCGCGAGGAAGCGCAGCGCGCGGGCCGAGACCTCGACGCGGCCCGCCGCGAGCTCGAGTCGCTACGGCGCGAGCACGAGAGCGTGCGGAGTCGCCTCGAGGGAGAGACCAAGAGCGCGCAAGAGCGGGCGCGCGAGCTCGAAGACAAGCTCCGACACGCCGAAGAGCGCGAGCGCGCGCGCAGCTCCGATGCGGACAAGCACGCGGGTCGCGTGCGCGAGCTCGAGACCGATCTCTCGCGGATCGAGCGTCGCATCGACGACTCGGCCGCGGGCCTCGCGCACCAGCTCGAGCTCCTCTCGAACGGCTTCACGGAGCAGGTCGCCGCGGTCGAGCAGACCATGCGCTCGATGCAGGAGATGGGCGGACAGATCGGACAGATCAGCCAGCACGTCGAGACGCTGGCCTCGAACGCCGAGGAGAGCTCGAGCTCGATCCTGGAGATGACGACGACGAACGACGAGGTCGTCGAGAACACGGGCAACCTCGCGAGCTCCGTCCGGGAGACCGTCAGCTCGATCGAAGAGATGACCTACTCCATCAAGGAGGTCGCGCGGAACGTCGATGCCCTCTCGCTCACGGCCGAGGAGACCTCGAGCTCGATGAACGAGATGGACGTCTCGATCGATCAGGTTCAGTCGAACGCGAACGAGACCGCCCGCCTCTCGGAGCAGGTCGCGCGCGACGCGGAGATCGGCGCCGAGGCGATCCTCAAGACGATCCAGGAGATCAACCGCATCAAGGAGACCTCGAGCGAGGCCGTCGCGGTGATCTCGAACCTCGGCACGCGCATCGAGGCGATCGGCGACATCCTCGACGTCATCGACGACGTCGCCGAGCAGACGAACCTCCTCGCGCTCAACGCCGCGATCATCGCCGCCCAGGCGGGTGAGCACGGCAAGGGCTTCGCGGTCGTCGCGGACGAGATCAAGGATCTGGCCGAGCGCGCCGGGACGAGCACACGCGAGATCGCCGAGCTCATCAAGACCATCCAGAACGAATCCAAGAAGGGCATCACGGCCGTCGAGCGCGGCGCAGCCACCGTCGACCGGGGCGTCGAGGTCTCCGCGGACGCGGAGACGGCGCTGAAGAAGATCCTCGAGAGCTCGCAGAAGAGCACCGCGATGGTCCGGGCGATCGCCCGCGCGACCGTCGAACAGGCCAAGGGCTCCAAGCAGGTCACCGATTCGATCGGGCGCATCGCCGAGACGGTGCAGCAGATCGCGGCGGCGACCGCCGAGCAGGCGCGCGGCTCCGAGCTGATCATGAAGGGCGCCGAGAAGATGCGGCTCATCACCCAGCACGTGGAGCGCTCGAGCCAGGAGCAGTCCCGCGGAGGCCGCCAGATCGGTCAGACGATCGAGAACATCTCCAGCATGGTCAGCCAGCTCCAGCAGGCGCAGCGCAACCAGTCGCGCCACAGCGAGCAGACGCTGCAGGCTGCCAGGCGCATCCTCGAGCTCACCCGGAGCTACGAGAGCGCGCTGCGCGAGCTCGAGCGCGTCGCGCAGCGCCTCCGGGCCTGAGAGTACGTGCGATGCGGGTGCCACGGGCTCGAATCGGCGGGAGGGAGGCTCTCGCCGATCTGATCCGGCCAGTCTGCAAGGGATTTCTGCAGGCTGTTTCTGCATGCACGACCGCGGCTCCCCTCGTCGTCACTCGACGACGTGGAGCCCTTCGCCGCGGTTGCCGCTGACGAGGTCGAGGTCGGCCTCCTCGTCCTGCCCGCTCGTGATCGCGCGGACGGCATCCTCGCCGAGCTCCTCCGCGAAGACGTCCGTCGTCGTGCTTCCGTCGATGTAGGCGCGCGGCTCGCGACGGATCTTGCGCGCGGCGTCCTCGGCCAAGCGGCTCGCGATGCGCGCCTTCTTCGCGTCGCCTGGGCTGGGGGTTGCTTTCGCCGCGGACGTGGAAGACGCGGACGTGGTCTTCGGTCTCGCCTTTTCGTCGGGCGCTTTCGGGGCCGGTGCCTTCTTGGGAGAGGCCTTCTTGGGAGAGGCCTTCTTGGGAGAGGCCTTCTTGAGAGAGGCCTTCTTGGGAGAGGCCTTCTTGGCGGATGCTTGGCTCGAGCTCTTCTTGGTCGCCATGCCGCAAGCATACGCTGCGCGCGGGGCGGAGCGCCGAAGGATCAGAGCGCGCGTGCGGCCTCGAGGCCGCGCTGGATCGCGCCGACGGTGTCGGTGCGTGCGGCGCGGTGCGCGACGCGCAGCGCGTTGCGAATCGCCCGGCCAGTCGAGCGCCCGTGCGCCTTGATGCAGAGGCGGTCGAAGCCGAGGATGGGCACTCCCCCGTACTCTTGCCAGTCGGTCACCTGGCGCAGGCGTCGGATCGCCGGCGCCAGGAGCGCGAGGCCCGCCTTGTACTGGAGGCTCTTCTCACCGGCGCTGCGCGCCAGGCGCATCACGGTCTCGCTGATGCCCTCGAGCATCTTGAGCACGATGTTGCCGGTGAATCCGCTCGTCACGACGACATCGGCCGTGCCCCGCGGGATGTCCATGCCCTCGATGTTGCCGATGAAGTCGAGTCCGCCTCCTGCCTCGCCGGCCGCGAGGCGCTTGAGGGTCGCGTGCGCCTTGACGACCGCGTCGGTGCCCTTGCCCTCCTCGCCACCGACCGAGAGCAATCCCACACGCGGCCGCGGATTCTTCGAGATGCACTTCGAGTAGGCGGCCCCCATCACCGCGAAGCCGACGAGGTCGTCCGCGCCCGCCTCGAGGCCGAGACCCGCGTCGAGGATCAGCGAGAACGGGTCCTCTTTCTCGCCGCGTCGACGCTCGGTCGGGTACACCGCGCCGAGCGCAGCTCGGTGCACCCCTGGCAGACGCGCGAACATCCGGGCGCACGACAGGGTCACCGCGCCCGTGTTCCCCGCCGAGACCAGCACGTCACACTCGCCGGCCTTCACGAGCTCCGCCGCGACGAGGATCGACGCGCCCGCCTTGCGCTCGACCGCGTCCTTGGGCTTGTCGTCCTGCGCAATGACCTCGCCTGCATGCACCACGCGGATCTTCCGAGGGTCGTGAGGGTGCTTCTCGAGCTCCTTGCGCAGGACGTCGGCGTCGCCGACCACGAAGATCCGTGGGCCCTCGGCGTGTCGGCTCACCTCGGCTGCGCCCGCGCACGTGGCCGCAGGGCCCAGGTCCGAGCCCATCGCGTCGAGCGCGATCGCCACGGCGCCCGTCATGGGATGGACCGCCGACGCTTGCCGCCCGGAGAGAGACGCGCGCGGAGCTTCTCGACCCGATCGAGCACCGAGAGCGCTCGGCTCCCGTAGCTCTTGATGAGCCGTCTGATGGTGCCGTCGTCGTCTTCGCTCATCGGGTCGAAGCCCGGCTCCGCGGCGCGCGGCCCGTAGAGCTTCTCCATCACGTCCATGACGCTCTGCCGCACCATCCCGCGGAAGGGCACCTTCGCGATCATTCCGTACATCGCGGCGTTGCCGCGGGCTTGGTGCTCCGGATGCGTCTCGAGGTAGGCGAGCGCACTCCGCAGGTCCTCGAGGTAGTCTTCCACCCGGTCCGCTTGGCTCGACGTCCCCCCATGCCACGACGTCACGGTGCAGTGGATGCAGTTCGGGTTCTGCTGCCGATCGACGAGCCAGTCCCGGTCCTCGAGCCGGTCCGCGAGCGCGAAGATGTCGAGCTTCGTCTCGGGCTTGGTCGCGAAGGACACGATGCTCATGTCGGGCTTGGCGACGAGGCGGAGCTTGCCGGTGGCCTCGATGCCTCTGGCGAGGCGCTCGGCGGCCTTCATGGCGCGGTCGACGTGATCGACGTAACCGCTCTCGCCCATCGCCATCATCGAGGCCCACGCCCCCGCGATGGCGCCACCGGGGCGCGTGCCCGCGATCGTCGGTGACGCGTAGATGCCTCCGGGCCAGTCCGTCGAGACGAAGAATTGGTGCTTGAGGTGATCCATGTCCCGGTAGACGACGACGCTCGCGCCCTTGGCGCCGAAGCCGAATTTGTGGACGTCGGCCGAGATGCTCGTGACGCCTGGGACACGGAAATCCCAGAGCGGGAGCGGATAGCCGAGCCGCTCGACCCACGGCAGAAAGAAGCCACCGATGCACGCGTCGACGTGGCACGGGATCTTGTGCTTGCGCGCGAGCGCCGCGATCTCGCCGATCGGGTCCACCACGCCATGCGGGTACTGGGGGGCCGAGCCCACGAGCAGCACGGTGCCCGCGTCGATGAGCTGCGCCATGTCCGAGACGTCCACGCGCATCGTGGCGTCGAGCTTCGCGAAGCGTACCTCGCAGCCGAAGTAGTGACCCGCCTTGTCGAAGGCGACATGCACGGTCTCGGGCACGACGATGTTCGGGCGCGCGAGCTTCTTGTTCTTCGGGCCCTTGCGCGCGCGGGCGCGGTCGCGTGCGGCCTTGACCGCGAGGAGGATCGACTCGGTCCCGCCGCTCGTCATCGTGCCCACGGTCTCGGGCCCGCCGTGCAGCATGGCGGCCGTCATCCGCACCACCTCGGCCTCCATGCGGCGGAGACTCTCGAAGGCCATCGGGTTGAGGCCGTTCTCCGAGAAGAAGAGGTTGTGCGCGCGGCGTACGAGCTCCCCGTGCTCGTCGCTCGCGTGGTAGACGAGCGAAAAGACGCGGCCGTCGCGCCAATCCGCGTCCCCTTCGCGGAGGTCCTTGAGTCGGTCGAGGATCTCGTCGTGCGGCAGACCGCGGGCAGGCAGGGTGAGGCTCATCGCGGGGCAGGATAGCGGAACGGGCGGCGCTCTACACAGGATCGGCGAGACGCCGATCCATGTGTAGCCCTTTTTCCCGGCAGGTCTGATGCAGACCCGCCCCCCGCCCGGCAGAGCCGGCTCGGGGCCCCCCACCCAACTCCGCTCCGCGAAACAGAATCGCCGCGACGCGGATGATCCACTCTCTCGGCGATTCTGTTAGGGGCTCTCTTCGTCGCCATGCTCCCCATGAATCTCGATCGCCGTTCGATGAAACCGCGCCAGCTCGGGGACGGCCGCGCGCACGGCACGCGGCGAGAGCGGGCGGCGGCTCGTCAGCTCGATCGTGACGGCGCGCCGGCCCGAGCCGAGCTCCCACATGCACACGCTGACCCGCGAGACTCCGTCGATTCCTTGGAGCTCCCTCTCCATGTTCGCGATCTCGTCCGACGGCGCACGCGCATCGAGCAGCGGGCGCGCGGTGTCGCCGAGGAGCTGCCGAGCCCACACCACGATCAGCACGGATGCCACGAGGGCAGTCACGGCGTCGAGCCATGCGATCGCGAACCATGCGCCGAGCACCAGCGCCGCGATCGCCAGGACGCTCGTGATGACGTCTGCGAGCACGTGGAGGTACACGCCGCGGAGGTTGTGGTCGTGCTCCTGCCCGCCCTGCCCGTGGGCGGCCGGACCATGCCCGTGACCATGCGCCTCGCCGTGTCCGTGCCCGTGCCCGAGCCCGCCGCCGAGCAGGAACAGCGACGCGAGGTTCACGGCGAGGCCGAGCACCGCGACTGGCAGCGCGGAGCCGTACTCGACCGGCTCGGGCGTGAGCAGACGCTCGATGGCCTCGATCGTCATGAAGACGGCGACGACTCCGAGCGCGACGGCGCTCGCGAAACCAGAGAGCGCGTTCACCTTGCCGGTGCCGAAGGCCAGGCTCGCGTCGTCGGCGTGTGTGCGTGCGTACCAGTAGCCGAAGCTCGCGAGGCCCAGCGCGCCCGCGTGGGTGGCCATGTGCCAGCCATCGGCCTGCAGGGCCAGCGAGCCCGTGTAGAGGCCGACCGCGAGCTCCGCGAACAGCGTGAGCACGGTGAGCACGAGGACGATGCGCGTGCGTCGCTCGTTGGCCGCGCTGTGCGCTGCGTCGTGGTCGTGATCCCCGTGGCCGTGAGCACGGTCGCCGCCGTGGCCGTGACCGCCGTGGCCGTGACCGCCGTGGCCGTGACCGCCGTGGCCGTGACCGTCGCGGCCGTGACCGCTGTGGCAGTGACCGCCGTGGCCGTGCCCGCCGGGGCCGTGTCCGCCGTGGCCGTGACCGCCGTGGCCGTGACCGCCGGGGCCGTGACCGCCGTGGCCGTGACCGCCGTGGCCGTGACCGCCGTGGCCTCGATCGTGACCGTGGTCGGACATGGGTCACCGCGCCGCGCGGCGGCGCCCCGGAGGCGGAGCGTTCGGGTCCTGGAGCACGCAGCCCTCGGGCTCGCGCGGGCCTCCTTGGGGAGCGGGATCGACGATGTGGAACTCGACGCGCCGGTTGGCCTGGCGGCCCTCGTCGGTTCGATTCGTCTCGATCGGGAGCACCTCGCCGCAGCCCCAGGCCTCGACGCGTGCGGCGGCGATACCGTGCTCGACGAGCCACCGGGTCACGCTCGCGGCGCGACGGCGCGACAGGTCGAGGTTCGCCGGATCGCGGCCACGGTCGTCGGTGTGGCCCTCGATGCGCACGCGGACGAGCTGTGGGTTGGCCGCGAGCACCGCGCGGACCTCCTCGAGGATCGGGAAGCTCCGGTCGAGGATCACGTCACGGTTGGTCGCGAACTCGACGCGCTGGAGGATGAAGATGCGACCCGTCTCGATGTCGAGGCGAACCGCGCGCGGACAGCCGTGATCTTCGGGGCGGCCGGGCGCGAGCGGACACTCGTCGTCCGGGTCGAGCACGGTGTCGCGGTCGTTGTCGGGCTCGGGGCATCCATCCGTGTCCTCGAAGCGGTCGAAGTCCTCGGCCTCGAGCGGGCAAGCGTCGGACGCGTCGAGCACACCGTCGCGATCGTTGTCGGGCTCGGGGCATCCATCCGTGTCTTCGAATTGATCGACGTCCTCGGCGTGGTTCACACAGGCGTCGTCGGCATCGAGGATCGTGTCGCCGTCGTTGTCCGGGTCGGGGCAGCCGTCGTCGTCCTCGAAGCCGTCGCGGTCCTCGGGGTCGGTCGGACAGCGATCGTCGGGGTCGAGGATCCCGTCCCCATCGGTGTCGGCGGGGCCGGTCGCGGGCGTGACGCTCGGGGCGCTCTCGCACTGCGAGTCGGAGAAGCCGATCGACAGAACGCCCCGGAAATCGGGGCTCCCGTAGCCTCGCGTGAGGCCCGTCCCAGCGGCGAGCCCGAGCACCAGACCGCAGATCGGTTGGCCGCGGAGCCCGAGGAGGCCCTCGAGAGGGCTCAGCTCGCGGCTGCCGAAGGCCTCGAAGGTCCCCGCGCCGAAGGCCTCCACGTGTCCCGTGAGCGAGCGACCTTCCGCATCGCTCCAGATCGGGATCGTGAGGCCCAGGCCGTACGTGAGCTCGTGGCTCACCGAGAGCCCCGAGGTGACGAGGCGCGCTTGGTCGGTCGCGCGCAGGCGCGCGCCGAGGTCGAGCGTGACGCGCCAGCCCCCCTCGAAGCGGAGCTCGCCGATCAGCTCGGGATGCACGACGAGCCCCTGCTCACCACTGTAGCGCTGGGCGGCGTTGCTCCACATCGCCGTCGGCAGGCCGAAGCCGACCTGGAGCGCGAGCGCGAAGGTCTCGCCGCGCTCGCCGAAGAGCCGCGCGCGCGCGCCGAGGCCGAGATCGCCCAGGCCCGCGCCGTCGGCGCCCGCGACGCCCGTGGGCAGCTGTGCGGCGCCGACGCCGCCCATCACGAGGTTCACCGGGAGCGAGGCGAAGAGCACGATGCGGTCGAAGAGGCCGAGGTGCGCCCCCACCCGTGCCGCGAGCTGGTGCTCGACGATCGCGAAGCGCTCCGAGGAGGCATCGCCGCGGTCGTCTTCGTAGACGAGGGGCGAGATCGCATGCGCGAGGGTGAGCTGGGCGCCGACGCGGAGATGCCCGCGATCGTCGGGTCGGCTCAGCGCGAAGCCGTCCTCCGCGGTCTCGGCCGGTTGGAACTGGTCGAGCGTGAGGCTTTGCGCGCGGAGCGGAGCGGCGAGACCGAGCACGAGGACGAAGATCGAACCGATCGATGGGAGAGCGCGGCGGGGCATGGGCGGTCGCTCTTAGCTCATTTCTTCGCGCGAGCAGTCCATCGGGGCCCTACCGCGGAGCCGCCCCGCGGCCCAAGCTCCGTGCGGGCTTCGACCGCATCCGGCTCCCCCGCCCGCAAGCGGGAGGAGGGGGATCTCGTGCTGGACCGACGCGGTGTGATCTGCACCCCAGTGAGAAGCGTGCGAGCGGGGCCCCGCGCGCAGCGTTCTCGTCAGCGGAGGTCCGCTCGGACCTGCGCTCGGATCAGGGCTCGAGGATCGCGATGTTGTCGAGCAGGAGCCAGACGGCCACGAGCAGGAGCAGAGCCGCGGTGACGAGCAGGGCCGTGAGCCCGCCTCCGCGTGCCTCCCCGCTCGAGAAGCGGTCGCGGAAGTATCGGCCCTTGCTGCGGCGACGGATGCGGTCCTGCACCCGGGGCACGAGCGAGGGTGCGGCCTCGCCCGGGCTCGCCTCACCGTCGGCGCCCGCGACGTGCGGCACGGCAGCCGCGACGCCCTTCACGATGGCGCGGTAGCCCTCGAACTCCTGGCGCAGCTCCGTGTCGGTCTCGAGCGCGCCCTCGAAGGCGCGACGCTCGCCGTCCGAGAGCAGGCCGTCGAGCGCGTCTCCGAACCGATCGCGCGCAGCGTCCGGGGTCATGGTGCTGTGGGCCGTCTCGCTCATGCCTTCTTCTTGCCGTCCATGGTGCCCGTCTCGCTCGCGGCGCGCACGGTCTTGGCGAGCGAGAGCCGCGCGCGGTGCAACCGGGACTTCACGGTCCCCTCCGGAAGCCCGGTGATCTCCTGGATCTCTTCGTAGCTGAGGTTCTCGACGTCGCGCAGGATGACGAGCTCGCGTTGCTCTTCGTCGAGCTCCGCGATCGCGCGCCGCATGATGGCCTCCATCTGGTTGGCCTCGGCTTGCTGGTCCGGACGCGCGACGTGCGCGCTCGCGCTCATCGAGACGCTCTCGAGCCGCTCGTGCTCGCTGAGGTCGTCGAGCTCCGTCTTCTTTCCGCGCGCGCGCCGCTCGAGGTACTTGATGCGGTTCTTGCAGTGGTTCGTCGCGATGCGGTAGAGCCACGTCGAGAGCTTGCTGTCGCCCCGGAAGCTGTCGATGGACTTGAAGACGGTGAGGAAGACGTCCTGCGCCACGTCCTCGGCTTCGCCGCGGTCACCGAGCATGCGCAGCACGAGCTGGAAGATCCGCTTCTCGTAGAGGCGGATCAGCTCGGTGAAGGCGGCCTCGTCGCGCCGCTTCAGTCTCTCGACGAGCTCTTCTTCGTAGCCTTCGGGCATCGGCACGTGGAACCGGGGAGCCCACGCCGTCTCGTCGAGCACGGGACCGCGCTCGGACGGGGTCGGCTTGCGGAGGGCGTCCACCGCCCGGAGACAACGCGTCTCGGTGTGGGGTTCCTCGGACCCTACCAGATCCTCGGACCGCACGGTGGCGAGGCGCTCCGCGTGCTCGCCGGGGCCACACGCCCGCGGTGATCACTTGCGCTCCCCCGGAGCACGTGCCAGTGTCGCGGCCTTCGCGCCTCCGCAGGCGCCGTCCGTCAGAGGAGTTTCGTGTGAGCAATCCGATCGAGGCCGTGCAGAGCAAGCCCGTCGAGGTCGTCGTCGGCGACAAGGGCGTCGAGCGCGCCATCAAGCACCTCAAGCGCAAGATGGCCGCCGAGGGAATCCTCCGGGAGCTCAAGCGCCGCCGGCACTACATGAAGCCGTCCGTGAAGCGCAGGAAGAAGGAGTCGGAGGCCGCGCGCCGCCGCCGCAAGCGCGAGAAGCAGATCCTCGGCGGCCCGATGCAGAAGGGCAACGAGCGCAACGAGCGCGGTGGCCGCGAGGGCGGCAAGCCCGGCGAGGGCAACGAGCGCACCTGAGCGGCGTCGCGAGCGCGCAGCCGAGCCCCGCTGGCCGTTGGCCCGCGGGGCTCATGCATGTGCGCGTGCGGCGAGGCCCTCAGCGGGTGAGCAGGAAGCCGACGAGCAGAACCACGGCGAGGAAGCCCACCGCGAGAACGAGGGTGGTGGTCGAGCCCTCGTCGGCCTCCGCGAGGCCCGGTGGCCGTCGCTCCGAAGGACTCGCGGGGGTGTCCGAAGACTTCGCGGCCTCTGGAGCCTTCGCGGCGGCCTCTGGAGCCTTGGCGGCGGCCTCCGGAGCCTTCGCGGCGGCCTCTGGAGCCTTGGCGGCGGCCTCTGGAGCCTTGGCGGCGGCCTCTGGAGCCTTGGCGGCGGCCTCTGGAGCCTTGGCGGCGGCCTCTGGAGCCTTGGCGGCGGCCCCTGGAGCCTTGTTCTCGAGGGAGGCGGCCCGGGGCGGAGCGCTCCGTCCGCTCGGTTCGAGGGTGGGCTCGCCGCCGACCCACACGATGCGGACAGTGGGATCTTTCCGGCCGGGGCGGGCGAGCGGCCGCTCCGAGGAACGAACCCTCGGAGGAGGGGCGCTCCGTGCGCTCGCGCGGGCCTTCTCACGCACCGAGACGACCTCCGTGAGCGCCATCTCGACGACACGCAGGAAGTGCCGGCCTGTGTCTTCGGGCCGAGGCGCTGCGTCGCGGACCTCGGCGACGCGGCCGGGGGGAACCTGCGGCGGAACGAGAGCGCGCTCGAAGCGGACCGTGGGCTCCCGCTCGGAAGGGTCGTCGGGCTCGCGGGGCGCCGTCTCCTCGGGCGGCGGCGGAAGCCGGGCGCGCACGTCGTCGCCAGCGCGCGTGAGAATTCGGAACGCCCCCTGATCCCAGGCGAAGACCTCGTCGAGATCGGCATCGGCTCGCCCATCGAGACAGATCGCGAGCATCTCGCCGGCCTCGTAGAGGATCTCGACGACGCGGCCCTCGTTCCGCATCTCGAGCAAGCCGGTCAGCCCCGCGTGCTCGCAGTAGGACATCAGGTCGGCGGGCACATGCACCGCGAGCGAGCCGCGTCGCTCGCGGTCGTCACCCTGTGAGACGGGCAGCGCGGGGAGCACCGCGTGCACCGCGTAGGTTCCGCTGCGCGCAGCGAGGAACACCTCGACGGAATCGGCGCCGGTGGGGAGCGGATCCTGGTCCATCGCGATCTGACCGGCGATCAGCGTCACCTCGCCCGCTCCCTCGGCCACCACGAATTCGATCTTCCCGGTGACGCGGAGCGCTTCGATCTCGCGGAGGACCTCGAGCACGCCCCTTTCTGGGATCGGCCCGGACAGCACTGGCTCGAATGCCATGAAGGGGTCCATTCCCGCAAACCGGCTGCGTCGTGTCAAGGGTCACGCCGGCGGCGTTGGTTCGCCGCGCGAGATCATGCGAAAAGCACGCGATGGCCGCGCCCCGACGTCCCTCGCTGCTCGCCCTCGCTCTCGTCCTCGCCTCCGGCTGCGGAGGGGCGGGCGTCTCGCGCCAGACCACGCCCGAGGCCGACCCGTGCGCTGACCTCGTGCGTGCGCGCGACGAGGCGAGAG
>JBKDQC010000562.1:0-1324 GCA_046342295.1 Deltaproteobacteria bacterium | reverse complement strand
CCCCGGCGAACGCCCCTCTTGCGAGCCCACGAGACCGCCGGACGGCGCTCGTTGACGCCCCGCACCACCCAGTGAGAGCCTTCCTCGAGGTGCATCACGACCGTGGAGAGGCTCCTGTCACCATCCGGGGTACGGTTCGTATGGACTACGATCAACGCTGGCGTTACAGACACGGTCGCCATGGCATGGACCAAACTGACCTACAAAGGCGCCACCGCA
This sequence comes from Deltaproteobacteria bacterium, assembly GCA_046342295.1. Taxonomy (GTDB): domain Bacteria; phylum Myxococcota_A; class Polyangia; order Polyangiales; family Sandaracinaceae; genus JAFLCL01. Next base: position 1,105 of record JBKDQC010000562.1, on the reverse strand, counting down.
CGAACGTGGCCCGAGACAAGAGCACTCCGGGAGCTCCTTGGTGCAGACCACCGCGCGTTCACGGCAATCGAGCGCTTCGATGCAGGACTTCCCGTCTATCTCCCAGAACCCCTCCAAAACGCGGGCGAACTTCAACCTTTGGGCGTCGTTGCGTCCCCCTCTATCGCTCCGCAAACCCTGCGTTCTCACTCGGCGCCCCTCGAGCAAGCCTGGGAACGGCTTCGTCGCGTCTTCGAACGAGTTGCACCAGAGCTTCTTGCTAGCGTGAGGCCGCCCGCCATCGTTGAAGACGTAGAAGCCATTGAGAGCTACCTCGGCCGAAATCTCCCAGAGGAGTTTCGCGCATGGATATCGATGCACGATGGAACCAGTGCCGAGATTCACCCGCGCGGACGCCTCATGACGCTGGCCCAGCTGATTGCCACCAAGCGCTTTCTCGACTCAGACCTTGGGTCGGTGGCCAATGACATTGCCGAAGCGGATTTGGCAGTAAGAGCGTGTTGGTGGCACCCTGCGTGGGTACCCATCACGGAACCGGGAACGGGCGACTATTTCTGCTTGGATCTCGATCCGGGGCCCGGCGGTCTGGTCGGCCAAGTGATTGAATATCGGCATGATCACCCTGAGCGCTTGCTGATCGCACCTTCGCTGAGCGAATGGTTCAATGCGCTTGCGAAAGACATTGAGTGCGGAGACGTCGTCGTCTTCGAGCGTTCTGACGGGCGCTTCGAGCGACTCGGCAGCAAGGCGGAGTGGGAAGAAGAGTGGGAAGAAGACCCGACCCTACGTCGGCGTGTTCCACCGCCACTTCCGCGCTGAGCACCGCGCCGCGTATTCGCCCTTCGAGCTTTGCTCGACGCACCCGAGGCGCCCGATAGGTGCCCGAGACCGAGTCCGGATGAACGGCCCCCTTGGTTGGCTGATCTGAACGGCCGCGTCTCCATGGAGCACGGGATCGATGGTCTCGGGCACTCCACCAGGTTTGGTGGGGAGCTGAGCGAGGCTGAAAAGTGTTCGTGGGGTTGAACCAGAAGGGTTTCGTTCGGGTCGAGGCGTCGTGGTGACGCAGTACTTCGTGCGCACGGACCACGGTACGGTTTCGTTC
>JBKDQC010000561.1:0-9716 GCA_046342295.1 Deltaproteobacteria bacterium | reverse complement strand
CTCAGAGCATGAGTCACTTGGATTGACTCATGCTCTGACGTTTCTGACCGGAGGGTCTGGCCGCAGCCCCTCCCTCTCGCCGAGTGAATCGGCGAGAGCCTCCCTCCCGCCGATTCGAGCCCGTGGCACCCGCATCGATCCATCCGAGTGCCACGTGCTCTCAGGCCCTCCGCCGCAGCGCGGGCCGCCTGCGATGAAGCGCGAGGCGTTGGAAATCGCGGCCTCGCTGCGACGACGCACGCACGGAGGTCGTCATGAGGAGGATGGGTGCACACGTGGTCGTGATCTCTCTGCCCGCGCTCGCGCTCGGCGCGTGTCTCGAGCGTCGTCTCGAATCCGTCGCACCGTGCACGAGATCGTCGGTGACGGAGACGTTGCGCGTGCAGTACGTCGACAGCGTCGATCTCCTCTTCGTCATCGACGACTCGGGCTCGATGGAAGAAGAGCAGCGCTCGCTCGAGCGCGAGATCCCTCGCCTCGTCTCCGTGCTCGCGAGCGGCGACCGCGACGGCGACGGCACGGAGGACTTCCGGCCCGTGCGCTCGCTGCACGTCGGCGTGGTGAGCACCGATCTCGGTGCAGGCGTGGCCAGGCCGCGAGCGCTCGGCGCGTGTGTGCACGGCACGGGGGACGATGGCGTCTTGCAGCGCTCGAACGCGAGCTGCGTCGGGCATGAGGGCGGCGTCTTCGAGTTCGCGCGCGGCGAGGACTCCACGGCGTTCGCTGCCGACGTGGGCTGCATGACGACGCTCGGCATTCGGGGCTGCGGCCTCGAGCAGCAGCTCGAGGCGTCGCTCAAGGCGCTCTCCCCTGCGACCCCGACGGGATGGACCGCTCCTGGCTACGTGCCACCCCGCTTCCTCGATCCCGACACGGGCGCCTACACACTTCCTGGGCATGCGCTCGGTGCCAACGCGGGCTTCGTGCGCGACGACACGGTGCTCGCGGTCGTGCTCGTCACCGACGAGGAGGACTGCTCGGCCTCGGACACCTCGGTCTTTGGCGACGACCCGGCCGCCGAGGCGCGCTTCGGCACCGACGTGCAGCTGCGATGCACGCGGTTCGCGGATCCCGGGGCAGGCGTGCTGCACGCCGTGCAGCGGTACGTCGACGGGCTCGTGGGCCTGCGGCGTGAGCCAGGCCTCGTGGTGTTCTCGGCCATCGCGGGCATCCCGAGCGACCTGATCGCTTCGAGCACGAGCGAGCGAGGCCTCGACTTCGACGCGATCCTCGGCGACTCGCGCATGCGCTACGAGGAGAGCGGCGACCGGGAGAATTTCCTCCGCGATGCGTGCACGCGCGTCGTTGATGGCGAGGTCGTCGGCAGCGCCGACCCTGCGCGTCGCCTCGTGCAAGCCGCGCGAGGTCTCTCGGATCGAGGCGCGGCCGTGTCGCTGGCGTCGATCTGCGAAGCGAGCTTCGGCCCCGCGATCGATGGCGTCATCGCCCGGATCGCCGACGCGCTGAACGGCGCATGTCTGCCGCGGGATCTGAACCGCGACGCGGACGGCCGTGTGGACTGTGAGGTCTTCGAGGTGCTCCCCGCGCCTGGCTCGAGCACCGGCGTGACCGAGTGTTCGCGCCTCGGCGGGCGCACGCTCGTCGAGCGGGTGGAGATCGATGGTGTGATGCGTGAGCGCTGCCTCATCACGCAGCTCGATCGTGCGACGGGCCTCGCGGGGGCGGCGCCTGGTTGGTTCTACGACGACGCGAGCACAGAGCGCGCTGCGAGCTGCGGCGTGGATGGTCAGCGCATCTCATTCACGGAGGTCGCGCGGCCGGGTCTGGGCACGATCGTGCAGCTCGAGTGCTTGCAGACGATCGGTGCCGCGCAGACGAGTGGCGAGACGCTCTGCGACGAAGCCACCGAGCGCTGCGGGCTCGGCATGTTCTGCTCGCCCGAGGACGATCGCTGCGGCACGGGCACGAGCCTGCCAGGCGGCGGTGGTCTCACGCTCGCGTGTGACGACGTCGAGCGCCTCTGCGCCGCGCCTTGTCTCACGGACGCTGATTGCCGAGGCGGCGGCCTCGCGGGCTACGTGTGCGATCTGCGCACCAACGGCGAGGCCGCGGGGCTCGGCGCGAGCGAGCTCGAGCCCGCCGTCGCCAGCGCTGTGCGCGGCATGTGCGTGAACCCCACCTGCCACTGACGGGCCCCGGGCTCCTCGAGGCTCCGCCGAGCTTCGGTTGCGGCGTCCGGAAACGTGAGATCGTGTGTCCCTGCCCCCATGGACGACTCTCCGCAGGCTCTCCCGTACGACCTCCACGCCTCGCCCGGCGTGCCGATCAAGGCATGGACGCGCGGGGTGCCCGTCGAGCACGGCGCACTCGTCCAGCTCCGCAAGACGGCGATGTTGCCGTTCGTACACGGCTGGGTGGCCGTCATGCCGGACGTGCACATCGGCATCGGCGCGACGGTCGGCAGCGTCATCCCGACCAAGGGCGCGATCGTGCCTGCGGCCGTGGGCGTCGACCTCGGCTTCGGCATGATCGCGACGCGCACGACGCTCACCTCGCACGATCTGCCCACGGGTCTTTCGGAGCTCCGCACCGCGATCGAGAAGGCCGTGCCGCATGGTCGCTCCGACAACGGCGGCAAGAACGACAAGGGCGCGTGGCGCACGCTGCCCGGTGGCGTCGAGAACGTGTGGCGCGACGAGCTCGCGCCGCGCTGGAGGGCGATCGTCGACAAGCACAAGACGCTCGGTCGCGGCGCGACGGCGGAGCAGCTCGGCACGCTCGGCGGCGGCAACCACTTCGTCGAGATCTGCCTCGACACCGAGGACCGCGTCTGGGTGATGCTCCACTCGGGCAGCCGCGGCGTCGGCAACCGTACCGGCAGCTACTTCATCGAGAAGGCCCGCCGCGAGATGGAGCGCTTGAACGTGCGCCTGCCCGATCGCGACCTCGCCTACCTCACGGAGGGCACCGAGCACTTCGACGATTACGTCGAGGCGGTCGGCTGGGCGCAGGACTACGCGGCCTGGAACCGCGATCTCATGATGCGTGCGGTGCTCACGGCGCTCAAGAAGACCAAGGGCATCCCGCAGTTCACGAGCGGTGAGCTCGCGGTGTCGTGCCACCACAACTACGTCGCACGCGAGCACCACTACGGCGCCGACGTCTGGGTCACGCGCAAGGGCGCGGTGCGCGCGGGCGCGGGTGAGCTGGGCATCATCCCCGGCTCGATGGGCGCCAAGAGCTTCATCGTGCGCGGCAAGGGCAACCCCGAGTCCTTCTGCTCGTGCAGCCACGGCGCGGGTCGCACGATGAGCCGCACGCAGGCCAAGGAGCGTTTCACGCTCGACGATCACCGCAAGGCGACCGCCGGTGTCGAGTGCCGCAAGGACAGGGACGTGATCGACGAGACGCCGATGGCCTACAAGGACATCGACGCGGTCATGGCCGCACAGGGCGACCTCGTGGAGGTCGTCCACACGCTCAAGCAGATCGTCTGCGTGAAGGGCTGATGCGCGGACGACGCGGTTCTTCGTTCACCGCGACGTCGCCGAGACTTTCGTCCCGCGCTTCGCCGAGGCGGTCGACGCGCTGCCCGCGGGCATGCCCCAGACGAGCGACGTCAAGCTCACGAAGACGGCCAGTGCGCCCGCCTCGCCGAGCTCTCGTCTCTCGAGAGACAGCGCACTTTTCTCGCGACGAGCGTGAGGGGGCTGCGTCCTCGGGATGCCGGTCGAACCGAGCGGGGTCTCGAACGATGGAGCTCGCCATGTCCCACCGCGCCTCTCTCACCATCCTCTTCTCGCTCGCGACCCTCGCAGCCGGCCTCGGCGGCTGCGCAGCCGACCCAGACCGTGGCGGCGGCGGTGGAGGCGGCGGTGCAGGCGGCGGCGGTGGAGGAGGCGGCGGTGGAGGCGGCGGCTCCACGTCGAGTGTTGCCTGAACGATCAGGGCTACTCGTGTCCGAGTCAGGCCGCGCTCGATCGCTGCATCGGCGGCTTCGACCCCGCATGCTTCTCCGGCTGCATGACCCCGAGCTGTTTCGAGGCGTGCAGGAGGATGATGGACAGCGCGCGCCCCGATCCGAGCGGCTGCACTGCGAGCGCGGCGGTGACCTGCGAGGGCGGCGGTACGTGCCTGCGCGGCAGCGCCTGCACGCTCGACAGCGACTGCAGCTCCGGCAACTGCACCGACGGCTACTGCTACGGCAACGAAGAGGGCTGTGCGTGCACGCTCGACAGCGACTGCAGCTCCGGCAACTGCACTGACGGCCTCTGCCGGGGCAACGATCTCGGCGACGCCTGCACGCTCGACAGCGACTGCAGCTCCGGCAACTGCACCGACGGCGAGTGCCACGGCAACGGCTTGGGCGACCGCTGCACGCTCGACAGCGACTGCGACTCCCGAGACTGCACCGATGGCCGCTGCGGGTGACGTGCGCCGTTCTCCGCCGTGAGGAGCGTACGGCGAGCACGCTGTGGACGACTCGTGGCTGCGGGGGTCGGTGGTAGGCGAGCTTCCTGCTCGCGCTGAACGGTCCGAGCGCGGGCGGACACACCCCTACGACGGCGCGATGCGATGCCCCCTCGGCCCGCGGCGCCGAGGAGGCTACGCATGGCTGCTCCCGCGAAGCCGGTGGGTGACGACCCGTCCGTCCGTCGACCCGAGGCCCTCGACCGCGCGCTCGATCGCGCCGGCGCCGTGCTCGACTGGCTCTGGCGCGCACGCGGCGAGGATCTCCACCACCTCGGCGGCGACGAGCCCGCGCTCTTCGTGGGCAACCACTCGGGCGGACCGCTCGCGCTCTTCGAGCCGCTCCTGCTCGCGCACCTCGCGCGGCGCGCGGGCGTCGCGGTGGCGATGCTGCCCTTCCTCCTGCTCCACGAGATCATGTGGCGCACGCCGCTCGCGTCGCTCCTCGCGCGCCTCGGCGCGGTGCGAGCAAGCCCCCACAACGCGAACGCGATCCTCGCATCCGGCGGACGCGTGCTCGTCTACCCGGGCGGAGATCGCGAGCCCTTCCGCGCGTTCCGTCATCGCGACCGCATCGCGCTCGGCGATCGACGCGGCTACGTGAAGCTCGCGATCCGGCACGGGGTGCCGATCGTCCCGGTGGTGACCACCGGCCTCCAGTCCGGCTTCGTGTGCCTGAGCGACGGACGCGCCCTCGCCGAGCGCTTCCCGCTGGCCCGCTTCTTCCGCGTAAGCGTGCTCCCGATCACGCTGAGCTTTCCATTCGGGCTCTGGCTCGGGGTGCCACCGCCGTACGTCCCGCTCTTCGTGCGCGCGCGCGTCCGGGCCCTGCCGCCGATCCGCCTCACCCGCGCGGGCGAGGAGGCCGCGCGCGACGAGGCCTATGTGGAGGCCTGCCATCGAATCGTCGTGCACGCGATGCAGCGAGCGCTCGATGCGCTGGCCCGCGAGCGCCGGCACGCGCGACGCGCCGACCTCCACCGCGCCCTCGACGCGGGCCTCGATCTCGTGGAGCGCTGGACGGGCGTCTCGTACCCGGCCGTGGAGGAGCCCGCACGCGTAGCCGCCCCGCTGCCCTTGCCGCCGCGCTCGCGCCCCTCGCGGCCCCCGGCCCAAGCGGCCTGAACGACCCATGGAACGATCCGGCCAGGAGCGGACACGGAGCGTGGATCCCCCGATACAGGAGCCCGTTTGCAGTCCTTGCCGCCCATCCTCATGCTCCCGCGCGGCAGCCTGCCTCCGCCCGAGGTCGCTCGGTCGTCGCGCGCGCCCGTGATCATGGAGGAACAGCGACTGATCCAGCGCCTCGCGCGCAACGAGACCGAGGCGCTCGGCGAGGCCTACGACCTCCACCACGCCCCGGTCCGCGCGTTCGCGCGGCGGCTGCTCGGGAGCGAGGCCGCGGCCGAGGACCTCGTGCACGACGTCTTCCTCCAGCTCCCGAAGGTCATCGGGCGCTTCGAGGGTCGATCGACCCTGCGTACGTTCCTCCTCTCGATCGCGGTGAACCTCTCGCGCAACGTGCGACGAGCGCGCTTGCGTCGGGACGACGCCCTCGAGCGACTGCACCTCGAGCCGCGCTCGGCGAACGAGTCGCCGGAGGAGCTCGAGGATCGACGCCGCCTCGCGATGATCCTCGCGCGCCTGCTCGACGAGCTGCCGATGGAGCAGCGCGTCGCGGTCGTGCTCTGCGTGATCGAGGAGCGCACCTCGGTGGAGGCCGCCGAGATCGCAGGGGTCCCCGAGACCACGGTCCGTACGAGGCTCTTCCATGCGAGGCGCAAGCTGCGCGAACGTCTCGAGAAGGAGCTCGGTCCATGACCGCTCACGACGACACGCTGCGCGAGGCTGCGGAGGCACTGCGCGAGGCCACGGAGACGCCCTCGCCGTCGGTGGCCGCGACGCGCGCGCGCCTGCTCGCCGCGCAGGCCGCGGAGCGATCGTCGCGCACCGCCGCCGCGCCCGTGTGGCTCGCCGCGGCCGCCGCGCTGCTGGTGGTCCTCGGCACCCCGACCGCGTGGGCCTTCTACACGGGCCGTGCGCAGCGATGGATCGAGACGCTCGTCGGTGCGCCCGCGGTCGAGCCCCCGCCCGCGACGCACGCTCCCGAGCCCGCGCGCACCGGGCGCCCCACCCGACGCGAGGAGCCTCGACGTGACGAGCCCGCGCCCGAGCCCCCCGCGACGCCCGAGCCCGCGACGCCCGAGCCCCTGACGCGCGAGCCCGCGACGCCCGCGTCTCTCGAGCCCGCGCCGACCGCCCCGATTGCGACGGGGGTCGAGGACACTTCGGAGCGCGACGAGCGCCTCGCCTACCAGCGCGCGCACACGTTGCAGTTCGACGCGCACGATCACGCGGCGGCCATCGCGGCCTACGATCGCTACCTCGCGCGCTACCCGCGCGGACGCTTCGCAACGGAAGCCGCTTACCACCGCGCCGTGTCCCTGGCCCACGCAGGCCGGAGGGCGGAGGCGATCCGCGCGCTCGCGCCCTTCGCGCGCGGTGCCCGAGGCAGCTACCGGCAGGACGGGGCCGCGGAGCTGATGCGCGCGCTCGAGGCGAGCGAGCAGCCGTGAGCCGCAGAGGCGCGCGCGCGCTCGCCGCGGTCGCTTCGTTCGTGTGGCTCGTGACCTCGACAGCCGGTGCGCAAGAGGCGAGCCCCGAGACGGGGGACGTCGTGCGGCTCGCGATCGACCCGGCCTTGCCCGTCTCTGCCGAGGAGGTGGCGCGCGCGCTCGCCGTGCGCCTGTCGATCGCGGTGGAGCTCGCGAGCCCCGACGTTCCGTCGCCGCGCGCGCGGGTGACCTCGACGGGCGGACGCGCCGCGCGGATCGAGGTCCGGGAGCCCCGAGGTCGACCGACACGTCGGCGGATCTCGCTGCCGCGACGCGAGGACGAGCGCGTCGCCGCGCTGGTGCTGCACCTCGAGAGCCTCCTGCGTGACGACGCGGCAGAGCTGGTGGCGAGGTTGCGGAGGGCTGGTGTGCGGGAGCAGGGGACAGAGACAGAGACAGAGACAGAGGCCGGGACAGAGACAGAGACAGAGACAGAGACAGAGACAGAGACAGAGACAGAGACAGAGACAGAGACAGAGGCCGGGACAGAGGCAGAGACAGAGACAGAGACAGAGGCCGGGACACAGACATAGACAGAGACAGAGACCGCGTCCGTGACCGTGCCCGCCTCCGACCCCTACCGGCCCCTCCTCCGCATCCGGCTCGGCATGCAGCTCAGCGCCTACCGCGACACGAGCGACTAGCTCGTGTTGTGGGCATGCCTGCACGTCGCGGTGACGTTCACCGAGTGGATCGCCCTCGGGGTCCGCGAGCTCGGTGCAGGCTATGCCAGCGACCGCTCGACCGGCCCCGGCGGAGTGCTCTTTCTGGAGCTCGCGTGGCGTCTCGATCCCGCGATCGATCTGCACGCCTCGGCCGGCGGTCACCTGCAGGCCGTCGTCCCGCCGACGAGCCCGTTCGTGCTCGGCTTCGCGCCATTGGGCGGCGTGGGCGCGCGCTTCTGGGCGCATCCGAGCCTCTCGATCGGAGTCGACGCCGAGGTGCGCTGGATCGCCACGACCACGTTCCACGCTGGCGTGCCCGTCGTGCCCTTCGGCACGGTGCTGGTGAGCGGCGGCGTATCCGTCTGCGCGCATCTGTGACGCGATGTTTCTGGGCCTTCGGCGCGCTGGGGAGCCTCGCTATGGAGGACGCCCCCCTACTCCCCCCGCTCGTCGATCGTCGAAGACTCCTCCTCCTCGCTGGTCCAGGGGTCTGCTTCGCAGACCCCGCCGCACGGCGCCCCGACGATTCTCTCTCGCTCTCTCGCTCTCTCGATCGAATGGATCGAACGGTCCGAGCCGCTGCGGACACGACCTCACGAGCCCTCGACGCGGCTCGCACCGGAGGTCGCCCATGTCCCGCATGCCCTACGTCTTCGCTTCGCTCGTCTCGTCTCTCGCGGCCCTGACGCTCTCGGCCGGGCCCGTGCTCTCCGCCGCCGACGCGCACGCCGCCGATTCCGGCGCGGAGATCGTCGCGGGCGTCTCGGGCTTGCGGAGCGCCCGCGGCGTCGTGCGCATCGCGCTCTACGCGAGCCGCGGTGACTGGCTCTCGCACGAGCGCACCCTCGCCACGTGCGAGGCCGACGTCGTGGGCGAGGACGCGAGCTGCTCGCTCGGCCACCACGCGCCCGGCACGTACGCGATCGCGCTCCTCCACGACGAGGACGGCGACGGCGACATGGACCGCGACTTCATCGGCCTTCCCCAGGAGGGCTATGGCTTCTCGAGCGGCGCCCGCCCCGGTCTCGGCCCGCCGTCGTTCGAGGATGCGTCGTTCGTGCACGGCGACCGGCGCACCCTCGCCTCGCTCCGCGCGCGCTACGGGATCTGATCGGATGGACTCAGCTCACCACGCGCGGGCCAGCAGCCACGCGCATATGTCGTGTCCGCCGCTCCGATCATGAGTGCAGCTCCACGGGTCATGGCCGACGCCGGGGTAGATCACGATGTCGACGTCGGGCCGCGGATCGCAGGCTTGGAGGCCCGTCACGGGCGCGTGCGTGCCCTCGACGCCCACGACGCGTCCTCGGCGTCTCCGTGGAACGCCCAGATGGGCACCCTCCCCATCGCGCACCCCGCGGAGCTCCACGGGCCACGGCTGTCGCCCGCGGCGCGCTGGTCGATCTGGACACGCCCGCCGAGGGGTTCGTGCGCCTCTTCCGACAGCGCAACACGACCCCTGCGGTCTCGGTCCAGAGCGAGTACCGATGGGGAACCGTGACCGATCCGGCTTCCAGCTCCGCTGGCGCTTGGCAGCGCACCACCGACGCGTTCCGCGTCGACGGCACTGGCTTTGCTGTGGGCGTCCGAGGCGAGAACCCTCGAACGGTCCTCACACAGCTCGCGGAGGAAGTCCGGAACGACCGCCAGCGGCTGGGCGGAACGACGTTCTCGGCGGGCGCACCCGTCCCGGGGACGACGGTGACGAACCTCGGAAGCACGCGCCTCGAGCTCGCTGGTGACCCGCGCTTCGACATGGAGTCGCCGTACGTGGCGCGCTCCCGTACGTGTCTCTTCGCCGCCGCGTGCGATGACTCGACGTACTCTGGGTGGACGTACCCGCTGCACGACCACCGTCCTTGCGTGACGAGCGGGCCGCGCGGAGCCGCGTTGTCTTCTCGCTGGTCGTCGATCGGGCGTGCGTCGTACGCGGAACGCGTACTGATGACGCTCACCGAGCGCGGGGCGGCGGGACCGTGAGCGGGCCGAGCTCTGCTTCGAGCTG
>JBKDQC010000560.1:0-1965 GCA_046342295.1 Deltaproteobacteria bacterium | reverse complement strand
TCCGGCCGGAGCCGTGGCGCCCGCGATGAAGCCCGCCACGGGCTTCTTGAAGTGCTTCTTGATGTACTCGGCGCCCGCCTCTTCCGCGGTGCCACCGATCTCGCCGATCATGATGACGCCCTCGGTCTCGGGGTCCTCGTTGAAGAGCGTGAGCACGTCGACGAAGTCGGTGCCGTTGATGGGATCACCGCCGATGCCGACCGCGGTGCTCTGACCGAGGCCGAGCGAGGTGAGCTGGAAGACCGCCTCGTAGGTGAGCGTGCCCGAGCGCGACACGACGCCGATGCGGCCGGGGCGGTGGATGTGGCCCGGCATGATGCCAATCTTGCAGCCGGCGCCCGGCGTGATGACGCCCGGACAGTTGGGGCCGATGAGGCGCGTCTTTTTCGGCCCCGTCTGCGCGTCGAGCACGCGGCGCACGCGCAGCATGTCGGCGACCGGGATGCCTTCGGTGATCGCGATGACGAGCTCGACGCCCGCGTCGATCGCCTCGAGGATCGAGTCCGCCGCGGCCGGCGGCGGCACGAACACACAGCTCGTGTTCGCTCCCGTCTGCTTCACGGCGTCCTTCACCGTGTCGTAGACCGGCACGTTCTTCTTCGTGCTCGCGCCCGTCCACGTCTGCCCGCCGCGGCCCGGCGTCACGCCCGCGACGACTGCGGTGCCGTACGCGATGCACTGGTCTGCGTGAAAGCCTCCGGCGCTTCCCGTGATGCCCTGGAAGAGAACCTTGGTGTCCTTACCGACGAGAATCGACATGGTTGTCTCTCAACGTTGTTCGTGTTGGGAACGGGCGAGCTCGGCGAGCCCGGCAAGCAGGGTTGGGGCCCCGCGCGTGAGCGGCCGCTTCGGCGGCCGGAGCGGGAGGGGGCCCCACTGGTGGGGAGGGGCCGCTCGGCCCCTCAGCGAGACAGCGCGACGATCTTCTTCGCGCCCTCTGCCATGTTCGCGGCCGGCATGACGGCGAGGCCCGAATTCGAGAGGATCTCGCGGCCCTTCTCGACGTTCGTGCCCTCGAGGCGTACGACGACCGGCACCTCGAGGCCGAGCTCGCGCGCCGCAGCGATGACGCCCTCGGCGATGGTGTCGCACTTCATGATGCCGCCGAAGATGTTCACGAAGATGCCCTTCACGTTCGGATCGGTGAGGATGATCCGGAAGGCGCGCGTGACCTGATCCTTGGTGGCGCCGCCGCCGACGTCGAGGAAATTGGCCGGCGAGCCGCCGTAGTGCTGGATGATGTCCATCGTGCTCATCGCGAGGCCCGCGCCGTTCACGAGGCAGCCGATGTTGCCGTCGAGCTTCACGTACGAGAGGCCGGCGGCCTTGGCCTCCGTCTCGGTGGGCTCTTCTTCGTCGGGATCGCGGAGCGCGTCCCACTCGGGGTGGCGGAAGCTCGCGTTCTCGTCGAAGTTCACCTTCGCGTCGAGGCAGACGACGTGGTTGTCGCCCGTGATCACGAGCGGGTTCACCTCGAGCATCGAGCAGTCTTCCTCGAGGAACAGCTTGTAGAGCTTGCCGCAGAGCGAGATGAACTCGCTCATCGCGGTGCCCTTGAGCTCGAGCCCGAAGCCGAGCTGGCGCGCGTAGTGCGCGGCGAAGCCCACGGCCGGGTCGATGACGACCTTGAGGATCTTCTCGGGGTGCGTCTCGGCGACCTCTTCGATGTCGACACCGCCCGCCGCCGAGGCGATCGCGGTGATGCGACGCGTCTCGCGGTCGATGAGCATCGAGAAGTAGAGCTCGCGCGCGCCCTCGAGGTTGAGGCCCTGCTCGATGTAGAGCCGGTTCACCTTCTTGCCCTCGGGGCCGGTCTGCTTCGTCACGAGCGTCGTGCCGAGGAGGGCCTTGGCCTTCTCCTCCGCCGCCGCCGCGCCCTTCGCGACCTTCACGCCGCCGGCCTTGCCGCGGCCGCCGGCGTGGATCTGGGCCTTCACCACCCACTGCTGGCCACCCAGCGCGATG
>JBKDQC010000559.1:0-16425 GCA_046342295.1 Deltaproteobacteria bacterium | reverse complement strand
GTTCTCGTCGAGCTCCGCCATCATCGGCGCGCGCGGACAGATCGACTACACCGCGGCCAACGCGTTCCTCGATGCCTTCGCGAGCTCCCGCGACCACGCCGCGCGAGCGAGCGGCCGTCAGACCCGTTACCTCGCGCTCGCGTGGGGCATCTGGTCCGACGTGGGCATGGCTCATGACGCCATGCTCGAGCGGACCGCGCCGGAGACGTGGCGCACCGTCGCGCCCGCGACGCATCCTCTCCTCGTGGCTCGGGAGAAGCATCCTCGCGGGCAGCTCGGCCTGCGCGGCACGCTGCATCCCGCGAGTCACTGGCTGCTCGATGAGCACCGCACCGCCGCCGGTCACGCGCTCGTTCCTGGCACGGGTTTCCTGGAGCTTGCTCGCGCCGCGCTCGTGGAGATCGGCGAGACCGGGCCCTTCGAGCTCCAGGACGTTTTCTTCATCCGCCCGCTCGCGGTCGCCGACGACGAATCTCGCGAGCTGCGCGTGACCTTGCGCCCCAACGACCTCGGCCATGCGCTCGAGGTTCGCTCGCGCGTCATGCACGAGGGCGCGCCGGCGTGGGAGCTCCACGCCCAGGCGCAGGTGTCGCTCGTGCGGATCTCCCCGCCCGCGACTCTCCCGCTTCCCGAGATCGAAGCGCGGTGCGCGCTGCGGCGACAGGCGAGCCCGACCGGCCTGGTCTCGCCCCAGGAGCGGCACCTCCGCTTCGGGCCTCGTTGGAGGGTTCTCCGTGAGATCCTCTGGGGCCGCGGCGAAGCTGTCGCGGAGCTCTCGCTCGACCCGAGCTTCGAGCACGAGGCCGACGTCTACCGGCTCCACCCCGCGCTCCTCGATCTCGCCACGGGCTACGCGATGGACTTGATCGACGGCTACGACGCGTCGGCCCTCTGGGTTCCCGTGGGCTACGAGTGCGTGCGCGTGCACGGGCGGCTCCCCTCGAGGATTCGAAGTTGGGCGCGCCTGCACGGTGGGGCCTCGCAAGCCGGCGGCTTCGCGCACTTCGATCTCGTGCTCACCGACCTGGACGGAAGCATCGCGGTCGAGATCCGACGCTTCACCATCAAGAAGCTCGACGGTGGCCTGGATCTCACGCAGCGCGCCGCGCAGCCCGCTCCAGGGGAGCTCGTGCGGGAAGAGCAGGCCGCGCGGGAGCTCACGCCGGCCGAAGAGCAGCTGAAGCGAAATCTCGAGCAGGGCATCCTGGCCGCCGAAGGGCTCGACGTCTTCGCGCGTGCGCTCGCGAGCGAGGCTGGCCCGCGGATCCTCGTCAGCTCTCTCGATCTCGACGGTCTGCTCGCGCAAGCGAAGCGCGCGACGGACGCCCCTCGGAACGAGGGCGATGGCGCTCGCTTCGCTCGTCCGGACCTCGAGAGCCCGTACGTTGCGCCGCGCGACGACCTCGAGCGGACGATCGTGGGTCTCTACCAAGATCTCCTCGGCGTCGAGATGATCGGTGTCGACGACTCCTTCTTCGACCTCGGGGGACACTCGCTCATCGCGGTGCGCCTCTTCGCTGCGATCAAGAAGGCCTACCAGGCGGAGTTCCCGATCTCTCTTCTGTTCGAGGCCCCTACCGTGGCGCGGATCGCAGAGCGCGTGCGCGAGAAGGTGGGCGTCGTCGGTGCGGCGCGTTCGGAGCCCGGCGCTCCGGCAGACGCCCCCAGCGCCCCCCGCGCGCGTTATCGGCACCTCGTCGCGATGCATCCTGGCGCCGACTCGCGCTCGGACCGCGGCTCGGGGGAACGTCCCTTCTTCCTCGTCGCCGGCATGTTCGGCAACGTGCTCAACCTGAGGCACCTCGCTCACCTGATCGGCAGCGAGCGGCCTTTCTACGGCCTCCAGGCCCGCGGCCTGTACGGAGACGAGACGCCGCACGAAAGCTTCGAGGAGATGGCACGCGCGTACCTCGAGGAGATGCGCACGGTGCAACCCGAGGGCCCCTACCTGCTCGGCGGCTTCTCCGGTGGCGGTGTGACGGCTTACGAGATGGCGCGTCAGATCGTGGCCGGCGGCGATCGCGTCGGCCTCCTCGTGATGCTCGACACGCCCATTCCCCAGCGGCCGCCTCTCTCCGCGAGGGACCGCGCCCGCATCCAGCTCGGCGAGATCCAGAGCAAGGGCCCCCGTTACCTCGGCGAGTGGGTCGAGAGGCGAACCGAGTGGGAGCTTCAGAAGATTCGGAGGCGTCTCGGGACAGACGAAGCCCCCGAACCCTCGAGCGCGGAGTTCCACAACGAGAGGATGGAGGGTGCGTTCCGCGCGGCGCTCGGGCGCTACCAGCTCGCGCGCTACGACGGTGACGTGCTCCTCTATCGACCGCGGCTCGTGCCGCGCTGGTCGTTCTCCGACGGCACGATGATCGACAAGGACCGCCACTACATGTCGCCCGACAACGGCTGGACTCCCTGGGTCCGCCGCCTCGAGGTCCTCGAGGTCCCGGGCGATCACGACGCGATGGTGCTCGAGCCGAACGTGCGGGTGCTCGCCAAGCGTCTGAAGAAGGCGATCGAGTCAGCCGAGCAGCGCATCGACCTCGGCCGGCTTTCCGCGCCTTCATCGCGCTCGACGGTGACGGCTGCGCTTCGGTGATCTGGGGAAAGAACCGAGACCCCGCCGAGCGTGCATGCGAGATGCCGCCGAGCCGCGCGCGAGGCGTCCGAGCGAGGCGAGGACCCCGCGCCGGAGCGCGGGCTTCGGCGTGTGGAGTGGGAGGCGCATCAGTTCAGCATGGCCGGGAGCTCGAGCGCGAAAGGCGCGATCTCCGCGTCGAAGCCCGAGCCGTCGTCGCGGACCATCTGGTACGTGCCCCGCATCGTGCCGCGCGAGGTCTGGAGCACGCAGCCGCTCGTGTACTGGAACGTCTGGCCTGGCTCGAGGCGCGGCTGCTCGCCCACCACGCCGGGCCCGCGGACTTCCTCGACCTTCTGCATCGCGTCCACGATCGTCCAGTGGCGGCTCACGAGCTTCGCCGCCGCGCTCGATTCGTTGACGATCCGGATCGTATACGCCCAGACGAAACGCTTGAGGCGGGGCACGGACTGTTCCGGGATGTAGCGGCTCGTCACCGAGACGCGGATGCCATCGGTGATGGAGCTCGAGGTCGTGGTCGGTCGCAGCATCGTTCCTCTGTTCAGCGCGAGAATCGAAGGAGCGGGCGGAGACTATGTCGGTGACTGACGACGCGCGAGCGAGCGTCGGCGAAACGGTAGGGGGCGAGTCGATCCGAGGGGCTCGCGTAGTCCACGCCAACCCGCGGTCCGATCAGCACCGCGTCGACTCCGGGCCCCCGACGCACTTCGAGGCCTCCGGGCGCGAACAGCGCGTGTCCACTGAACGAGCGGTCGAGCGCCAGCGCTTGCCCTACTTTTCCTGGTCCGGCGAGCAGACAGGTCGTGTCCGTACCGGTCAGGTCACCGCGGCGGACGCGGACCACGTCGAGACCGCCGAGCGGCTCCGCGGCCCGGATCAGCACCGCAGCGCCCTCCCCGTCTCGGCCGGTGACGAGGTTGAGCATCGCGTGGATTCCATAACAGAGGTACACATACGCGCGCCCAGGTGGGCCCCACATCGCGGCGTTCCGCGGCGTCCGCCCGACCCTGCAATGGTTCGCGGTGTCACCGGGGTGTCGGTAGGCCTCCGTCTCGGTGATCCGTAGCCGCACGGGTCCGTGCACGAGCTCATGCCCGAGGAGATCGCGCGCCACGGCGAGCGCGTCGCGCGCGTAGAAGGACTCGGGCAAGACGCTCATGGTCTCGAGCCAGAATCGCCGAAGGTGGCTTGTCCGCGTCGAGGCGATTCTGTTTCGCGAAACGCGAAGAGGCCGCCGATTGCGTCGGCGACCTCTTCCCGTCTCGCTCTCACTGCGAGCACTCTGACCCCACGGGGACTCGAACCCCGGTTACCGGCGTGAGAGGCCGATGTCCTAACCGCTAGACGATGGGGCCATGAAATCAAACGGGAGCTTGGGAAGCGAACTCGAGGAGTGCAGGCGAGACAAGAGAGGAAGTTCCGGGACTAGGATTCGAACCTAGATAAACGGAGCCAGAATCCGTTGTCCTGCCGTTAGACGATCCCGGAGCGGTGCGCGAGAAGAACTGACTGGCGTGAGCGCGCGATTCGGCTGGCGCCGCCGGAGCCGTGCGCCGAGCAGGGCGCGGTGTCTACCCCGCGCTCCGCGGAGCGTCAAGTCCGAACGGCACGTGTTCTCGTGGGGCTCGAAGCGCACAGTCGCCCGCCCCGAAATCTACATTGAACATCTGATGAATCCCCCATGAATCTTCGGTTGCCCTAAGAACAAAGGCCTTGCGCTCTGTCAGAGTTCCCCACACAGTCGCTCAAGATTGCGATGACCGCCACCGCCAAACAGTTCTTGGTCTCCGCGAGCCGACTCTCCGACGGCGCGGTCCTCTATCTCGCCGAGGATCGCCGCTGGGTGGAGCGATTCGACCAGGCGGCCCGGCACGTCGAGCCCGCTCGCCGCGACGAGGAGCTCGCCTTCGCGAAGCAGGACGAAGCACATGCCTGCAACGCACACGTCGTCGAGGTCGGCGTGAGCGCGGACGGTGCGCTCTTGCTCTCCGCGCGCGAGCGCCTGCGTCGCGACGGGGCCGCGCAGGTGATGGAGCGACTGGGCCACACGAGACCGACCCGCTGAGGAACGCATGTACCGATACGACGAGCACGATCGCCGACTGGTCGAGGAGCGCGCGAGGCAGTTCCGTGGGCAGGTCGCCCGTCGCCTCTCCGGCGAGCTGACCGAGGAAGAGTTCCGCCCGCTGCGCTTGCAAAACGGCCTCTACATCCAGCTGCACGCCTACATGCTGCGCATCGCGATCCCGTATGGCCTCCTCAGCGCGGCGCAGCTGCGCAAGCTGGCGCACATCGCGAGGACCTACGACCGCGGCTACGGGCACTTCACGACGCGTCAGAACCTGCAGCTCAACTGGGTCCGGCTCGAGGACGTCCCGAACATCCTCGACGAGCTGGCGAGCGTGGAGATGCACGCGATCCAGACGAGCGGGAACTGCGTTCGGAACGTCACCAGCGATCCCTTCGCGGGCGTCGCGCGCGACGAGGACGTCGATCCCCGTCCGTATTGCGAGCTACTTCGACAGTACTCGACGTTTCATCCCGAGTTCGCGTACCTCCCGCGCAAGTTCAAGATCGCGGTGACTGGCTCCCGGCACGACCGCGCTGCGATCGCGGTGCACGACATCGGGCTGCGCGTGCTCCGGGGCGAGGACGGCTCCGTGGGCTTCGAGGTCTTCGTCGGGGGAGGCCAGGGCCGGACGCCCGTGCTCGCCACGCGCATCCGCGCCTTCCTCGCCGAGCGCGACTTGCTCTCCTACACCGAGGCCATCTTGCGCGTGTACAACGAGCTCGGTCGCCGCGACAACATCTACAAGGCTCGGATCAAGATCCTCGTGAACGAGCTCGGCGCCGAGGAGTTCGCACGGCTCGTCGACGAGGAATGGGATCGCATTCGGAACGACGCCGGCCTGATCCTCACTCCGGACGAGATCGCGCGCGTCGCACGGCACTTCGAGCCCGCCCCGTACGAGCCCAGCGCTTCGACCGCGACGCTCGAGGGCCTCGTCCTCGGCAAGGAGCGCGCGCTCGCGCGGTGGGGGGAAGCCAACGTGATCCCGCACCGCGTGCCCGGCTACGCGATCGCGCAGCTCTCACTCAAGAGCGAGCACCTGCCCCCGGGGGACGCGACCGACGCCCAGCTCGAGGCCGTGGCCGACCTCGCCGACCGTTTCTCGTTCGGCCGCGCCGTCGTCACCCATCGCCAGAACCTCGTGCTGACGGACGTGAAGATCGCGGATCTTCCGGCGCTTCACGCCGCGCTCGTCGAGCATCGCCTCGCGACGCCCAACGTGGGTCGGATCACCGACATCGTGGCGTGCCCCGGCCTCGACTACTGCGATCTCGCGAACGCCCGCTCGATCCCGGTCGCGCAGGAGATCGCTGCGCGTCTCCGGAGTCTGGAGGCCGAGCAGGACCTCGGCCCGATCAGCCTCAACATCTCGGGCTGCATCAACGCCTGCGGTCACCACCACGTGGGCAACCTCGGCATCCTCGGCATCGACAAGCTCGGAGAGGAATTCTACCAGCTCACGCTCGGTGGCGACCACACCGAGACCGCGGCGATCGGCAAGATCCTCGGCCGTGCCTTCGCAGCGGACGAGATCGCGGCCGCGGTGGAAAAAGTGGTGCGAACCTACCTCGCGCTGCGCGAGAGCCCGCGCGAGAGCTTCCTCGCCGCCTACCGGCGGGTGGGCCCCAACCCTTTCAAGGAGTCGGTCTATGGCGCTCATCCGGCGTCGAGCCAACGCACCGCTGCGTGAACCGCACAGCGCGGACTACGAGATCGTCGATGCCAGCGGCTGGGATTCCATCGCCGACGACGCCCCGGTGCCCGCGCGCGGCGACGTGATCGTCTCGTTGGCGCGGTTCGCGGGGGACAAAGATGCGCTGCTGGCCCGAGAAGGCCGCCTCGGCGTGCGCGTGCCCAACGACGCCCGGCCCGAGCAGCTCGAAGCAGTCACGGAGGCCGCGCTCATCTGCCTCGAATTCCCCACGCTTCGAGACGGCCGCGCCTACTCGCTCGCGCGGGTGCTCCGGCAGCGCTTCGCGTACCGCGGCGAGCTGCGCGCGACGGGCAAGGTTGTGCGCGACCAACTCGCCTACCTCGCGCGGGTCGGTTTCGACGCGTTCGAGCTCGCGCGGGGCTCGGCGCCCGACGCGCTCGCGTCGTTCGACGAGCTCAGCGTGCACTACCAGGCAGCGAGCGATCTGCCGCTCCCGCTCTGGAAGCGGGTCGCACGCGTCTGAAGGGACGCGCCGGGGACGGCGCGCTCATCGCACCCAGACACCACGCTCGAGCTTGGCGAGGAGCTTCTCGTCCGGTGGCGGGAGCGCGTACCGGCGAAGCTCGGTGGCGGACACCCAGACGTGGTCGGCGACCTCGAAGTGGTGCACCTCGCACCGGGCCCCGAGGACGCACGCGTAAAAGAGGAGCAGGACGTCCTTCGTAGGGTAGCGGTGGAAAGTCACGTCCAGGATGTCGACGGGGACGACATCGATGCCGCACTCCTCCATGCACTCGCGCACGAGCGCAGCCTCCGGGCTCTCACCCGCCTCGAGCTTTCCGCCTGGGAACTCCCAGTAGCCGGGCAGATGGCCCCTGTCGGGGCGCTTGGTCAGGAGGAAGCGGTCTCCATCGCGGACCACGGCCGCGGCGACGACGATGGTGGGCATGACCGGCTCACCGCGCCACGTCGTAGGGGCCATCGGCTCCGATCGCGCGCACGAGCTGTGTGTGGGCGATGCGCGCGTCGATCGCCGCGCTCACGAGGTCCAGCTGAGCCCGCGCGAGATCGGCGGTCGCGGCCATGAGCTCGGTGATGAGCCCCGCGCCGGCGCGGTACTGCTCCGTGCGGACGCGAACCCCCTCTTCCGCGGCTTCGATCCCGGCATGCGCCGCGTCGAGCGAGAGCCGCGAGGCTCGGTACGACTCGTAGGCCTGCGTCACCTGCATCCGAAGCCCGTCGTGCAGTTGCGCGAGCTGCGCCTCGCTCTCGGCGCGCGCGGCCTGCGCTTGTCGGATCCGCTCCTCGCCAGCGAAGAGCTCGTTCGGTGACCACGCGAGGACCACGCTCAGCGTGTAGTTCTCGACGAAGCGCTGCTGCGCCGGAAACAGGCGCTGGTTCGGGTTGTCGAACGAGAACTGCGCGTCGAGCACGAGGTGCGGATAGCGGCTGCCTTCCGCCGCCTGGATCTGGCGGTCGCGTGCGCGAAGCAGATGCGCGATCGCGCGGGACTCCGGACGCTCGGCGTAAGCGCGCTGGATCAGGTCCTCGCGGGAGCCCTCGAGGTCCGGCATCCCGGCCAGGAGATCCTCGGCGACGAGGATCTCGCTGCCCCCCTCCTCATGCATCAAGGTGCGGAGCGCCTCCGCGGACATCGCCATGCCGCCTCGCGCGCGCTCGACCGCGACGCGTCCCGCCGCCAGCTGCGCGCGCAGGCGCATGAGGTCGATCCGAGGCGTGACCCCGGCGTCGACCGCCGATTGCACGACCCGCTCCTGGGCCTCGATGGTCCGCACCGTGGACTCGGCGACCGCGGTGGCCGCGCGGGCGCGCGCGTAGTTGTAGAAGGCCTCTCTCGCCTGCTGCGACACGCCCGAAGCGGTTGCCTGCAGCTGGGCCTCCTGCGCGTCGACGGCTCGCTCGGCGCCCTCGTAGCTCGGGAGGACCTGCAAGAAGACGTCGCTGAGCGGGTACTGGATGCCCGCACCGAGCGAAAACGCGTCGAGAAGCACCGGGAAAGAGAAGTTTGCGAGCGCGAGCTGCGACTCGAGGTTCACCTCGAAGAGCGAGCGCGACGATGCGTCCCCCACCGTCGCGATCAGCGCGCGCAAGGCGGCCTCCTGCGCGGGCGTGATCCCGCCCCCGCCCAGGGTGCCCTGCGTGATGGGGCTCAGGCGCGTGTACCGCGCGGTCAGATCGACCCTCGGAAAGAACGCGAGGTACGCCTGGGCCGCGCCCGCGCGCGCCTGCTCGAGCTGGGCACGTCCCGCCGTGAGCGTCGGAGCGCTCGCGACCGAGCGGCGGGCGACCTCGTCGGCCGTGAGGCCTCGGCCCTCCCCGCGCAGCACCTGCTCGAGATCGAGCGGCTCCACGCCCGTGATGGCCGCGTGGCGCGCAGCGGAGGCGCTCGGCAGCGAATCCTCGGCCGATTGAGCATCGACCGCGGAGGCCACGGTCCACCAAGCGAGCGAGCCGACGGCTCCGAGCACGTGAACCACCCAGCCGCGGGAACGACCCATGCTGACCTCCGGGGCCGCGATGTGGGCGCGGTTGCCCGCGCACGCAACGTCGCCGGACGTCGCGTCCGCGTTCGGCGCGTGGTATGGCGGCCACCCGTATGTGCGCAGAGAGGACCCGAGACGATCGTAAGTTTCATGTCGCCGTGCTCGGCGCGACGGGGGCGGTGGGCCGCAAGATGTTGGACGTCCTCGCCACGCGCCGCTTCCCCGTGGGCGAGGTGCGGGCGCTCGCTTCGCCCCGCAGCGCAGGGGCCACTGTGCAATTCGGCGACCGGCACCTCGAAGTCGCACCCGTGAGCGAGCTCGCCTTCGAGGGGATCGACGTCGCGCTTTTCTCCGCAGGCTCTGGCCCGAGCAAGGAGTGGGGCCCGATCGCGGCCCGCCACGGGGCCCTCGTCATCGACAACTCCTCGGCCTGGCGCATGGACGCCGAGGTGCCTCTCTGCGTGCCGGAGGTCAATCTCGATGCGGCCCGCGTCCGGCCTCGCGGCATCGTCGCGAACCCGAACTGTTCGACGATTCAGATGCTGGTCGCGCTCGCGCCCCTTCATCGGGCGGCCCGGATCCGTCGCATCGTCGTGTCGACCTACCAGGCGATCAGCGGCGCAGGCGCCCAGGCCGTCGAACACTTCCGCGCACAGAGCGCCGCCTTCGCCGCCGGTGCCCCGATGCCCGCGGGCGTCCTCTCGAAGCAGCTCGCCGGAAACCTCCTCATGGAGTGGAAGCGCGACGTGTCCGTCGGCTACCAGGAAGAAGAGCTCAAGATGATCCACGAGACCCGGAAGATCCTGGACGACCCGGAGATCCGCGTCTCGCCGACCACGGTCCGCGTCCCCGTGATCAACGGCCACTCGGAGTCGATCGCGATCGAGCTCGAGCGACCCATGGCTGCGGCCGAGGCGCGCGCGATCCTCGAGAAATCGCGAGGTCTGCGGGTGGTCGACGACTTCGCCGCGGGCGTCTACCCGACGCCGCTCGACTGCGACGACCGCGACGAAGTGCTGGTCGGTCGGATCCGTGAGGACCTCGGGAACCCGGGTGGGCTCATGCTCTGGGTGGTCGGCGACAACCTTCGCAAGGGCGCCGCCACCAACGCGGTTCAGATCGCCGAGGGCCTGCTCCTCGGGTGAGGCGGACCGCCCGGCCAAGCTGTCGCCGGAACACGTCCTGGGCATGCGCGACGTGACAAAGTGTCGAGCGCGCGGCACCACTGGGCTCCGAGACCGCGGCGTTCCATCGGAGAAGCCACACGGCACGAGCGTTGCTCGGAGTCTGTTCGATCGAACACGCATGACCGAGCGCGCGTGCATCACGGAGAGAGCATGCGAACGCTGGCGAATCGAGCCCCGATGCACCGACGACCACACCTCTGGATCTTCGCCGCCCTTCTGTGGGCAGCCTGGCCGACCGCGGCGCGGGCGCAGATCACCTACACCTTTCAGACGTACGGCGACCGGGGAACTCCGAGCTCCGGCGCGGCGAACTACCTCGTGAGCTGGCCGCTCTCGCTCGAGGAGTGCGAGGCCAACGCGCCCATCTCGATGGTCGTGACCGGGGCGCCCTTCGACGGCACCGGGATGACACGCCTGCAGTGGGATCTCTGGCAAGGCGGTACGGGCAGCTCTGGCGCCAACTGCCAGACCGCCATGAACCGACGCATGAGCGGCGGCACTGCGGCGTTGTGCACGAACCGCGTGTGGTCGGGTGGAGGCCAGGTCACGACGACCATGCCGACGCTGTCGTTCCTGCCCCAGCAACTCTTCCCGCAAGGCTGTAGCGCCACGGCCTCCGGCACGTACGTGTTCTACGTGCTCGCCGTCAGCGCGCCTGGGGACACCACGACGGATGTCCCGGTCTCGAGCTTCTTCGGCTTCAACGTCGCGCTCGACTTCCAGCCCCCCGCGGCGCCGATGGCCGAGGACGCCGCCGGCGACCGACAGATCGCCGTGGCGTGGACGAACGACACGACCGAGACCCTCGCCGGCGCGCGCGTATACGTCGACACCTCGGCCAGCTGAGGCGCGATCACGCTCCTGGTCGAGGGTCAGGCTGCACCCGCAACCTTGACCCCAGCCGCGACCGTGACGGGCAGCGCGCCCACGAGCGCGAACCTCGATGGTCAGACGCTCGGCCTCGCGGTCGGCGAGTCGGCGCCCATGGCGATCACCGTGCTCGACACGGCGCGCAACGAATCCGTGCTGTCGAACGTGGTGTGCGTCGCGCGAGTTCCGGTCCAGGGATTCTGGGACGCCTATTGCCGCGAGCGGATGCTGAGCACCGAGGAGTGCCGCGCCCGGTACTCCGGGTGCAGCACGGCGCCAGGTTCTCGCGGCGGGCTCGGGTGGCTCGCGACGATCGCGGTCGGCCTCTTCGTGGCGGGACGCAGGAAGCGGGGTGTGCGATGAGTGCCCGTCTTGGCGAGGTCCGCGAACCGACGCACGCTGCGCTCACCAAGGTGGTCGCGGACGCCGCGCGGCTGGCCACCGCGGTGCTTGTCGCCGCGGTGTCGGCCAGCGCCGCGCTCGGCTCGACCGCGTTCGCGCAGGAAGCCAGCCGGCGCCGCGAGGGGGCGCGACCGATCGGAGAGTGGTCGGACGAGCCCGTCTTCAACCCGTCTCCGGAGCACTTCACCATCGAGCTCCGAGGCGGTGCGTACCGACCTGAGCTCGGCCCCTCGTTCGCCGCATCGTTCGGGGGCGACCTGGGGCCCCTGATCGCGATCGAGCTCGACTACCATCTCGTGCGCGTCCCGTACGTCGGCCCGCTCCAGATCGGCGCTCGCGTCGGCTGGGTCGAGTGGAACGGAGCAGCCACGTCGAGCTCCGGCACGAGCAACGTCGGCGGCACGGGCTTGAGCCTCGTTCCGATCACGGTGCTTGCGTCCTTGCGGATCGATGCCCTGGCGCATTACCTGGATTTTCCGCTCGTCCTCACGCCCAAGCTGGGCCTAGACTTCGGATACTTCCAGACCGGCACGAGCGGGTTCACGCAGGCCGAGGGCTGGAGCGTCGGGCTCGACTGGGGCGCGCAGCTCGCGCTTCAGCTCGACTTCCTCGACCGGCGCTCCGCCCGCCGGCTCGACGAGGAGTGGGGGCTCAACCACGCCGAGATCTTCTTCGAGATCTTCGGCTCGACCATGGGATCGTTCTCGAGCCGACAGCTTCCTCTCGGGAGCCCTCTCACCTGGACGGCGGGTCTGGGCTTCACGTTCTGAGCCCGCCTCCCGCGATCGACTTCATCACGCGACATGCAGAGCGGCGAGCGAGCACAGGGAATTCGTCTTGTCGTCGCCTACGACGGCACCGACTTCCACGGCTGGGCCCGACAGCCATCGACCCGGACCGTTCAGGGCACGCTCGAGGACGCCGTCGCGAGCATGGCAGGTCACCCGGTCGTGTGTCGGGGCGCAGGTCGTACAGACCGTGGCGTCCACGCGATGGGGCACGTCGTGGCCTTCGATTCGGTGCGTGAGATTCCGCCGCACGGGTGGCTGCGCGGTCTCAACCAGGCGCTGCCGGACGACCTCTCGGTGCGCGCCGCCGAGCGCGCACCCCCCGGCTACGACCCCCGCTTCGACGCCATCGACAAGACATACCGATACGTGCTCTTGGTGGACGACGAGCGAGATCCGCTGCTTCGGCACCGTGCCTGGCGCCTGCCCCCACGGCTCCGGAACCCGAGCGCGCGGACGGCCGTCGATGCCCTCGACGTACAGGCGATGCGTGCGGCCGCGACGAGGCTGCTCGGGACCCACGATTTTCGCGCGTTCCGGGCGGCCGACGATCAGCGAGAGCAGACCGTGCGCACCTTGCACGCCCTGGAGATCTCCTGCGCATGGGCGAACGACCCTCGACAGCTCGCGATCACGGTCCGAGGCTCGGCCTTCATGAAGAACATGGTCCGCATCCTCACGGGAACCCTTCTGGAGGTCGGACGAGGGCGTTTCTCCGAGGAATGCGTGGCTTCGCTGCTCGGGCCCGACGCGCGGCGGCAAGACGCTGGGCCCACGGCGCCCCCCGAGGGCCTGACGCTCGTCGAGGTGCGGCTCGGTCGCGGAGCCCTCGAAGCCGCTTGACGGGACGAGGTCCCTCAATACACTCCCGCTCCCTTTCGTCCAGGCGCGCCCTTCGTGCGTCTTCCGACCCGCGGGCGCAGCAGCCCGGTCGACTCTCGCAGAGACCATCATGAACACGCACCCCGGCCTCATCGGCAAGAAGCTTGGAAACACGCAGATCTTCGAGGACGACGGCAACGTCCGCCGCGTCACGGTGATCGAGGTCGGACCTTGCACCGTGCTCGGCAAGCGAACCGCCGACAAGGACGGCTACACCGCGCTGATCGTCGGGCTCGGTGAGAAGCGCGAGAAGCTCGTGAACAAGGCGGAGGCTGGGTTCTTCAAGAAGGCCGGCCAGAAGCCAGCGCGGGTCATCCGCGAGCTCCGCCTCCCGGCGGAGGAGATCGCGAAGTACGAGGTCGGTGCGGTCCTCAAGCCGTCCGATCTGTTCGCCACGGGCCAGCTCGTGGACGTCTCCGGCCAGACCAAGGGGCGTGGCTTCACGGGCGTCATGCGCCGCTGGAACTTCCGCGGCTCGGGCACGAAGACCCACGGCACGCACGAGTACCAGCGCCACGGCGGCGCCATCGGCACCAACATGACGCCGGGCCGGACGCTCCCGAACTTGAAGATGCCCGGCCAGTATGGCGACGAGAAGGTGACCATCCAGAACCTCCGCGTCGCCAGGGTCCTCGATGAGAAGTTCATGCTCCTCGTCGAAGGCGCCGTTCCCGGACACCGAAACGCGATCGTCACCGTGCGCGGCGCCATCAAGCGCAATGGCGGCAAGCGCTGACCTTCCCAGAGGGGCCGCTCCTCGCCCAGCCAACCCACCCACGGACCGAGCTCGCATCGCGGGCTCGGTCTTTGTGTCTCCGTCCCACGGCTCCTCCGGCGACGAACAGTGGATACCGCCGTCCGGATCGGCGTGGTATCGACGGCCCGACATGACGAAACGAGTGAAGATTGATCAGCTCGGCGGAAACGTCGGGGAGCGCGTGACACTCGAGGGCTGGCTCTACAACAAGCGGTCGAGCGGCAAGCTCCACTTCCTCGAGGTCCGCGACGGCTCCGGCATCTGCCAGTGCGTGGTGTTCAAGGGCGACGTCAGCGCGGAGATCTTCGAGGCCGCCGACCGCCTCGCGCAGGAAACGAGCTTGCGGGTGAGCGGCGTGGTGCGCGAGCACGCGAAGCTCAAAGGCACGTTCGAGGTCGGCGTCACGGAGCTGGAGGTCCTCGCTGTCCCGGCACAAGAATTCCCGATCAGTCCGAAGGAGCACGGCACCGACTTCTTGATGGACCACCGGCACCTCTGGCTCCGCAGCAAGCGCCAACACGCGATCCTCCGTGTGCGCGCGGAGATCATCGCCGCCGTGCGAGACTACTTCGACAGCCACGGCTTCACACTGGTGGACGCCCCGATCTTCACGCCGAACGCCTGCGAAGGAACCTCGACCCTCTTCGAGACCGAGTACCACGGCGAGCCCGCTTACCTCACGCAGAGCGGACAACTCTACATGGAAGCGGCGGCAGCGGCGGTCGGCAAGGCGTACTGCTTCGGTCCGACGTTCCGAGCGGAGAAATCCAAGACACGGCGTCACCTCGCGGAGTTCTGGATGGTCGAGCCCGAGGTCGCGTTCATGGACCTCGACGGCGACATGGACCTCGCGGAGGATTTCCTCGTTGCGGTCGTCGCGCGTGTTCTCGACAAGCGCCGCAAGGAGCTCGAGTCGATCGAGCGGGACACCAGCAAGCTCGAGACGATCAAGAAGCCGTTCCCGCGCATCACATACACGCAGGCGATCGAGACGCTCCAGAGCGCGGGACACCCCGCCAAGCACGGCGACGACTTCGGCGGCGATGAAGAGACCGTCATCTCGCGAGGCTTCGACCGACCGGTGATCGTCCATCGCTACCCCATCGACCTCAAGGCCTTCTACTTCAAGAAGGATCCGACCGACACCCGCCTCGCGCTCAACATGGACGTGCTGGCGCCAGAGGGCTACGGAGAGATCATCGGCGGCGGTCAGCGCGAGGACGACCTCGCGACGCTCGAGGCAGCAATTACCCACCACAAGCTGCCCATGGAGGCGTTCGGCTGGTACCTCGACCTTCGTCGCTACGGCTCGTTCCCCCACGCAGGCTTCGGTCTGGGCATCGAGCGCACCGTGGCTTGGCTCTGCGGGCTGCCCCACGTGCGCGAGACGATTCCATTCCCGCGCATGCTCAACCGGCTGCATCCTTGAGCGAGGCTCCTCGTCGGGATCGGTCCACGAGTAGCCGCGGGAGGCCACGATGAACCGCGCGCAGCGACGACGAAGTCTCCGGCAGGACGCGCTCAACCTGCCGAACCTCCTCACGATGTTGCGCATCGTCCTGATCCCCGCGGCGCTCGTGCTCATCATCGAGGGAACCCCGCGGGCCTGCTTCTACGCGGCGATGGTCTACGCAGTCTCCGCGGTCACCGATTTCCTCGATGGCTGGATCGCGAGGCGTCAGGGGTTGGTGAGCGTGCTCGGGAAGTTCCTCGACCCTCTCGCCGACAAACTCCTGGTCGCCTCCTCGCTCATCGTGATGGTCGCGATGAATCGCGTTCCCACGTGGGCGGTCATCGTGATCGTCGCCCGCGAGCTTTCGATCACGAGCCTTCGGGTCATCGCCATGTCCGAGGGAGTGACGATCGCCGCGGGTCAGGGTGGCAAGGAGAAGGCCGCGCTTCAGATGGTCGCGGTCTTCATGCTGATGATCCACCACCGCTTCGACGTCGACTTCGGGTTGTTTCGCCTCGATCAGGTGGACTTCAACGCCGTCGGCCTGGTGCTCCTCTACATGAGCGTCTTCTTCGCGATCACCAGCGCCGGCGAGTACGTGAAGCTCTTCGCGGACGCCGTCGAGAACAAGGAGCGGCGGCTGTCCGAGACGGACGCGAGCCCGCTCGAGTAGGCCGCGCGACCGTCCCGCTCCAGGCGCCCCAGCGCGCGCTCGCGCGCGGCACCCCGCCCCGCTCGGGCCTCGCGCAACGCTCGGCGGAGACTCGATTCCGTCTCGATGTCTCAGGCGACGATCACCACGCCCTCGCCCTGGAGCATGAGCATCTCCCCGCTGCCGCTCGGAAAGAGGTGCCCCGACCAACCGACGAGACGCGATGCCAGGACGCACACGGCCTGTCCCTTGGTCGCGGCAGCGATCGGACGCCGTGGAGAACCGAGCGCGAGCCGCGCGCGGCCCCGAACCGCGACGACACGGAGGTGGGTCGATCCCGCCTCGATCGTCCGCGCCTCCGCGCCCCCGTCGGCCTCATAGGCCAAGAGGTGTCGCTCGATCACGTAGAGGCTCTCGCCCTCGCCGAGGGAAACGATGTGGATCGCGTCGCCGTCCGCGGGAGCAAGCAACGCTTGCTCTCCCGCGGCGACCGAGACGTGGAGCGCCGACGCGCCTGCGGCCGTTGCTCGGAGCAAGAGCACGCGCTCGCGAAGGGCTCGGACTTCGCCCCGACGCGGAGCGATGAGCAGCGTCCCGCCGTCGGTCACGTCG
>JBKDQC010000558.1:0-17838 GCA_046342295.1 Deltaproteobacteria bacterium | reverse complement strand
CCACGAGGATGACTGGTTCTTCCCTGGGCACTTCCGCAACGACCCGTGCATGCCCG
The DNA here is from genome assembly GCA_046342295.1 of Deltaproteobacteria bacterium. GTDB lineage: Bacteria > Myxococcota_A > Polyangia > Polyangiales > Sandaracinaceae > JAFLCL01. The sequence continues at coordinate 17,782 of JBKDQC010000558.1, read as the reverse complement.
GCACCCTCATGTTCGAGGGATGCCTCCAGGCGATGGCTTTCTATCTCGCGGCCATGGGCTTCACCCTCGCGCGCGACGGCTGGCGCTTCGAGCCGATCACGGATGAGCTCTACAAGCTGCTCTGTCGCGGCCAGGTCACGCCGAAGGCGCGCGTCTTGACCTACGAAGTCTTCGTCGAGGAGGTCGGCGCCGGTCCGATCCCCATGCTCTCTGCCGACCTCCTCTGCGTGGTCGACGGCCTCGGTGCCTTTCACGCGCGTCGCATGGGCCTCCGGCTCGTACCGGCGTGGCCCCTCGAGGAGCGGGCGCGCCTCGTGGCCGCGGACGCTCTGCCTCCGCCGCAAGGCCAGGAGCCCGACGTCCTTCCCCAATCCGCGCCGCACAAGAACGTGGCAGTCGCTTCGAGCGGACCGTCCAAGGGATTCGCGTTCGACTACGCCTCTCTCGTGGCGTGTGCGTGGGGACGTCCGAGCAAGGCCTTCGGGCCGATCTATGCGCGCTTCGACTCGACCCGAAAGGTCGCGCGCCTGCCCGGTCCCCCGTACCACTTCATGTCGCGCGTCGCGTCCGTCGAGGGCGAGATGGGCGTGGCCAAGGCCGGCGCGAAGGTCGAAGTCGAGTACGACATCCCCCCCGAGGCCTGGTATTTCCAGGACAACGGGGCAGCGGTGATGCCTTATGCGGTGTTGATGGAGGCGGCGCTCCAGCCGTGCGGCTGGCTCGCGAGCTACGTCGGCTGTGCCCTCCTCACCGACGAGGATCTGCTCTTCCGGAACCTCGATGGAAAGGCGACGGCACATCTCGAGATCACGCGGGACGTGGAGCTGCTTCGCACCCGCGCGCACCTCAAGAGCCTCTCTCGGACCGGAACGATGATCATCGTGGCGTTCGACGTGACGCTCCACGCCAAGATGCGCGAAGGAGGCCAAGAGCGGCTCGCGTACACCCTCGACACCGTGTTCGGCTTCTTCCCGACCTCCGCGTTCGAGACCCAGGCCGGCCTGCCGATCAGCCCCGAGCAAAAAGCCCTCTACGAGGCGCCAGCCCGAGACGGAATCGAGCTGCGGGCGAGGCCCGCGCGGCTCACGACGGGCACGGCGCGCTTGGCCACGCCCTTCCTGCTCATGCTCGACCGCGTGACACACGTCGAGCACCAGGGCGGAAGGAATGGGAAGGGGGTCCTCCGCGCAGAGAAGGACGTCGATCCCGACGAGTGGTTCTTCAAGGCCCACTTCTTCCAGGACCCAGTGCAACCCGGCTCGCTCGGGGTCGAGGCGATGTGCCAGCTCCTTCAGCTCGCGATGCTCGAGAAGGGCCTCGCCGACGGCATGAGGAGCCCGCGCTTCGAGGCCGTCGCGACCGGTGCACCGCACGTCTGGAAATATCGCGGGCAGGTCGTGCCTCGGAACCGCACCATCGGGTGCACCGTCGAAGTGCTCGAGGTCCGCAAGGACGAGCGCGGGAGTCTCGCCGGCGCCGACGCGAGCCTCTGGGTCGATGGCAAGCGCATCTACGACTGCAAGGGCCTCGGCATGCGCCTCGTGGAGGACGCGCGACACGCGAGCGTCGTCGGGTCGGGCGCCTCTCCGAGCGCAGCGGCGTCCGCGCCCGTCACCGTCCGACTCTCTCCGAGACAGGTCCGCGAGATCCGCGCCTCGGCGCCCGTCGTCCTCGAGGAGACGCTCGACCCCGAGCAAGACCGCTGGCTCGCCGATCACTGCCCGACGTGGGTCATCCCGGCGCTGCCTGCGATGTCGATCCTCGCGCGGATGCAGCGCGCTGCCACGGAGGCGCTCGGCGGGCGCGTGTGCAGCGTGGAGGGCCTGCAGCTCCTTCGGTGGGTGAGCTTCCCTGGCGGACCAGTCCGGGTGCGCACCGTCGCGACGCCGGCGGGCGAGGGCGCGTGCGAGGTCGCGCTCGAGGTGTGGAGAGAGGCGCGCGATCCGCGTCTCTCCCGGTTCGAGCCCGTCGCGACGGCGCGCGCGGTCACGGCGGCTCAGGCGACCGAGCCGCTGCCGCCGCTCGAGGGCGCGCAGCCTGCGCCGCGCCCTTACGACACCGGCGCCCTCTTCCACGGACCGCGCTTGCAGCTTCTCGAGTCCCTCGAGGTCGGCGTGGCTGGCGCGCGCGGCGTCCTGCGTGTTCCATCCGAGGACGCCGAGCTCCGGCGAGAGCTCCTGCTCGACGCGGCGACGCACGTGATCCCGCACGACGCGCTCCATACCTGGAGCGACGCGCTTCCGCGAGATCGCGCTGCCTACCCCTACCGCATCGAGCGCGCGCGGCTCGGCGACTTCCCGGCCGAGGGAACGGTCGAGGTCGAGGCGCGCTTGCTTCGTGTCGATGAGCACGCGCACCTCCGCCTCGTGCTCACGCACGCGGGGCAGCCGTGCGCGGACCTCACGCTCGTCGAAGTGCTCTTGCCGAAGGGGCCGATCGGGATGGCGCCGCCGCGGGAGCGCGAGGCCTTCCTCCGCGACCGGAGCTACCGCGAGGGCGTGGGCCTCTCGCGCAGTGCGGGGGGCGTCACGCGCCTCGAGGTCCGGGACATCGCGCTCTCGAACTGGCTGCCTGGCACCGTCGAGCGCGTGTACGCCGTCACGGGCGACGATGTCGCGGCCGAGATCGCCATCAAGGACCACGTCGCGGCCCTGGTGCGCACGCACCCCTCACACGTCGTGGTCGACGTCGCGGCCGGCCCCAGAGGAGTGGCCAAGGCCCACGACGTGCACGAGCCGCTCACGGTCCACGAGCTGGAGCTCGTGCGAGACGCAGCCTCGGTGTCGGTCAAGAGCCTCGGCGCGCCATCGCTCGACCTGGGTGTGGTTCGACGCTTCTGGCGTTCCCACCTCTCGAAGACCGACCGGCCGATCGGGCCCTGGCCCGGCGAGGACCTCTACTTCTCGCTGATCGACCGCTTCATGCGCCGCGTGCGCCTCGAAGATCCCGCGAGCTTCGCGAGGAAGGTCGTCGGGCGAAGCGCGCTCTACCTCGGCAACCACCAGGTCGGCATCGAGTCTCTCCTCTTCGGCATCGTGATCGCCTCGCTCACGCGGGTCCCGACCCTGACGCTCGCCAAGCAGGAGCACCGGGAGACCTGGCTCGGCAAGCTGATCCTCCACGGCTTCGCCTACCCGGCCCTCGAGGACCCTCGGGTGATCGCCTACTTCGATCGCAGCGATCCAGCCTCGCTCCCGCGGATCGTCGCGGAGCTCGGGCAGCGCATGGCCCGTCGCGAGGAGGTCTCCCCCCGCGCCGACGACGAGCTCAGCCGCCTGCGGGCTGCGTCGAGACCCTCGGGCCAGAACGTCATGATTCATGTCGAGGGCACGCGTGCTCTCAGCTGTGCGCAGCCCGTGTCCAAGATGAGCGGCGTCTTCGTCGATCTCGCGCTCACGCTGAACGCTCCCATCGTGCCCGTGCGATTCGTGCATGGGTTGCCGCGTGCGCCGCTCGCGGAGCGGCTCGAGTTCCCCGTGGGCATGGGGCGTCAGGACTACTTCGTCGGCGCGCCGATCGAGCCCGAGACGCTCGCGGCCATGCCTTACAAGGAGCGCACCGAGACCGTCATGCGCGCGATCAACGCGCTCGGTCCGGGGCACGAGGCCGAGGCGCCGCTCGAGAGCGACCCTGGCTTCGAGGCCGAGGTCGCCGCGTGGGCCAGCCACCATGGGCTCGACGCCGCGCACGCGGCCGTCGCGATCGCGCTCCTCGGGTACGCCGCGGCCCATGGCGGCGAGATGAGCGAGCAGGGCAGGGCGCTCGTCGAAGCGCTCCGCGGCGAGCGGGTCATCGGTCACGCGAGCGCCGAGGATCGCTGGCTCGCGGAGCTCGCGGGCCGGCTCTCCTGATCGGCGAAACGTCACCCTCCGCGTGGAACGTTCTCCTCGCGGTGTCTTCCGGCCGCGAGCTCCTCGCGCACGAGGGTGGTCCAGCGCGCGAGCGGCTCCGGCTGCGGGACCCGGGAGAGGACCATCGCCAGCACCGCGCCCGTCGCGGAGCTCGCGCGGATCTCGCTCCTCCGAACCGCATGCGCGCCTTCGAGCGCTGCGGCGATGCGCGTCGACCACGCCGCCTCCCGTGCCGCGACCGTTCGCTCCTCTCGCGAGAGACGTGCGCGCGCCCACCGCGCCAGCTTCCCGAACGCGCTCTCGTCGACGGTCAGCGCGCCACCCTCGCCGTGGGTCGTGAGCGTCACGAGGATCTCGCGATCGGCAAGAAAGCGCAGCTCGATCGTCTGATCGACGCTCGGGATCTCGAGCCGCGCGCCGTCGTCGGTCGCCTGCGCCACCAGGGTCGTGTCGCGGTACGAGGCGCCCGCGATGACGCGGGCCAGCTCCAGACACGTGGCGTGCGCCCGCGCCTGCGCGCGCTCCTTCGCGACGTCGGCGGGGGGCGCGAGCCGCAGCTCGAGCGGGGCGGCCTCCGTCCCGTCGATCCGCGTGCGCGCCACGAGCAGGTGTCCCTCGTCGTCGTCGTGGGCCACGGCCGCGACCTCCAGCTTCGGTGCGAGGAAGCGCGCATGCGGCGGCCCCGCGACCCGTGGGATCACCCCGACGCGCTCGCCCGCCGGCCCGAGGAAGGGCAGGACGTACGCGGTGCGTCGCGCCGCGTCGCGCGCGACGAGACGGAAGGCGTCGTCGACCCAGACGACGCTGACGCCGTCGATGCTCGACATGACATGCTCGCCCGCGTAACGGTCGATCTGTGCGACGGGTCGCTCCGTCAGCTTGCCGCGCGCATCGACGTACGCGCAGAGCACGCGCGGCGCCTCGCTGTCCACGAGCGCGACGGCCAGCCGTGAGCCTGCGGGCTCGACGGCGAGCTGGGAGACAGGCCGCTCCAGCCGGTGGGTCACGAGGACGGGCCGACCGTCGTGCAGCCGCACGACGTCGAGCTCTCGCTCCCCCGGCACGATCGCGCAGAGGATCGGCTGGCCGCGCACCTCGGCCAACGAGAGACGCGGAGTGGCGCCTCGTCGCGCGATCCAGGGCGTCCGGTCGAGCTCGGCGTGGCCGTCGGCTTCGATCACGCCCCCGCGCACACCGTCGGCGGTCGCGACCGCGATCCACGCGCGCTGCCCTTCGGCCGGGGTGATCGCGACCGCGCGTACGGTCTCGCCCAGCGCATGCCGGGGCCCGAGCGAGATCGTCGCGCTGCCGCGAGAACCGCCCGGCGCCAAGAGCGTGACGGGTGTCGAGCCCACGGCCTCATGCGGCTCGTCGAGCAGCGCGATCGCGCCACCCTCGGCGTCGATCCACGCGCACACGACGCTGGCACCGAGCTTCGCGAGGCGAGGCGCGCTGCGCAGAGCGCTCGGCGATGGCGCGCCCAGCAGGAACGCCCCGACATCCCCCGCGCTGCGGTCCCCGCTCTGCCCTCGCACGACGCGACCGAGAGACGGTCCCCACGGCGCGTGCCAGCCGACGACCAGATCGCGCCCCCAGCTTTCGGTGCTGACCTCTGCGGCGCGCAGCGCTCCACCAGGCTCGCCCAGTTCGGTCTCGCTCATTCGAGCGAGCGCTCCCGGCTCGACCGGATCTTCGCGACGAGGCTCGTGGTCGAGGCGTCGTGCGCCGCGACGGGTCCCCCTTCGAGCTCCGCGAGGACGGTCTTCGCGAGCTTCTTGCCGAGCTCCACCCCCCATTGGTCGAACGAGTTCACGTTCCAGATCCAACCCTGGACGAAGATGCGATGCTCGTAGAGCGCGAGCAGCGCGCCGAGGGTGCGCGGCTCGAGCCTCTCGAAGAGGATGACGTTGCTCGGGCGTTCGCCGAGGAAGACCTTGTGCGGCGCGAGGCGCGCGATCTCTTCCTCGCTGCGGCCCTCTGCATGCAGCTCGGCGCGGACCGCGTCGATCGACTTGCCGATCATCAGCGCCTCGCTCTGCGCGACGAGGTTTGCGAGCAGCATCGCGTGGTGCCGGTCTGCCGACCCGCCGAGCGCGTAGTGCGAGCGCAACGGCGCGATGAAATCGCACGGGACCAGGCGCGTACCTTGGTGGAGGAGCTGGTAGAAAGCGTGTTGCCCGTTGGTGCCCGGCTCGCCCCACACGACGGGGCCCGTCGTGTAGTCGGTGATGGGCGTGCCATCGCGCTCGACGCCCTTGCCGTTGCTCTCCATGTCTCCTTGCTGGAGCCAGGCTGCGAAGCGGTGCAGCGACTGGTCGTAGGGCAGCACTGCGTACGTGTGGGCGTCGAAGAAGGCCGCGTACCACACGCCCAGGAGCGCCAGCAGTGCGGGCACGTTCTCTTCGATCGGCGCGGTGCGGAAGTGCTCGTCCATCGCGTGCGCGCCCTCGAGCAGCTCGAGGAAGCGGGGAAAGCCGACCGCGAACGCGATCGAGGCTCCGATCGCGCTCCAGAGCGAATAGCGTCCGCCGACCCAGTCCCAGAACTCGAGCATGTTCGCGACGTCGATGCCGAAGGCAGCGACCTCCCTCGCGTTCGTCGAGAGCGCCACGAAATGCTTGGGCACGGCGGCCTCGCCGAGGGCATGCGTCAGCCACGCGCGCGCGCTCCGCGCGTTGGTGATCGTCTCCTCGGTCGTGAAGGTCTTGCTCGCGACCAGAAAGAGCGTGGTCTCGGGGCGCAACGTCTTGAGCGTGCGCCCGAGGTGCGCGCCATCGACGTTCGAGACGAAATGCGGCCGGATCGCTCCCTCGCTGCGCACGTTCCAGTAGGGCTCGAGCGCCTCGCAGACCATGAACGGGCCGAGGTCGGAGCCGCCGATGCCGACGTTCACGACGTCCGTGATCCGCTCGCCGCTGTGGCCGCGCCAGCGCCCGTCGCGAACGCGGGCGACGAGCCCTTCCATCTTCGCGAGCACGGTGCGCACGTCGGGCATCACGTCCCGGCCCTCGACGTGGATCGGGCGCGCCCCGCGGTTGCGGAGCGCGACATGGAGAACCGCGCGGTTCTCCGTGACGTTGATCTTCTCCCCGCCGAACATGGCCGCGATGCCGTCCGCAAGACCGCGCTCGCGCGCGAGCTGCGCGAGCAGCGCGACGGTCGTCTCGGTCGCCCGGTTCTTGGACAGGTCCACGAAGAGGCCCGCGGCCTCGTGCTGCATCGCGGCCAGGCGCCCGGGCGCGGCGACGAGCTCGACGAGCCGCGTGTTGCGAAGGGAGGCGGCATGCGCGGCGAGCGCGCGGAACGCAGGAGTCTCGGGCAGGCGTTGGGTCATCGCGCCCGAGGATCGCCGGCGCGTGCGGCGAAGACAATCGGGTGCAGCTCAGCCCCGATCCGCCGGTATGCGCATCCGGCTCCCCCGCCCGCTTGCGACATGGGGATCTCCTGCTGGGCCGACGCGGTGTGGTCCGCACCCAAGACAGTTGCCGCCTTCGTCGCTGTGTCGGGACGCGCGCCGCCTGTCGACTCCCGTCCGAGGCTCCAGCTCCCCGCTGCGCCAGCTCAGCCCAGTCGGCGGGGCCTGACCTTGAACGCGCTCGTCGGCACCGGCACGCCGTAGGTCCGCAGCTGCTGCGCGCGCGTCACGGCGGCGGCTCCCTCGAGCAGGTTGAGCGCGATGGCCACCGCGCTCCGCTCCGCGGGGTCCTCGAGGAAGCTCCCCTTCACCCAGTCGTTGAACGCGCCCATCGCGGGGCCGCACCAGATCTGGTAGTCGAGCTTGCGGCTCGCCTCGCCCGCGATCGCCCAGCGGCTCGAGAGCCCGAGGTACCACCGGAAGCAGAGCGCCATCTTGTGCTTCGGGTCGCGCGCGGCCTTCTCGAGCTCGCGCGGATCGCGCTTGCTCCAAAACCCCTGGGTCTCGGCCCAGATGGCGTCGAGGGTCGTCGAGAGCGTCTCTTTCTCGAGCCGAGCGCGGAGCTCGGCGGGCATCGCGTCGATCGACGGCTGCGAGAGGTAGGTCTCGTAGAGCCGCTGCGCGCGTGGCGCGAACATGGTGCCGCGCTTGAGCACCTGCACCTTCACCCCCAGCTCGAACATGTCGGCCGCGGGCGCCATGACGACGTCGGCCACACCGGCCTTCGCGAGCATCAGGCGGCCGTCCTCGCTGAGGCCCGACTCGATCGCGCTCTGGTTCACGGAGCCGGTGAGCACGTACGCGGCGCCCAGCGCGAAGGCCGCCGCGACACCGTCTGGGGTTCCGAGACCTCCAGCGGCGCCCACGCGGATCGGGCGCGCGAGGGCGTGCTTGGCGACGAGCGCGTCGCGCAACGCGGAGATGATGGGGAACATCGCGACGAGCGGGCGATTGTCCGTGTGTCCGCCCGAGTCGGCCTCGACGGTCACGTCCTCCGCGACGGCGACGTGGGCCGCGAGGTCAGCCTCTTCGCGTGTGAGCTTGCCCTGCGACACGAGCGCCTCGAGCATCGCCTTGGGGGCAGGCTGCATGAAGTGCGTCGCGACCTCGGGCCGCGAGATCTTCGCGAAGACGTGGTGCCTCCGCGCGATCGACCCATCGGGCCGGCGCGAGAGCCCAGCGCACGCGTAGCGGACGATCGAGGGCGTGAGCGCCATGAACGCCGAGGCCTCGACGATCCGGACGCCGCGCGCGACGAGCAGGTCGGCGACGGCCGCCTCGAGCGCGGGCTCCTGGGGCGAATGGATGAGGTTCACTCCCCACGCGAGGTCGCTCTCCACACCGTCCGCCCTCACGCCGACGCCGAGCTCGCGGCTCAGCTCCTCGATCGCGCGCTCCACGCGCTCGAAGCCGAGCCCTGCCGCGCCGAAGAAGCCGAGCATGTGCGCGCGGGCCATCGCGATCACGAGCCGCGTCGTCGCGATGCCGTTCGCCATCGCGCCCGTCACGTAGGGAAAGCGGACGCGGTGCGCCTCCTGGAACGAGCGGTCGCCGAGCCATTCGGGGTAGAGCGGGGGAAGCGTGGCCAGGAGCGGCAGCGGCTCGGCCTCGCCCTCGAGTCGTCCCTGCGCGACGCCGATCGCGCCGCTCCTCGGGTCGCGCACGACGTGCACCGGTTCGCGGAAGGCGAGTGAGGCCGCCTCGATTCCGTCCGCATCGAAGCGCGCTGCGCCGCCGTGGTAGTCGCCGAAGCTCGGGATCGTCATGGGGCGCGCTTCATAGCAGAGCGGACCGCAGCGCGCGCCGCGAACATGCGGCGGGCTCGTGCCCCGCGCGCCGGCTCGGCGCGAACCTTCCGGGGCATGATAGAAGCGCCTGGCCATGAAGGTTCGAGCTCAAGTCCCCTCGACGACGCTCGGTCTCGACCGCGCGTCGTTCCGAGATTCCGTCGTTCAACACCTCGCCCACACCCGCGTCCGGGATCAGTACCGAGCGACGCCCACCGACGTGATGCACGCCGTGGGGCGCGCGACCCGCGATCGGCTCGCCGACCGCTGGCTCGAGTGCAGCAAGCGCCAATGGGACGCGGGCAGCAAGCGCGTCTACTACCTCTCGATGGAGTACCTGCCGGGCCGGCTCTTGCGCGACGGGCTGGCCAACCTCGGGATGCTCGAAGAGGCGCGCGCGGGTCTCTCCGAGATCGGGCTCGACCTCGACGACGTGCTCGAGGTCGAGCCGGATCCCGGCCTCGGCAACGGCGGTCTCGGGCGCCTCGCGTCCTGCTTCCTCGACTCGATGGCGACCCTCGGGATCGCCGGAACGGGCTACGGAATCCGCTACGACTACGGCATCTTTCGACAGGCGCTCGTCGAGGGTGTGCAGAGCGAGGAGCCCGACAGCTGGCTCGAGCACGGATCGCCGTTCGGCGTGCACCGGAGCGAGACGCACTACCGCGTGAAGTACGGCGGGCGCGTCGAGCCGCGCACCGACGCGTCGGGCCGGGTCTTCTACGCGTGGGTCGACACGCAGGACGTGATCGCCGAGGCGCACGACGTGCCCGTCCCGGGCTACCGCAACGACGTGGTCAATACGCTCCGTCTGTGGTGGGCCCGCCCGGTGGTGGCCTTCGATCTCGCGAAGTTCAACGCCGGAGACCACTCCGGCTCGGTGGCGCAGCGCAACATCGCCGAGCACATCACGCGCGTTCTCTACCCGAACGACAGCGGGCCGTCGGGCAAGGAGCTGCGCCTCCGACAGGAATACTTCTTCGTGTCCGCGAGCCTTCAGGACGCCATCCAGCGCCACGTCGCGCGGTGGGGCACGCTCGACGACTTCCCCGACAGGAACGTCTTTCAGCTCAACGACACCCACCCTGCGCTCGCTGTCGCCGAGATGATGCGGATCTTGCTCGACGAGCACCGTTTCACGTGGGAGCGCGCGTGGAGCCTTACCAAGCGCAGCTTCGCGTACACCAACCACACGCTCCTGCCCGAAGCGCTCGAGGTCTGGCCGGTCTACATGCTCGATCGGCTCCTGCCGAGGCAGCTCGACATCGTCCGCGAGATCGATCGCCGCCTCGGTGTGGAGGTGGCGTCGATCTACCCGGAGGATGAAGCGCGTCAGGCCAAGATGGCGATCATCGAGCGCGGACCGCAGCCCAACGTCCGCATGGCGAACCTGTCGATCGTCGGCAGCTTCAGCGTCAACGGCGTCTCCGAGCTGCACTCTCAGCTCCTGCGGGAGCGGATGTTCCCCGAGCTCGACACGTTCCTTCCGGGGCGCTTCCGCAACGAGACGAACGGCGTCACGCCGCGCCGATGGATCGAGCAGTGCAACCCGCGCCTCTCCGCGCTCCTGGACGACGTGGTCGGCCCCGGCTGGGTCACCGACCTCGGGCGCCTGCGCGCGCTCGAAGGCCACGCCGGCGACACGGCGCTGCTCGAGCGCCTCTGGAAGATCAAGCAGGACAACAAGCTGCGCCTCGTGAAGCACCTCGCGCGCGAGGTGGGGATCTCGCTCCCCTCGGACCGTCTCTTCGACGTCCAGATCAAGCGCATCCACGAGTACAAGCGGCAGCTCCTCAACGTGCTCCACGTGGTGCATCGCCACCTGCGCATCCAGGCCGGCGAGCTCCCGAGGGTGCCGAGGACGGTGCTCTTCGGCGGCAAAGCCGCGAGCGCCTACGAGACGGCCAAGCGGATCATCCACCTCGCGGGCTCGGTGGCGAGCGTCGTGAACGAGGACCCCGTCTCGCGTGAGCACCTCGCGGTGCTCTTCGTGCCCAACTACCGCGTCTCGCTCGCCGAGCAGCTGATCCCCGCGGCCGACCTCTCCGAGCAGATCTCGACGGCGGGCTACGAGGCGAGCGGCACAGGAAACATGAAATTCTCGATGAATGGGGCCCTGACCATCGGCACGCTCGATGGCGCCAACGTCGAGATCCGCGAAGCCGTCGGCGCGGAGAACTTCTTCCTCTTCGGGCTGACGGCCGAGGAGGTTCATGCGCGCGACAAGGCCTACGTCCCGCGCCAGGTCTACGACGCGAGCCCCACGCTCCGCGCGGTGCTCGACGCGATCGCGTCCGGCGCCTTCTCACCCGACGAGCCGGGTCGCTTCCGCTCGCTCGTGGAGGGCTTGCTCGAGAGCGACCGCTACTTCGTGCTCGCCGACTTCGAGGCGTACGTCGCCGCGCAGGAGCGCGTCGATGCGCTCTACACGACGCGCCACGCCTGGTCGCGCACGGCCCTCTTGAACATCGCCCGCATGGGCCGCTTCTCGAGCGACGAGACCATCCGCGGCTATGCGCGCGACATCTGGGGCGTGCCCGTGACCTGAGGTGCGGAGAAAGAATCGATGGTCCTCGGGGGGCAGGTGGAGTGGGTGGGGCCCCGCGGTTCGCGGGGGAGGGCGTGACCCTCGGACCCCATGAGACGGCGGCGCGGCTCCGCAACCTTTGCGGAGCCGCGCACCGTTTGCGCACGTTGTGTCCAACGCCGCCGTGGAATCCAGCCTCGTTCCGCTGGCTCGACCCTTGCTGGATCCGGGAGACCGAGCCGGGCGTATCCCTCTCGTCCCTGGCGACGCCGCCGCGCGCCTCGAGGTGAACTTGGATTGGTTGTCGACCGCAACGTCACGTCGCCGCCGCGCCGCCGCGCTCAGCATCTCATCCGCGCTCGGGCTCCTCGGTGCGCTCGGCCTCTCCGGTTGTCCCTCGGAACCCGTCGAGCCGGACGCATACCGCATGCGGCCGGATGCGGCCGCATTCGACGCGTTCGACCCGACGCTCGACGCGTTCCGCCCGGACGCCTTCCTCGACCCGAGGACCGACGCCTACCTCCTCGACGTCAACGTGGACGCCGTGATTCCCGTCCTCCCGGACTCGGGACGACCCGACGCCCCGTTCATCGACGCGGCGCCGGACGGTGGCCCCATCGTGGCCTGCGAGGGCACGCCCATGCCGGCCGAGCCGTGCGTCACGAACGAGGATTGCGCCGCGTCGCCCCGGCGGGTGTGCAGGCTCCCGATCGCCGGTCGGGTGGAATGTCGGCCCGGCATGACGCTGATCCGGGAGTGCACGACCGACCTCGACTGCATGACGCGCGCGGTCGTCGACGCGGGAACCGATGCGGGTGTCGAGCTCGACGCGGGACCGCCGCCGGTCTTGGTCTGCAACACCTACGGCGCGACGTGCGCGTGGCCGCAGTCCTTGTGCGAGCCCGTGTGCGAAGGCCCCGCCTGTCCTCACGCGGGGTGCGATACGGACGGCTACGTCTGCCCGCCCAACAGCGCCTGCATGCCAAGCGACCGGATGGCGGACGACCATGGTTGCGTCTCGCGGCCCTGCCGTACCTCGGCGGACTGTGAGTGCGGCTTCTGCACATCGCTGGGGCTTTGCGCCAGCGGGATGGGCACGTGCGAGTGATCGGTCGCATCGTCTTCGCCGGCGCGCTCGCGACGCTCTCGGCCGCGCTGCCGGGGCCCGTGTCTGGCCAGGCGGGGCCGCTGGGTCAGGCGCCCTCGGGGCAGGCCGCGCCGGGGCAGACGTCTCCCGGCGTGCTGCCTGGACAGCCCGTGCCGGGGCAGAGGCCCAACGTATACGGGACGACGCGGATCCAGCCCGACGAACCGCTCCCCCCCGAGCCCATCCGTCCGGCCCTCTCGACCGAGCAGCTCGCCCGGGCTGCGCAACGCCGCGCTCGGGTCGTCGGCCGCTCCGGAGACGCCGCCGTCCTCGTGGGCGAGGTGGAGGATTACCTCGCGACCGCCCCGCCCGGCGAGGTCCAGGCCTTCCGCGCCGGGCCTGGCCGCCGCGCCGTGGTGGAGCGTTTGTTGCGGCGGCACCTGCTCGCGCTCGAGGCCGAGCGCCGCGGGAGCGTCGTCGGGGCGCTGCGACACCGTGCCCGTCGCCAAGAGGAGCGCGCGCTCCGAGATCTCCTCGAGAGCGAGGTGCGGCGCGACCCCGGGTCGCTGCCTCCGCCGAGCGCGCCGGTGCTCGTCCCCCAGAGGCGTTTCGCGGTCGTACTGCGCACGGGCTCGCGCGCCGTGGCGGAGCGGTGGGCGCGCGAGAACCGGGACACCCCATTTCACCAGGCGCTCGCCCACGCGACCGAGGTCGGCGAGGCGCAGGAGACCCCCTACGGCACGCGGGAAGAGCCTCCGACCACGAGCCCGCCGATCGAGCCCGCGGTATGGGAGGCGCTCTTCGCTCTCGAACGAACGGGGCAGGTCTCGCGGCCGGTGTCGCTCGGCGGTGGGCGCTTCGCCGCCGTCCTCCCCGCCGGCTCGGATGGCGGCTACACGAACAGCGGCCCTGACGACTCCGCCCGGCGGATGGCGGCGGGCGATCGCGCCTGGACCGAGCTCGTCGCCCAGGTCCAGGAGGATCGGGTCGCCGCGCTCGACCTCGCGGCGGTCGACGGCGTCCCGTTCCGCAGCGTGTCTCGGCGCTCTCCCGAGGAGCTCGAGGCCCTCGCGGCGCAGATCGAGGAGGAGCGCCGCGCCGCGGAGATGGCTGGCGGCGAGCCAGTCGGCGAGGAGGGCGCACCATGACCCGCCTCCGGCGTCTCGCTCCCTGGCCCCTCGCTCCCTGGCCCCTCGCTCTCTGGCCCCTCGCGCTCGCACTGACCGTCGTCGCGGGCTGCGACGGCTGCTTCGGCGCCGCTCCCCCTCCGCCCGTCGAGGAGGAGCCCGGAGACCGCTCGAGCGATCCCGAGCTGACGCTGGGCTTGCCGCCGGAGGTCGCGCAGCGGGTGGTGGCGGTGGTCGATGGCGAGCCGATCCGCGTCCTCGACGTCGCGTACGAGCTCGATCAGTCGAGCTCGATGGTCGCGGCCCTCGCGGCCGACGCCTCACGTCGCCGGGCTCTCGCGCAGAGCCTCGTCCTCGACCGGGCGCTGGCTGCCGAGGCCCGCGATCGCGGCCTCGGCGAAGACCCGCGCGTCCTCGGCGCCCGGGAAGAAGCGCTGGTACGGGCGGTCGTCGCCGAGGTCGAGCGCGACGTCGCGCCCCCGAGCGACGAGCAGGTCCGCGCGTATTACGAGGCGCACCGGGACACCTACCGGGCACCGGCGCTCCGCAGCGCCGACCTGATCTTCACCCGCGACGAAGAGGGCGGCCGCGCCGCGCTGGCTGCCATCGTGCCCAACGTGCGCCGGCAGGGAGAGGTCTGGATCCAGACCGCCGAGCGGATCGGCTTCGCCGGACCGCGGCGGCAGCCCCGCGTGCTGACCGATGCGATCGCCGCGCACGCCCGCGAAGGCGAGCTCTTCGTCCCGCAGCCCGTGCGAGACGCCATCTTCGCGACCGAGATCGGGGCGGTCCACCCCGCGCTCGTGCCCTTCGAAGACGGCTTCTACATGGTGCGCGTCGTGGGCGGCGTGGAGCCGTCCGACGTTCCGCTCGAGGCCGTCCGCGAGAACATCCGAGCGCTCCTGCACGCCGAGGCGATCGACGCGCGGGTGACCGCCCTCGTCGCCGAGGCGCTCGCGGCCGCGAGCATCGACGACGAGGCGCTCGAGAGCGTCGAGCTTCCAGCCGAATCCCCGGAGACGTGAAGTGCAACGTACGTTGCACGGAGAGGACCGAACCATGCGAACCCAGACCCGAACGCCGACGCCCTCGCGAGGGGAGAGTGTCTCGAGGCGCGCCTCGAGGCAGGCCCATGCCCTGGTGGCCTCCGGTCTCGTTCTGGCATCCCTCGTCTCGTGCTCCGAGGGCGCTCCCCTGCCCGCGCCCGTCGTGCCTGGTGACACGGGCGCGGGGCAATCGGTCTGCGCGAGCGCGATCGAGGGCTGCGGCTGCAGGGTCGAGGGGCAGACACAAGAGTGTTTCCCCGACCCGTTGATCGAGAACGGTGCGCACGTCTGCTTGGTCGGCGAACGAACCTGCCGAGACGGCACCTGGAGCGCGTGCGAGGACGTGCATCGCCTCGTCGGCGAGGACGGCCGGGACGTCGTGGTGCAGGCGGCGTCGGACGACCCGTTCGCGTGCTCTCCCTGCGAGCCCCTCTGCTTTCAGGCCCGGGACTTCATCGAGGGCGACCAGGACATCAGGGAGCGGGGCGGCAACGGGATCGTGTTCAACCCCGGGCGCGGCGGGGCCGAGAACGTCGGCCGCGTCACCGAGTGTCGCGACGCCTCGTGCGGAACGCGCAGCACGGTCGGCGTCGGCTCGATGAATCCGTGGAACCCCACGCCCGACAACTCGGACGGCGTGGTGGTGGACCCGAGCGACGGCGCGCTCGTGCTCGGCGTGCTCGGGCTGAACTCGCCGGGCGTCTGGGTCGCCAACATGGACGACGGCACGGTCTCCCGCCTCGACCCCGGGAGCGGGCGCGAGATCGGGCGCTACGTCACGGCCCGCCCCAGCGCGGCGAACGGCGCGCGTCCCGCCACCGAGAACTGCAACTGGTCCAACATCGGCAACTGCCCTTCGCGCACCGCGATCGACCAGAACTTCGACTGCTACGTCGCCAACCGCGCGTTCGGCAACCAGGGCACCGTCAGCAAGATCGCTGCGGACCTTCGCCGCTGCATCGACCGCAACGCCAATGGCCGCATCGACACCGCCACCGATCGCAACGGGGATGGCCGCATCAGTATGTCGGACCCGACCGAGTTCTACGGAGTCAACGACGAGTGCATCCTCTGGACCGTCCCGGTCGGGGTCAACAATGGTGTCCCGCGCGCGCTCTCGGTGGGCGTCGCAGGCTCCGGCGTCGAGGTCGGCGACATCTGGGTCGGCAACTACAACGAAGCGCGGGCCTACCGCCTCCGGCCGAGCGACGGCGCCACGCTCGGCAGCGTGAGCCTCTGCCAGAGCGCCGGAGGCCGCACGGTCGGCGTCGCGGGAGGCCTCTCCATCGGCTGGGATGGCTGGTACGACACCCGGGGCACGGGCTTCGCCCTCGACAACCTGCGGGTCTACCGACGGGCGCTCTCTCCCGAAGAGATCGTCGCCGACCGCGACGGGGCCGCGCCTGCGTCCGCGTCGGCGCTCCTCGCGGACTGGCGCTTCGAGGACGACGTCAACGACTCCTCGGGCAACGGCTACCACTTCACCTCCAACAGCGGCACCTTCGTCGCGGGACGTCATGGCCGCGCGGTGCGCTTCTCGGGCACGCAGCGGGCGCTGACGCCCGCGTACTCGCCCGGCTTCATCTGGGGTGAGTCGAACACGCCCTACACGATCTCGTACTGGGTCAACGCCGGGCCTCCGACCGGCGGCTGGCGCAACATCCTCCGCAAGCGTCCCGGGGTGGGCGACTGCTGCGGCGCCGGCGACCGCACGCCGTCGCACTGGCTCTGGCCCGGCGAGATGCGCGTGCACGTCACCCACGGGACCGAGGCCGACGGCAACAGCTCCCATCACCCGTACCTCACGGGCTCGGACGTGTGGGTTCACGTGGCCGAGACCCACGATCCCACGACGGGCATCAAGACCGCGTACATCAACGGCACGCTCGCCACGACGAGGTTCACCGGCAACGCCTCGTGCAACTACCCGTACGGCAACGCGGTCGACTCCCGCGGCCGCGTCTTCTTCTGGCCGCGCATGGGGGGCACCACGCGTCAGTTCGGCTACGTGACGCCCTCGACGAGCACGTTCACGTTCACCGCGGACTCGCCCTATTACCAGCCGATCGGATACGGCATGACGTACTACTCCAACGCCGACGGCTCGCAGGAGTACTTCTACGTCGCCGACTCCGACAACGGCTACGTGCTCCGTTACAACGTGCTCGCGAACAACTGGATCTACGCCGCAACCCCGGGCAATGGGGCGCCGCGAGGCATGGCCGCCGACGTGAACGGCAACGTCTACGCCGCGGGCTGGAGCAACAGCGTCGGCTGGGGCGGGGGCTGCAACAACCGGCTGTGGCGCTGGGACACGAACCTCGCGAACGTCCAGCAGTGGACCGCGCCCTCGGCGCGCTGTTTCATGGGCGTCGGCGTGACGCTCGACAACGCGGTCTGGCTCATCGGCGCGGGTGGCAGCCGAGGGGCGAGGCTTGCCCCCGACCGGTCCTCGTGGGTCGAGTCGCCGAGCGTCTTCGTCAACCCCTATACGTACTCGGACTTCATCGGCTACGGTCTCCTGGTCTTCGCGAACCCGCGGGGCAACTACTCGTTCGTGACGGACGCGGGCGAGGGCTGCGAGCAGCGCTGGCAGACCGCGGAGTGGGCGTCGACGGTCCCGGTCGGGACCTCGGTGGAGATCTTCGTGCGGAGCGCGAACACGCAGGCGGGTCTGAACAGCGCGGGCTGGATCGGTCCGTTCATCACGTCACCGGCGAACCTGACGATGGCGCCGGGCCCGGTGCCGAACGGGCGCTTTCTCGAGATGGACATCCGCATGGCGACGACGGACCGTCGCTTGACCCCGCGGGTTCGCAGCGCGTCGGCGTCGGGCTTCTGCGACCGTACGTTCTAAGACACCGGCGGGACGTACACGCGCATGTACGACAGCACGGCGACGGAAGACACGGCGACGCCTCGGGTGATCTGCGATCCGTTGA
>JBKDQC010000557.1:0-15335 GCA_046342295.1 Deltaproteobacteria bacterium | reverse complement strand
GCACCACTGTCTGGGCCGGTAGCGAGCGGCCGCCCAGCGCCACGGCCACGCCCCCGGGCACGGCCACGTCCGCCATCACCGTGCAGAACTCACAGGCGAGGTTGCAGTCGTAGAGGAGGATCACGTCGAGCAGCCCACCCGTCGCTGCACCCCGCTCTTCGGGAGGCCGCCCCCCCGCAGCGCTCTCACTCGTCACCGGACAGCCCCAGATCCCGAGGGAGGTCCGCGGCCGCGAGGAGGCGATGGGCCGGGACGAGCGCCTTGGCGGGCTTGAGGAGGTCCTCGGGGCGCACGAGCCAGGGCGGCTCGGCGGTGCTCTCGAGATCGTAGAATCCGCCGCAGACGCTCGCGCGGGGACAAGGCTTGCAGACGTCCCGCCGGGTGCGGCGCTCGGCGAGGTAGTCGGCGAGGTTCACGGCGTCGTTGTTCACGAAGACCATGTGCCGGCCGCGCTTGCCGAGGTCGCCCGCGAGGAAGTCCTCGTATCCCGGCATGAAACAGTGAGGCAGGTTGATGACCTGGAGCTTCATCCGGCCTCGCCAGGTGTCGATCACGCCCATGGCGATGCGGGCGGCCTCGGCCGTGTCCGGTGCGATCCACTTCGTGGCCCGGCCGAAGGGCGTGAGGAACTGCAGATTCAGCCAGCGAAGGCCCAGATCCCAGGCCAGCTGCGCCAGCGCGGGGAGCTCGCGGTGATTGCCCTTGGTGATCGTGACGTTCATGCCCAGTTCGACGCTCGACCCCCCGGCCAACCGGTGGCGACTCTCGGAGACGACACGCACCGCGTTGCGGATGCCCGAGACCGTCTCCTCGAAGGCCTCGGTCACACCGACCTGTCGGGCGTGCGAGCGCGCGTCCGCGCCATGAACGGAGAAGAGGAGCGATGAGAGGCCGGATGCGAGCAGCCGGCGCGTGTAGTCCTCGTAGGCGAGGAGGCGTCCGTTCGTCGTCACGTGAATGCGCTCGTAGCCCAGCGCGCGCGCGTGCTGGACCAGCGGTACGAGCTCCGGGTGCAAGGTCGGCTCGCCGCCATCGAGGTCCAAGAGACGCACGCCCTGCGCGCGGTACTGCGCGAGGAACGCCCGCTGTTGCTCGAGATTGCCGTGCACTGGAGTCCGGGTCCCGACGGCGCAGAACGTACAGTGGTTGTTGCAGCTGTAGGTGACGTTGACGATCACCTTCTGCGGCGCTCGGGAGAGCGCCAGGCGCTCGTCGAAAGCCGCCCGGAACGCGAGGAGCTGCGTCGGGCTCACGTCCATGTCGGGCTGACTCGGGATCTTCTGGAAGTATGGGCCCCAGTCGTCGACGAGGGGCAGAGCGCGCGGCGTTCCGTCGGCGTGTCGCGCGAGGCGTGTGCCCGGAAGAGGCGTCGCGAGCTGCACCGCCGGCTCGGCGCCATGACGGTCGAAGAGCTCGAGCGCGAAGGCCAGGGTCTCGTTGATCTCTTCCGCGGTCTCGCCCGGGAGGCCGACGATGAAGTGCACGAGCGCGCGAACGCCCTTCTCGTGCGCGATCCGCGCGACCCGGACGATGTCGTCGAGGTCGAGCTCCTTGCCCACCACTTCGTCGAGGACGCGTCGACTGCCACTCTCGGCCGACACGCTCAGTGTGCTCACACGGCCACGCATGCGTGCAATCTGAGCTTCTTGCAGGTAGTCCGCGCGAAAGCCGTTGGGCACCTCGAAGCGGAGCCCGGAGGTCTCGAGCGCATCGAGCAGCGCCTCGAAATGGGAGGCGTTCACGTTCACGAGCTCGTCGAGAACCGCGACACGCGTCGCGCCGTGCGCGCGGTACGCTCGGACCAGCGCTCGAACCTGTTCCGCCGAGAGGCGCCGCTGGATCTTCGGGTCCCCGGGGGCGAGCCCCGGGTTCGAGCTGCAGTGCGCGCAGCGGAAAGGACAACCGCGGCTCGTGACGAGGGGCAGGGTGCGACCATCGATCGGGAACTGCCACGCACCGCGACCGCTCTTGGCGATCACGTCCCTCAGAAATCGGTCATGTGCGTCGAGGTCGACCAGGTCCCACGCGGGCGGGAGGGTCGCGTCGAGCCGAGGCGGCGAGACGCCGCGGTGCACGCCGGACGGACGCTGGGGCAGGCCCCCGAGGAGCGCGGGCACGGTGACGTCGGCCTCGTATTTCACCCAGGCGTCGGCCTCGGCGTAGAGCGCGAGCAGTGCCTCGCTCTCGACGTGGTGCTGGCCCGACACGTACGCGTCGGCGATCACGATCGGCACGTCGGGTCGCATCGCGCGCAAGCCGCGCAGCGCTGCGGCGAAGAGATCGTCGCGGAGCTCGGGAGCCACACGCGCGGGCGGCCGGTGGAAGGGCGTGGTCACCAGAACGACCGCGTCGACGGCGGCCGCCAGAGGCTCGATCGCCTCGAGCCACGCGCCGAGCGGCGCGCCGAGATGCAGGCGTCCGTCTCGGCGTGCGTGGAGCGTCGCTCCGGCCATCGCGAGCGCGTCCACGAAGCGCACCTCGTGGCCGAGCGCCCGCAGTGTGGCCGCGAGCTGCGCCGCTCCGAGATCCGCGAAGTACGGATAGTCGATGAAGTCTCGCGCCACCGAGAGCGGCGGAAAGGCCACGAGCACGGGCACACGCTTCTCGTGGGGCTCGGCGCGGTGAGTCACCGCGCGATCGTACGCCGGCGAGCCCCTCTCGCGCATGTTCGTGCGCGCGCAGGTGGAGCAGCCGACCCACCCCCTGCCAGGCAGAGTCGGCTCGTGGCCTCCGGCCGCATCCGGCCCAACTCGAGGTCGAGGTCCTCGGCCTGCTCGGCGGGGTGGTCGATGTGCGCGTTCACAGGGGCGCGGCGTACGCCCGCGCCGAGGCGATGCTGACCCGCCTCGGACCGGGAGCGCTCCTCAGGATGAGGTCTACACCCTGACACTTGTTCTCCGGACAGCCGTTCTCATGATGACGGTTCTGTTCAGGGCCGTGGAGTAGGAACCCCGAGGCAGTGGGCGGGCGGGCAGCCGACCAGTGGGATATGCGTCTCGTTCTTGTTCGTTTGGTTGTCGCGAACCAGGTGCCCGCGCAGCCGCTCCGAGAGCAGGTGATTTCCGACTCTGATGCGCACGATCGGCCCGCTCGTCGCGTTCACGCCAGCGTTCGGGTTCGCGGTCGGGCCGTGTCCCCACACCGTCACCCTGCGACCATCGCCAAGCCGCCACTCGTATCGGAAGCCGCGCTCGTGATTGGGATCGCTTGTGAAGCGGTTCGTCGACCCCGGCGGAACGACGAAGCGCATGAGGTCGTCCCAGGTCACGAAACCATAGGGTGAAGCGCCACGCACCAGCGTCGGCCACGGGTTTGGCCTGTCCCCCGTCGGACCGCGGGCCCCAACGTCATCGCCCGGAATCCCGTCGACCAAGAAGGGTACGCCGTCGCTGCTCTCCCACGACGTCTGGAACTGGCCGTCGTCGCGGCGCACGTCGAGCGGGAGGTCGAGACCCTCCTCGTCGAAGACGCTCCCAGGGATGACGGCCCTGTGTGCAAAGGCTTCCTCGAGTGCATCGATGGACCACACGTAGGATTCCGATTGCAGCGAGTCACGCACGATCACCGAGGGCCTGAGGCACTGGGGACGCTCGTGCCAGTCGACCAACGCAGGCTCATCGAGGACGATCCAGTGGTAGCTTCGCGACACATCCCCAGGCGAGAGGTCAATCATCGCGATCACGGGAAGTTCGCTCACTTCCGCCATCTGGACGAGCGTCCAGACGTCGTCGACGCTCACCGACGAGTAGAGGCGATCTCGGGCGCGAAGCTCCACGGCGAGCTGCAGGGCCGTCGTGCCGCGCTCGCCGTCCTCGAGGTTGCAGGAGTCGATGATTTCTTCCGTCACCCTCTGGTTTCCGAGAACCATCGCGACGGCCTCAGCTCCGCACGTATTGCCCGGGCCTTGCCGGTAGACGGGACGCTCATTGCCAAGACGGTCGACGTTTGTGTAGGGCCCACCACCATCGTGGTATCTGTGGTGGTAGTCGAAGCGGCTGGCGGCAATGACCCCCATGTCGACGCGAATGCCGTTCTCTTCGAGGACGACGCCGCGGCCCGCGAGGTCGGGCGCGCACACCGAGTCGCATTCGTCCTCCCACGTCTGGCCGCTCGCACAGACCCAGGCGTCGCCGTCACGCACATTCGCGCCCGCCGCTGCGCGGAGCGTACGGCCGTACTCCGTGAGCTCCTCGCCCGCCGCGTCTCCGCCGTCGAAGATGTCGCTCGCTGTCGGCCGCTCGGGATCGAAGAGACGCCCCCAGAGCGCGCCCTCCGAGAAGAAATCCGCGATCGCGAGGTTGAATTCGGGGCGACACGGGCCGAACTGACTGCCGTGCCGGCCGCAGAAGAAGCCCTGGGGATTCTTGCGACAGCACTGGTCGTGGCGCAGCGAGCCGACGCCGACCGACTGCCACTGCATCGGTCGCTCCGAGGCATCGGTCACGGGGCGGAAGAACGGATCCGAGGTGCAGGCCACCCCTTCGGGGGCAGGGCCGATGTGATCCGCGCCGCAACTGACGGGCACGAGCCCGGTGAACGCGGCATCGCGCTGCAGAGGCGTGCACTGGCTGCCGAGGGCTCCGAAGCAGCGCTCCTCCGGTCGGCAGCGACGCTCGACGGGGTCCCACGCCTCGGCATCGTCTTCGCAAAGGCAACTGCGCGACGCGGCATCCCACCGCGGAGCATCGAGCGGACAGACGCAGAGCGCCCGACTCGCATCGTCTTCGACGCCATCGGGCGGGCGCTCCCCGCCGCAGAGCGGGGTCTCCGGGAAGAGCACCACGAAGTTCGAGCCCCGGATGCGCGACGGATTGCACAGGAGCATCGAGGTCGAGAATTTCGTGATCAGCTCGTCGGCGCACCACGTGCGGCCCGGATCGAGTCCGGCGGCGATGCGCTCTTCCTCCGGGACCTCACGGTCAGGGAACGCGACGATGGGGTTCACGAGCGCACGACCACCGAAGGGCCCGGCTCCCATCGCACGGTCGCACACCGAGACCGCCGCTTCACCGATGGGACCGCCCGTCGAGAACAACGACCCCGTACCATCGATGTCACCCGGAGCCAGCAATCCGCGGTCGAGCATCCCCTGGACTGCGTAGCTGACGTGCCACAGCCACTGCGGTCGACCGAGCAATCCGGCCGTCGGGTTGGTGTCGATCGCGCCGCCCGCAGGCCGCGCGAGGTAGGGGACTCCATCGCTCGCGTCACACGGCACGTACAGGGGAGTCCGCTGGATCGGGGCGCACGACCCGCCGGAGGCTCCTCGTACCTCGACCGACACGACGAAGGGGCTCGAGGCGTCGAGCGCCTCGAGCCGCCCCCGCAAGACCTCGTAGTCGACGTCCCCCGAGACATCGGCGGGGCATACGCCGAGCTCGGGGCCAGGATCGTCGTCAAGCGGAGCCGCGCAGCGCCCATGTTGCTCGCTCCACTCGAGCCCGTCGTCGCATGGCTCGCAGACGTGCTCGGCGCCGAACCCGCCATTGGGGTCGGGATACTCGTGGCGCACCGGGAACGCCGGGCCGAAGCGCTCCTCGCACGTGCATCCCGTGATGCCGAGCCACGGTGTGTTCGCGCCCGCGCAGCAGTTGAACTCAGCCGCTCGGCGGAAGGCTTCGGCGAGGATCCCCGGGACGTCGGTGACCCGTCCTGACGAGAGAGCGGCGAAGAGGCGAGGGAACGCGCGGATCCACTCACGAAAGCTATCGACCGCATCTAGGTCACAGCGCGCGCTCGCGCCGCGCTCGATCGAAATCGCCGAACGCGCGATGCCGTAGGGCAGCCAGGGCTCGAGCTCGAGCACGCACGGCGTCGCCTCGAGGTAGGAGGCGATCTCGCTCCAGAGCGCCGTCTCGACCTCCGCCGCGAGCCGCGCGCCGTCGACGTCCTCGAAGGCGTGCTCGATAGCGGAGAGCACGGCCTCGACGCTCGAATCCTCACCGAGCGCGGAGAGCGCAGTGCCATCGAGCGCGTACTGACCCTCCACGAGCACGCGGCCGTCGGCGCCGAAGCCGGCGGCGCGGAGGGCGTAGCGTGCGTCCGCGCGCCCGGCGAGGACCTCGCTCCAAGACGCGACGACCAGACGGTACTGGACCAGGCCCAGCGCCCGCGCCCGCGGCCCCGTCGCTGGGATGAGCAGGTGGTCCCCGACGAAGCTCGCGCCGCCTCCGCAGGTCGGCGGCGCGCTCACCCCGCTGTCCCTCGTCGATGTCGAGCCATCGTCGAGCACACCGGTGTCGCGGTCGATGATCGGGAACGATCCGTCCTCGAGCGCACCGCCGTCGAGGCCGTCGGTCGGGGTCACGGTGTCTTCCCCGCACGCGATGTGGAGAACCGTGGCGAGTGCGAACGAGATGCTTGTTCGTGAGCGCATCGAGACCCTCCGGAGCGCTGCCGATCAGCGCAACCTCGTCATCCATGACATGCCGGGCACCGACAACACGCAATGGCCCCTATGGGCCTTGGCAAAGGTGACGGACCCGTCTCGAGCGTCAACTGGTCTTGGTGCAGTTCAGCCCCGATCCGGCGATGCCCCGTCAGGTCCCGTTCCACTCGCGGGAGTTGGGGGAAGGGCTCGTGCGGAGGGTGAAGCGGGGTGCGGTCGTCGTTGCGATCCTGCGGCAGCACGGACCTGAACCTCGGGACGGGCTTGACGCGTTGCGCCGTTCGGTTCCGGCCGCTGTTCAGCTCAAAGCTTGTCGCTATCGACGAGTCTGGGAGGCGGCGGACACAAGGCTCCAAACCTGAGGATGGCGAGAGCGATCAAGGGAGTGTGCGAGTGGAAGCCAATCGCCAGGCGAGCGATCCGTCGGAGCTTTGCGTTGGCAGCCTCGAGACTGCCGCTCGAGAGCCCTTCGACCAGCGCGCTGTCGATGCCGACGCGATGGTTCCAGATGGATTGCGTGAGCTTCACGAAGGGCCTGAGCTTCGAGCTCATTTCTCGCCCACGACTGCTTCGGGAGAGCCCTCCGCGTTGCCGCTCCCGATGGGAAGACGACAGTCCAAGACGACAGTCGAAGACGACAGTCGAGGACGAGGTCGAAGACGACAGTCGAGGTCGACGTCGAAGTCGAGGGGCCCAACGCTACCTGGGTTGTTCGTGCCCAGGCTCGGGCAGGAGGAGCCTCTCGAGCTCACGCCGCGCGAGGCGGCGTTCGTGGCTCTTGGCGTCTCGGAGGGCCTGCTCCGCGAGCAGCGACAGCTGCTCGGGCGTGCCCGCGGCGCCAGGCTCCGCGACGCAGAAGCCGACCGAGATCGCCACGGCGCTCTGGCCGGAACGACAGCGACGGCTCGCCTCTTCTCGGAACGCGGCGAGCCGAGGCTCGGCGTCCTCGGCGTTCTTCATGGTCATCACCACCCCGAACTCGGCCGTACCGAGCCGTGCCACGGTGTCGTCGACCCGGAAGAAGGCCAGCGCGAGCTCGGCCACCTGCCGCAAGAGCCGCTCGCTCTCCTCGTGCCCCCAGACGCCTCCCGCGAGCTGGGGATGGGAGAGGTCGAAGACCGCGACCACCGCCGCCTCCCGAGCGCGGCGCGCACGCGCGAGGCCTTTTTGGATGGCGGCCAGGAACGCGCGCTGGTTCGGGAGCTTCGTCAGCTCGTCGACGAGCGCGTTTTGGTGGAGGGATTCGCGCAGCGTCACCGTCGAGAGCGCGCCGGCCAGGCTCTGGATCGTGGTCTCGAGCTGTGCGGTCCAGCGCGCGATGCGGTCGGTGTCCGCCGCCGCCCTCGACTCGACGGGTGGCATCTCGAGCGACACGAGGCCGACGACGCGGTCCATGCTGAGCAGGGGCGCGCAGGCGCAGTCCTCGCCGCTCGACGCCAGGTGCCGGCACGGGATGCGCGACGCACCGCGACGCACCGCGTAGACACGGCGCATGCGCATGGCCCAGCAGTCCTGGACCTCGAGCGAGTCTCTGGGCGCGAACTCTCCGAAGCGGTGCGCTTGTGTGCGCAGGGTGAGCTCGGCGTTGGCGTCGAGCTTCTCGTAGATGGCGACGTTCGCGTCGGGGTACATGCGCGACAGGAAGCGGCTCGTCAGCTCGAGGCTCTCCTCGATCGAGATGCAGCGCTGGACGAGCTCGACGCACTCGGAGGTCAGCGCGCTGATGCGCCGGCTCCGGTCGAGCTCCTCCACCCGCTCCGAAAGCAGAGCCTGCTGACGGCGGACCTCCGTGAGGTCGGTCGCGATCCCCGCGATCCCGACGCGCCGGCCGGCCTGGGCGATCGGGAAGATCACCTCTTGGAACACGTGGGCCTGGCCGCGCAGCTCGAGCTCGAACTCGGAGGACTCGGCGCGACCCGTCTGGAAGACCTTGCGGCCGACCGCGTCCAGCGCGACGCCCTCGCGGCCGAAGAGGTCGACGTCCGTGCGTCCGAGGACCTCTTCGGCGGGTCTTCCCACGAGCTCGCTGTGGCGACGGTTGCTCCACAGGAACCGCATCTGAGGGTCCTTGGCGTAGATCGTCAGCGGCGCCTCGTGGAGGATCGCGTCGAGGAGCGCGAGGCTCGTCTCGAGCCGTTCCTTGGCCTGCGTGTCGCGGTGGTGCCTCGCGAGGGCCGTGTCCACGACGACGGCGGCCCCCTCCGCCGGCCACGGAGAAGGCAGGAGGCCGATGACACCTTCCGCCGTCCCGAGCCTCCCGAGGGCCCCGGCGTGAGGGCCGAACGCGATCACTGGGATGCGCAGCTGACTGGCGGCGGCGATGGCCGCCGGCTCCCACGTGGCGGCGCCCTCGTCGAGGGGCCCCATCAGGACCACGTCCGGAGCGAGCTCGGCGAGCCGCGGCGCGGGATCCGAAGGCGCGTCGACACATTCGACCTGCCAGCCGACCGCCGCGAGGTCCGAGGCGAGGCGCACGCGCGCCGCCCCCTCGGGGCCCACCAGCGTCGCGAGCCGCGTGCTCACCGCCGAGCCCCGCCGACGGAGGCGAGATCCGACAGCCCGAGGTGCGCGAGGATGGCGGTCTGCTCCTGGTCGGCGCGGGCGTTGATGCGCGCGGCCGCGCCCGGGCCGTTGGGGTCCACCACGAGCCGCGTGGGACGCTGGCTGGCCGGCAGCGCGATCAAGTCTGCGATGGCCGTGGCGACGAGCTCGAGCCGAGGGGCCTGCTCCGAGCCGGCATAGGCGGCGAGGTCGTCGAAGAATTTCCCCATGCGCGGCAAGAGCGCACCGTACCCGGCCGCACGCTCGGGCTCGCTCGGCGGCAGCAGGTTTGCCACGATCCGCGTGGTCGGAAAGGTACCGGGCTGGACGAGCACGACGTCGACCCCCACGCCCGCGAGCTCGTAGCGCCACGCTTCCCACATGCCCTCGAGCGCGAACTTCGTGCCCTCGTAGAGCGCGAGGAAGGGCACGACCTCGCGACCGAGGGTGCTCGTGACGTTCACGATCAGCCCGCGCCCGCGCCTCCGCATCTCTGGGAGCACTGCGCGCGCGACGCGCAGCGGACCGAAGACGTTGACGTCGAACAGACGCTGCGCGTCTGCGGCGGTGAACGACTCGGTCACCCCGCCTGCAGCGATGCCCGCGTTGTTCACGACGACGTCGAGCGTGACCTCTCGCGCAGCGATGCGCCCCATGGCCGCCTCGACCGAGGCGTCGCTCGCGACGTCGAGCGCGAGGACCTCGAGCGTCGGGCCGGCCTCGTCGCGCAGTCGTTGCGGGGCGCCGTCCGGGCGGGTGTCGGGGCTCCGCATTCCCGCGAACACGCGGTGACCGCGCCGCGACAGCGTGGCCGCGGTGGCGAATCCGAGGCCCGAGCTGGTTCCGGTGACGAGGATGTTCATGCAGGTCCTTCGGGGCGGCCGACGTGCGGTCTTCCGACGCGCGCTACGATACCCTCATCGGGTCGTCGGCCGCACGGAAGGTGCGAGCGGTGGGGGCTTGCCGAGCACGACGCGGTCTCGGCCGGCGCCCTTGGCCTCGTAGAGGGCAGCGTCGGCGATGCGCATGCACTCGTCGAGGCTCACGGCGTCCCCAGGCTCCGCGACCATGAAGCCGATCGACACGGTCACCGGCTTGTGACCAGCCCGGCAGCGATCGCGGATCTGGCGCCGGAACGCATCGAGGCGTGCCTCGGCCTGCGCGACGTCGCCCATCGAGAGGAGCAGTCCGAATTCCTCTCCGCCGAGCCGACCGAGGACATCCTCGGCGCGGAAGAACGCGAGAGAGATCTCCGCGATCTGGCGCAGCACCCGGTCGCCGCCGTCGTGCCCCCAGGTGTCGTTCACTTGCTTGAAGTGGTCGATGTCGAAGAGCGCAACGACGACGCGCTCGCGCCCGCGCTTGGCGCGCGCGATGCTCTTCTGCGCTGCCGCGACGAAGGCGCGCCGGTTCGGCAATCCCGTGAGCTCGTCGACGAGCGCGAGCCGCGGGAGCGACTCGCGCCGCGACACCGTGGACAGGGCTCCGCCGAGGCTCTGCATCGTCGTCTCGAACTGCGCGACCGCGCGCGCGACGCGCTCGTCTCGGCCGGCCGCCCCGAGGCTCCGCGGGGGCAGCGCGAGACTGACGAGCCCGACCATGCGGTCCATGCTGAGGAGCGGAGCGCACACGCACGCCCCCTCGCCGTCGCGCAGCTCGGGCGTCAGGTGGGGGCACCCGATCCGAGAGCCGCCCGGCAACATCGCGTAGACCCGCCGCGTGCGTAGGGCCCAGCAGTCGTTCGTCTCGAGCGTCTCGCGCGGCCGGTGCTCGCCGAAGCGATGCTCCCAGGTCCGGAGCGTGAGCTCCTGGGTGGCGTCGAGCTGCTCGTAGACCTCGATGTTCGCGTCGGGATACATCTGCCCGAGGAAGCGGGTCGTGAGCTCGAGGCTCTCCTCGACCGAGACGCAGCGCTGCATCAGCTCGACGCACTCGGAGGTCAGCGCGCTGACGCGCCGGCTCTGGTCGAGCTCCTGGACGCGGTCCGCGAGCGCCTGGTTCAGGCGGTCCTGCTCGGCCATGCGCGCCCGCACCTGCTCCTCGCGGCGGTGGACCGTGACGTCCTGCGCGACCCCGTAATGCTTGCGGCTCGGCTGATTTCGGTCGCGTGTCCCGAACAGGCGAACGAAGAGAAAGCCCTCGCGCCCCTCGTCGGTGAGGAAGCGGTGCTCGAGCCGCACGGGGTCCGCGGTGTCGTCGGGGACGCTGCCGACGCGCGCGAGCTCCACCGCGACGAGGCCCGCGTCGTCGGGATGCACGAACCGAGAGATGTAGTCCGCGGACGAGACCTCGTAGGCCCCGACGCTCCCGACGTGTGTCCCGAGGAGCTTGTAGAACGCGTCGTCGAGCGTGAAGCGGTCGGTCGAGGGGTCGTACTCGAGGCGAGCGGCGTTGGCCATCTCGAGGGCGCCGGCGAGCTGCGTGGCCGTCGCGCGGAGGCGTCGGTCGTCGAGCACGCGCGCGGTCACGTCCTTCAGGATGCCGATGAAGGTCCGGGCTCCCTCCAGCTGGACCTCGGTGACGGTCAGCTCGAGCCAGATCTCGCTACCATCCTTGCGCCGGCCGACCAGCTCGCGGCGCTTGCCGATGATGCGCTTCTCGCCGGTCGCGAGATAATGCGCGAGGTAGCGGTCGTGCGCGTCGTGATCGGGGTTGGGCATCAGCATCGAGACGTTGTTCCCGATGCACTCGGTCGGGGCGTACCCGAAGAGCCTCTCGATGGCCGAGTTCACGGTCAGGATGACGCCACGCTCGTTGATCGACACGATCGCGTCGACGCTCGCCTCGACGATGGCCTGGAGCCGCGTCTCGGCGACGCGCCGGGACGCCGTGCTGCGGAGGCTCGTCACCGTCGTCTCGACGAAGACGGCGGCGGGCTCGAGGTCGGCCACGAGCTCGGGAGGATAGCCGTCCCGGCGGTTCGCGAGCCCGATCACGCCTACGAGCCCATCCCCCCGACCGCACGCGACCCCGAGGAAGCGCTCGAGCGGTGGGTGCCCCGACGGACGCCCCGAGGCGCGGGGATCGTGCGCGACGTCGTTGGCGACGACCGTCGCACCCTCGACGATCACCCGCCCGAAGAGGGTGTCGAGGTTGCGGAAGATCATCCCCGAGGAGCGGTGTGTTTCGTAGAGCTGGCGCGTGGGCTCGTCCCACGAGATGTCGGTGATCGCCTTGGTGTGGAGGTACTTGCCGTGTTCGTCGCGCTCGACGGTCCCGATGAAACCGTACTCGCTCCCGGTGAGCGAGATGAGCCCCGAGAGCGCGGACTGCCACCACGCCGAGCTCGCCTCGCCGTGCTCGATGAACTGGCGCTGCAGCGTGTCGATCAACGCGTAGAGACCGTTCGTGAAGCGCAGACGCTCTCGCGCGGCGACGTCCTGCGTGACGTCGCGCGCCGCCGCGACGAACACCCCGTCCACGACCGACGCGGTCCACGAGAGCGTGCGGTACGAGCCGTCCCGGCAACGATAGCGGTTCTCGAAGCGGGTGAGTCGGCCGTCCTCACGGAGGGTGCGGGTCACCGCGTGCGTCGCCGCGACGTCATCGGGGTGCACGAACCACACGAAGGGGTGCGCCTGCAGCTCGCGCCTCGACCAACCGAGCAGCGCCTCCCACGCCGGGTTCATGAGGTCGAAGTGGCCGCGACCGTCCGCGGTGCAGACGAGATCGACGAAGTCGAAGAGGGTCTCGTAGCGGCGCAGGAGCACGGTGGGCTCCACGGGCGCCGAGAGGTCGGTCAGCGTGCAGCGCACCTGCGGCTGCCGGTCCGGGCGGCTCCTCGCGTCCACGTCGAGCCGGAGCGCGCGGGTCGAAGCGGATGCTGCCGCGAGCGCCGGCCGCACCTCGACCCCCTTCACCGGCAGCCCGTCACGCACGCTCGCGAGCACGGTCTGCATGGACGACGGCGAGCCCGCGATCAGGTCGTCGAGCGCGGTCGGGAGGCGCCGATCGTCGGGCAGCTCGAGCAGGCGACGTGCCTCTCGGCTGAGCCACCGCACCTGGCCGAGGTCGTCGAGGTGGAGCGCTGCGGTGCGCGCGTCTTCGATCCCCCGCTTGGCCTCGTCCTCGTAGGTGAGCGCGGCGGCCCGGAGCTCGAGGTTCTGTGCTGCGACCCGAGAGAGTGCGGTGAGCAGCTCCCGGTCGCCCGCAGAGAGGTCGCGCGGTCGCGGGTCCATGAGGCACAGCGTCCCGAGGACACGCCCGCCGGAGTCGAGCAGCGGGCAGCCTGCGTAGAAGCGCGCCCGCGGCGCGGTGGTGACGAAGGGCAGCGCCGCGAAGCGGTCGTCGTCGAGCAGGTCGCTGACGAACAGCGGCGCCGCCTGCGCCACGACGTGCCCGCACGGAGTCGCGCCGTGTGGGGCCTCGTCGAGGTCGAGCCCGTGCCGCGCGACGAAGCGCAGCCGCTCGCCGTGAACGAGCGACACGCAGCCGATCGCGGTCCCCAGACGTTGCGTGAGGAGGCCGACGAGGCCGTCGAGCGCGCCGCCAGGCACAGGACCCTCGCGCACCGTCATGGCGACGCGCTCCCGAAGCCGAGGCGAGCTTCGGGAGCAGGCTCGAGGGGCTGCGGGTTGTTCCGACCTGCGGTGCGCGAACGTTCGGTCAAGGGCCGCAGGATCGGCTCTGCAAACGCGAGCCGTCAAGCCTGTTGAGGTCGGTCCGACCGGCGCCGAGCGACCTCGACGCGCGCGGTCGAGGGGGCGCGCACGCGTCGCGATCGGCCTCCCTCGCCGAGCCGGTCCGTGAGAGCCTCTCGGGCAGAGACGCGGAGGCGACGTCGTGCACAAGAAGGTTCTCCTCGTCGAAGACGAGGCCGTCATCCTCATGCTCCTCGAGCAGACGCTCGAGCCCATCTTCGAGCGCGGCGTCGAGGTCCTCTCGGCCAGCGACGGCGCGGAAGGCCTCGAGGCCATCCGTGCCCATCGGCCCGATCTCGTCCTCCTCGATGGCACGATGCCCGTGATGAACGGCTTCGAGGTGTGCCGGGCGGTGAGGGCCGATGAGACGCTGCGCGGCGTGCAGATCACCATGCTGACTGCCCGGAGCCAGGAGAGCGACCGCGCCGCGGCGATGGCCGCGGGCGCCGACCACTACCTCCTCAAGCCGTTCGTGCCGGATGAGGTCCTTCGGCACGTCGCGCGCGTTCTCGACCTCGCGATCTGACGACACGCTGGTACGCTCGCGGCTTGCTCACCGAGGAACAACGAGCGTGGCTCGAGGTGCGCGGCCCCGCCGAAGATTCGCGCGAGAACAGAGTGCGCTCGCACGAGGAGGCTGCGCACGAGAAGCGCAACTGGGTGCGGCTCACGTACGAGTGCAACAACCGCTGCGTGTTCTGCCTCGACTCCGACACGCACGATGGCGAGATGCGCGATCCGGAGGAGGTCAAGCGGCAGATCCTCGAGGGACGCAAGAAGGGCGCGACGCGCCTGATCCTCTCGGGCGGCGAGCCCACGATTCACCCGCGCTTCATCGACTTCGTGCGCCTCGGCAGGCTCGCGGGCTACCGGCGCATCCAGACCGTGACCAACGGGCGCCTCTTCTCGTACGGGGCCTTCTACGACCGCTGCCTCGAGGCGGGGCTGCAGGAGATCACCTTCTCGATCCACGGGCCCAACGCGCGGGTGCACGACGCGCTCGTCGGTGTGAAGGGCGCCTACGAGGAAGAGATGGCGGGGCTGCGCCGTGCGCTCGCGGACGGTCGAGCGATCGTGAACGTCGACATCGTGATCAACCGGGGCAACGTGAAGACGCTGCCCGAGATGCTCGAGGGGCTCTACGCGGAGGGCGTACGGGAATTCGACCTCCTCCAGGTCGTGCCATTCGGTCGGGCCTTCACCGAGGGGCGCGACACGCTCTTCTACGATCTGGAGGAGGCGGCGCCCCATCTTCGGAGTGCGCTCGAGTTCTCTGCGCGACCCGGCGTCCACGTGTGGCTCAACCGATTTCCGCCGCCGCACCTCGAGGGCTTCGAGCATCTCATCCAGGACCCCTACAAGCTCAACGACGAGGTCCGCGGGCGCAAGGAAGAGTTCGCGCGCCAGCTCGAGCGCGGCGAGACGCTCGATTGCCGCGATCCCGCGCGCTGTCGCTACTGCTACCTCGAGCGTCTCTGCGACGACCTCGAGGCCGCGCAGGCGCGCTACCACGAGGCCCGCTTCGACGAGCTCTTCGTCGACGTCGCGTGGGAGGCGCAGCAGCCGCCTGCGTACGGCGGCGATCCCGCGAGCGCGCGCCGCGCGAAGGCGCCCGAGTCCGCCGAGGTGCCGGCCGATCGACGTGTGCGCCTGCCGATCGCGGGGCGCGGCGCGTTGCCCGTCCACCCGCTGCCCGAGCTCGCGGCGCGCGCGGGCGCGAGGGTCCTCTCCATCGCTTCGCCGGATCTCGCGGGCGCGCGCGCCGC
>JBKDQC010000556.1:0-9816 GCA_046342295.1 Deltaproteobacteria bacterium | reverse complement strand
GGCTTCGAGGGCTGCGAGCGAGACGTCCTCGGCGACGACGAGCGAGAGGTCGCGCACGACGGCCTGCACGCGGGGAAGCGCCTTGATCTGCCGAGGCCCGCGAGCGGCGAGCGCGGCCAGCACGGGCTCGAGGTCGAGCTCCAAGAGCACGGGGCGCGTCGCGAGCCCGTGCGCCTCTGCGACGTCGGGGTGGATCTCGCCGAGGTGGCCGAGCACGGCGCCGTCGAGCGACACGTCTGCGGCGCGCCGCGGGTGAAGCCATCCGGGGGCCGCGTCGCTCGCGTTCAAAGGGAATGACAAGCCCAGCGTCGCTGCGATCCGCTCCAGACTGCCTTTCCCATCGTGGAAGTCGACGGGGGGGCCTTCGCCGAGCCATTGGTCGCGCGGGCCGAAGAGAACGAGCGCGAGGGTCAGGCGCTCGAGCGCCCCGGTCTCGGTGCTCGCGGGGAGGTAGCGACGGCCGATCTCGAAGATGCGACCCCGCGGGCGCTGGTGTCGCTCGGCGCGCGAGACGTTCGCGAGGAGGCTCGGAATCAGCGAAGTCCGCATCACGGACCTCTCCTCCGAGAGCGGGTTCGCGAGGGCGATGGCGTCGAGCGAGACACGCGCCCGCTCGAGATCCGTGGCGGATACGAAGCTGAAATTCACCGCCTCGTGGTGACCGGCCGCGAGCGCCGCTCGGCGGACCGCGCGTACCGTGAGAGCACGCGCGCTCACGGCCTCGGGGCGCGGGGCGGGGCGGAGCAGCAGCGTCGGCACCCGGTCGTAGCCGCGTACGCGGGCGACTTCCTCGGCGAGATCGATGGCGCGCCCGAGGTCAGGGCGGTGGGTGGGTGCCGTCACGCGCCACCCGCTCTGCTCGCCGGGCGAGATGGCGCAGCCGAGGCCCTCCAGGATCGTCCGCACCTCCACGTCGGCGATGCTCGGATCGCCGATCGCGTCGCGGATGAAGCCCGGTGCCAGCGCGATGCTCGCGGGAAGGAGCCGGCGGGCTTCGACGTCCACGCCGATCGGGGCGGACACGGCGTCCGCGAGCGCGGTGAGGAGGCAGAGCGCGCGCCGCTGCGTCCTCGGGACGGCGCCGTGGTCGACGCCGCGCTCGAAGCGATGGCTCGACTCCGTGTGGATTCCGTGCCGACGCGAGGTGCGGCGGATCGAGCGAGGGTCGAACCAGGCGACCTCGAGGAGGAGGTTCCTCGTCTCTGCGCGCACCGCAGAGTCCGCGCCTCCCATCACGCCGGCGAGCGCGACGGGACGGCGCGCGTCGGCGATGACGAGGTCGTCGGTCGTCAACTTGCGCTCGGTCCCGTCGAGGAGCGCGATCGTCTCGCCCTCGCGCGCGAGGCGGACGTCGATGCGCTGGCCCTCGAGCCGGTCCAGATCGAATGCATGGATCGGGTGGCCGAGCTCGAGGAGCACCAGGTTGGTCACGTCGACGACACGGTCGATCGCGCGCTGGCCGAGCTTGTGAAGGCGATGGCGGAGCCAGAACGGCGACGGCCCTACGCGCGCGCGCTGGAGCACCGTGCCCACGTAGCGAGCGCACCGATCCGGTGCCGTGATGCGGATCGGAACGACCAAGGGGACGCCATCCACCGGGGCGACGAGGTTCGCCGTCTCGCCCGAGTCGGTGCTCTCGAGGACGGTGAGCGGGCGGGTGCCGCTCGGCGCCTCGGGCCTCGTCGAGAGGAGGCGTGACGGCAGCAGCGCGAGGCGCGGCGCGAACGGCACGCCGAAGAGCACGGAGAGCTCCCGGGCGAGGCCGAGATGTCCTTGGCAATCGGCGCGGTTGGGCGTGAGCGAGAGGTGAAGGACGTCGTCGCGCAGGCGGAGCGCCTCGGTGGCGAGCGCGCCTGGCTTGCCCGCGTCGTCTTCCCCGAGCACGAGGATTCCCTCGTGGTCGTCGCCGATCCCGAGCTCTCGCTCGCTCGCGAGCATGCCCTCCGAGCGGATGCCCCCGACCTCGCGCGCTTCGATGCGCAGCCCTCCGGGCAGCGCCGCGCCGAGGTCCGCGAGGAGCACGCGCGCGCCAGGCTCGGGCACGTTCGGGGCACCGCAGACCACCTCGCGGAGGCCTTTGCCATCGAAGACCGAGACCAGCGCGAGCTTGTCGCGGCCGGGGTGCGGCCGCTTGGCGCGCACCTCGGCGACGAACACACGGTCGAGCGAGGCGCCGATCGTCTCGATCGCCTCGACCTCGATCCCCGCGCGGGTGAGCCGCTCGGCCATCTCGGCGGCCGAGGCGTCGAGCCCGCCGATCTCACGCAGCCAGTTGCAGGATGCCCTCATGTCTCCACCTACAGCTGATCGAGGAAGCGGATGTCGTTGTCGTACAGCATCCGGATGTCGCGGATCCCGTGGCGAAGCATCGCGATGCGGTCGATGCCCATGCCCCACGCGAAGCCGCTCCACTCGGTCGGGTCCACGCCGCAGGACTCGAACACCACCGGGTGGATGGAGCCGCAGCCGAGCACCTCGATCCACCCGGTCTGCTTGCAGGTCCGGCACCCGAGCGTGCGCGAACGCTGAGCTTCCGAGCCCGCCTCGACCCACGGGCGGCAGAACGTGCAGCCGATGTCGAGCTCACCGCCCGGCTCGACGAATGGGAAATAGCTCGGGCGAAAGCGCACCGGGACCTCGACGCCGAAGGTGCGCTTCAAGAACGTGGTGAGGACCCCCTTGAGGTGCGCGAACGAGACGTTCCTGTCGACGAGGAAGCCGTCGATCTGATGGAACATCGGCGAGTGCGTCGCGTCGTCGTCACGCCGGTACACGGTGCCCGCGGCCACGACGGCCATGGGCGGCTTGCGCGCGATCATCTCGTGCACCTGGATCGCCGTCGCGTGCGTGCGGAGCACGACCGCGTCCTCGCCGCCGCCCTTCACGAAGAAGGAGTCCTGCATGTCCGTGGCCGGATGGTCCGGCGGGAAACCGAGTCGACCGAAGTTGTACGAGGCCAGCTCGATCTCGCGGCTCTCTGAGATCTCGAAGCCCAGCGACGCGAACACGTCGAGGAGCTCCTCGATCGTCTTGGTGATCGGGTGCTGCCCCCCGGGTCGCCCCGCGCGGCCAGGCAGCGAGACGTCGATGCGAGGGCCCGAGAGCTCGGCCTCGCGGATCGCCCGCGCGATGGCGAGCAGGCGCGCCTCGAAGGCCGCCTGGATCGACTGCTTGACCTGGTTCGCGCGCTGCCCGAGCTCCTTGCGACGATCGCCTGGAAGCTTCGGCATGAGCTGGAGGAGCCCCGTGAGCTCGCCGCTCGGCCCGACGAGCTTCGCGTTCGCGGCACGGAGCGCGTTCTCTTCCGGGCACGCCGAGAACGCGGCGGTGACGTCGCCGCCGAGGCGAGCGAGCCCTGCTTCGAATTCCTGGACCGGGTCGGACATGGCGATCTCCTGGGTCGAAGAGACGACGAGCCGAAACGAAAAACCCCGGCTTGCGGTCGCAAGCCGGGGTCGCGCGGGGGATCAGGCTTGCGTCATCGCGCGGCGTCGACGACGGCCTTGAAGCCTCCCGGATCCCGGAGCGCCAGATCCGCGAGGATCTTCCGGTCCAGCCCGATGTTGGCGGCCTTCAGCTTGTTCACGAGCTTGCTGTAGCTCACGCCCAAGGCGCGCGCGCCGGCGTTGATGCGGGCGATCCAGAGCTTCCGGAACGCACGCTTCTTCTCGCGTCGGTGACGGTACGCGTCCTGCCAACCGTTGCGCACCTGCTCCTGCGCGTCGGTGAAGATGCGCCCGCGGGCGCTGTAGAAGCCAGAGGCGTGCTTGAGGACGCGATTTCGGCGGCGTCGAGCCTTGAACCCTCGTTTTGCGCGCGGCATGTCCGACCTTCCTCTTCCTGCTCAGCGCCCGTAGGGCAGCATGCGCTTGACGATGTGCTCGTGCGTTGGCGAGATCAGCGAGTGCTTGCGCAGCCGCCGCAAACGGTTCGCGCTCTTGCCGCGCATCATGTGACCGAGCCCGGCGGTCCCGCGGCGCACGCGGCCCGAGCCCGTGATCCAGCAGCGCTTCTTCGTGCCGCTGTGGGTCTTCATCTTCGGCATGGAACGATCCTCCACTTGGGAAGCGATCACCGGGCGGGTCGAGGCCGAGAGCATTCTCGACAGCGACCCGCGGTGACCGAACGCTGGCACCAGTGGGAGAGCCCACGGTCCAGCGCGGGGGAGGCGAGGTGTAGGCGGGCTGTCCGCGGTCGTCAAGGAACGTCTCGACACACCCGACGCGTTGCGGCAAGAGACGCCATCCCCCATGCCCGCGCGCCATTTCCTCGACGCTCTCCGTGACGCCCCGCTGGTCTTCGATGGCGCGATGGGGACGATACTCTACGAACGCGGTGTCCTCTACACGCAGAGCTTCGATGCCCTGTGCCTGAGCCGGGAGGACCTCGTCCGCGGGGTGCATCAGGACTACCTCAAGGCGGGCGCGCAGGTGTTGCAGACCAACACCTTCGGCGCGAACCGCATCCGACTCGCCGCTCACAACCTCGAGAGAGATGTCATCGCGATCAACCGGGCGGGGGTTCGCATCGCGCGCGAAGTGGCGGACACCAAGGGTGCCTTCGTGGCCGGCTGCATGGGCCCGACCGGCCTGCTGCTCAAGAGCGTGGCCCGTGACGACTTCGGCCGGCTCACCGATGCGTTCCGAGAGCAAGCCGAAGCGCTGCTCGTCGTGGCGGAGGGGCAGCCTCGGGTCGACCTGATCACGCTCGAGACCTTCCGACAGACCGAAGAGATTCACCTCGCGCTCGACGCGGTGCGCGGGGTTCTCGCAACCCTGCCCGAGGCGCAGAGGGTGCCGGTCGTGGCGTCGGTCTCCTTCGACACCTTCGGTACGATGGCGGACGGGCTGGCCCCCGCCGAGGTGGCCAAGCGGCTCGTGGAGTGGGGTGCGGACGCGATCGGCGTCAACTGTGCCGACGGCCCCGCGGGGGTCTACGAGACGTCGACGCAGATGCTCGAGGCCGGCCTGCCCGTCATTGCACAGCCCAACGCGGGTCTCCCCCACCGCGTCGATGGGCGCTTCGCGTACATGGCGACGCCCGACTATTTTCTCGTCTACGCGCGCCGCATGCTCAAGGCCGGCGTCCGCGCGGTGGGCGGGTGCTGCGGCACGACGCCCGAGCACATCCGCCAGATGGCCGCCTCGGCGCGAATGCTCGCGGCGACCATGGACGACGGGACCGGTGAGGCCGAGCCCCACGAATCGAGCGGCGCCGCACCGATCGCCGAGGGCGTGCGCGTCGTGCCTCTCGCGGAGAAGGGGCGGATCGGAGAAAAGCTCGCGAAGCGAGACATGCTCGTCTCGGTCGAGGTGAACCCGCCCGCCGGCTTGTCTCTCACGAAGGCGCTCGAGGCCGCCAAGATGCTCCGCGACGGCGGCGTGGACGTGATCAACGTCGCGGATGGCGCACGCGCCACGGCGCGCATGGGCAACTTCGTCCTCTGCCATCGCATCCAGCAGGAGCTCGGGATGCCCGCGCTGATGCACCTCACGACGCGCGACCGCAACGTGCTCGGCCTCGTGGCGCACCTGCTCGGCTGCCACGAGCTCGGTGTACAGAACCTCGTGGTCATCACCGGGGATCCGCCGAAGATGGGGGACTTCCCCGACGCGACCGCGGTCTACGATCTCGACTCGATCGGCTTGCTTCGCCTGGTGAACGGCCTCAACCGCGGCTTCGACCCGGGCGGCAAGCCGCTCGGCGGCGCGACCCGCTTCCTGTGCGCGACGGGTGCGGAGCCTGCCGCCCACGACTACGACCGCGAGATCAAGCGGCTGCGGCTGAAGATCGAGGCCGGCGCGGAGCTGGTGATGACGCAGCCCGTCTACGACCCGGCGGTGCTCGATCGCTTCCTCTCGGACGTCGAGGAGCTCGACATCCCGGTCCTCGTGGGGATCCTCCCGCTCGCGAGCCACAAGAACGCGGAGTTCCTCCACAACGAGGTGCCTGGCATGAGCGTCCCTCTCTCGATCCGGGAGCGCATGCGCAAGGCGGGGCCCGGTGAGGCCGGCCGACGCGAGGGCGTCGCGATCGCCCGCGAGATGCTCGAGGCCGTCAAGGGCCGCGTGCACGGCGCGTACATCATGCCGCCCCTCGGCCGCTACGAGCTCGCGCTCCGCGTGATCGAGGGGATCGTTCGGTGATCGCCGCGCGCCCGGCTCGGTCGGTCACCCGCGCCGCCGCTCTCGTCGCGGCGCTCGCGGGCTGCGGCGGCGCGACTTGTCCACCGCCTTCGCTCCGCTTCGTGGAGGCAGGCGGCCTCGTGCACCACCACGCACGACTCCTCGCGTGGGCCGAGAACCTGCGCGCGGAGGCCGTCGTCGATCGCCGCGAGGCTGGCGCGCCCGCGGAGCGCGCGCGGCTCCGGGGCACCGTGCTGATGCTCGTCGAGCGGCCCGATCGCGTGCGCTTCGACGCGATGACGCAGTTCGGTCCCGCCGCCACGCTCACGAGCGACGGCGCGAGCTTCGCGCTCATGGATCTGCGCGAGAACCGTTTCTTCGCGGGACCTCCATGTGCGGAGAACATCGCGCTGCTGCTCGGGGTGCCGATGGAGGCCGAGGACGTGGGCCGGGTGCTCTTCGGGGAAGCCCCGCAGATCGAGGCTGCCGAGCGCGACGTCGTCTGCGAGGGCGGCCGCTACCGGGTGACCTTGCGCGCAGCGGACGGAAGCTCGCAGGAGTTGAGCTATGAGGTCCGCGAGATCGACGTCGGAACCGCCCCGCTCGATCAGCGCCTGCGCTTGCGTGAGACCACGGTGCGGAACCCGTCGGGCGCCGTGGAGCTCCGGATTCGCTGGGACGACCATCGAGTCGTCCCAGACCCTCGCAGCCCGAGCCCACCGGAGGGGGTCGCGCTGCCCCACCGGGTGCAGGTCGAGTTGCCTCTGCGCGGGCTCGACACGCTCATCCGCTTCGGCCGGATCGAGATCAACGTCGAGATGCCTGAGGGGGTGTTCACCCAGGACGTACGCCCGGGCCTCGCGGTCGAGCCCGTGGAGTGCGGTGACTGATAGGCTGAGCCCGTGGGCTTCGCGCTGCGCGTCCAGGACCTCGTCACCACGTTCGTCACCGACGAGGGCGAAGCGCGCGCGGTCGAAGGGGTCTCGATCGAGCTCGCCGAGGGAGCAACGCTCGGCCTCGTCGGCGAGAGCGGCTGCGGCAAGAGCGTGACCGCGCTGTCGATCCTCGGCCTGCTCCCCGAGCACACCGCGTTCGTGGAGCGGGGCAAGGTCGAGCTCGCGACCGAGCGCGGCGTCGTGGATCTCGTGTCGGGCGCGGCGGCCGCTTCAGTGCGCGGAGATCGCATCGCGATGATCTTCCAGGACCCGATGAGCTCGCTGAATCCGATGATGACGATCGGCGAGCAGATCGCGGAGGGATTGATCGCCCACCGCGGGCTAGGACGGGCGGCAGCGCGCGCTCGGTCGCTCGAGCTCCTCCTGAAGGTCGGGATCCCGGGCGCGCACGAGCGCATCGACGCCTACCCGCACCAACTCTCGGGAGGCATGCGGCAGCGCGTGATGATCGCGATCGCGATCGCCTGCGAGCCGAAGGTGCTCGTGGCTGACGAGCCCACCACCGCGCTCGACGTGACGATCCAGGCCCAGGTCCTCGCCCTCCTGCGGACGCTCCGCGAGGAGTCGTCGATGGCGCTCCTGCTGATCACACACGACCTCGCGGTGGTCAGCGAGGTCGCCGACGAGGTGGCGGTCATGTATGCAGGGCGCATCGTGGAGCGCGGGCCGACCGCGCGCGTGCTCGCCGCGCCACTGCACCCCTACACGCGCGGCCTCATGCGCTCGATTCCTTCCCTCGCCGTCCGCGCGGCGTCGACGGACGAGGAACGGACGAGGCTGCGCCTGCCCACGATCCCGGGCACGGTCCCGGCGCTCGGCCGCTGGCCTGCGGGCTGCCGCTTCGCCGACCGTTGTGCGCGGGTCGATGCTCGATGCCGACAGAGCCCTCCGACTCTCCTCGCGCACCCGAGCGGCGGCGAGGTGGCCTGCTTCCGCGTCGACGAGGAAGAGGCCAGCGCGTGACGACGCTGCTCGAGGTGAAGAACCTGACGAAGGACTTCGCGTCCGGAGGTCTCTTCGGCCCACGCCACGTGACACGCGCGGTCGACGAGGTCTCGTTCGAGATCGCAGTCGGGGAGACGCTCGGCGTCGTCGGAGAGAGCGGCTGCGGCAAGACCACCCTGGGCAAGCTGGTGCTCGCGCTCCTGCCCGCTTCGGGAGGCTCGGTGCGCTTCGGCGGGAAGGACCTCTTCGACCTCGCCCCAAGCGCGCTGCGCGCCTTGCGCACGCAGATGCAGGTGGTCTTCCAGGATCCGATGAGCGCGCTCAACCCCCGCCTCACGGTGGGCGCCGCCGTGGCCGAGCCGATGCGGGTGCATGGGCTCGTCTCGCCCGCGGACGAGACGGCGGCCGTGCTCGCGCTCCTCGGCCGCGTGGGCCTCGGCGCCGAGCACCTCGCGCGCTACCCGCACGGGCTTGCGGGCGGGCAGAGGCAGCGGGTCGTCATCGCGCGTGCTCTCTCGGTACGGCCGCGCTTTCTCGTCTGTGACGAGCCCGTCGCGGCGCTCGACGTCTCCGTGCAGGCGCAGGTCGTGAACCTGCTCCGTGATCTCTCGGACGAGCTCGGCCTCTCATACCTCTTCGTGGCGCACGATCTCTCGGTCGTGCGCGTCGTGAGCCACCGCGTCGCGGTGATGTACCTCGGTCGCATCGTCGAGCTTGCGCCGACCGAGGCGCTGCACGCGTCCCCACTCCACCCTTACACGAAGGCGCTGTTCTCGGCGGTTCCGTCGCTCGACCACCACGCGAACAAGCGGCGCCTCGTCCTCGCGGACGATCCCCCGAGCCCGAGCGATCCGAGGACGCGCGTCGGCTGCGGCTTCGCGTCCCGGTGCCCGAGCTCCGAGCCGGGCCTCTGCGACGTCCGTCGCCCCGAGCTGCGCATGATCGAGGACGGCGGTGTCCGACGCAGCGTCGCCTGCCACCTCGCGTGAGCGACGGCGCGCAGACGACGCGCCCTCAGGTCATGGCGTTCTTCGCGTCCTCGACCGTGACCCGCCCTTGCTTGACGAGCTCGCGCAGGTGCATCTCGAAGGTCTGCATCATGTAGGGGTGCGAGCCGCGCTCCATGATGTCCTTCAGGGACGGATTGCCCTCTGGCTTGCGCAGCGACTCGCGCGCGGTGCCTGTCACGACGAGGACCTCCGCGGCGAGGCAGAGGCCGCCCTCCGCGGCGGGGATCAACCGCTGCGCGACGATGGCCTTCAGGTTGTCCGCGAAGCGCTCGCGCGTCTCCTGGACCGACTGTCCCGAGAGCGCGAGCACGCGACCGATGGTGCGGGCCACATCCGGGGTATGGAGGGTCGAGAGAACGAGGTGACCCGTCTCGGCGGCCTTGAGACCGATGTCCATCGTCTCTTCGTCGCGGATCTCGCCGACCAGGATGACGTCCGGGTCCTGGCGAAGCGCTGCCCGCAGCGCGTGGGCGAAGCCGGGCGTGTCGATGCCCACCTCGCGCTGGGAGACCGAGCTGAGAGCGTCCTGGTGGATGAACTCGATCGGGTCCTCGACGGTCACGATGTTGACGTCGGGCGCGGCCAGGTACTTGAGCGTCGAGTAGAGGGTGGTGGTCTTGCCGCTGCCGGTGGGGCCGGTGACGAGCACGAGGCCGTCGCCGGCCCGGATGACCCGGCGGAGCGCCGCCTCGTCCTCCGCGTCGAGCCCGAGCTCGGCGAGTCCGCGCCGGGGCGCCTCCGGCTCGAGCAGCCGGACCGCGAGGCTTTCGCCGTGCTCGG
>JBKDQC010000555.1:0-6873 GCA_046342295.1 Deltaproteobacteria bacterium | reverse complement strand
CCACGGGCCCCATGAGCCCGCCGCCCTCGCCCCCCGCGGAAGCCGCCGCGCCAGCGATCGCTCCCGAGACGCCGCCGCCTGCGACACCCGAGCAGACGCAGACCGGCGCGACGGCGGCCATCCAAGCAACGGCCGGCCAAGCAACGACCTCCCAGGCAACGACCTCCCAGGCAACGACCTCCCGGAGAGAGGCTCCCCAGGAAACGACCTCGCAGAGCGCGGGCGCCGCGGGGCACGACGTGACGCGCCGCTCAGCCCCGCCGGGTGGCCCGCGCCCCACGCCGATCGAACGCACGACGACGGAGACGAGCGCCGACGTCGCGGCCTCGCC
The DNA here is from genome assembly GCA_046342295.1 of Deltaproteobacteria bacterium. GTDB lineage: Bacteria > Myxococcota_A > Polyangia > Polyangiales > Sandaracinaceae > JAFLCL01. The sequence goes on along the minus strand of JBKDQC010000555.1, from coordinate 6,542 downwards.
CGCGGCGGTCGTTCCGCTCTCGCCGGCGCGCCGCGCGTTCGAGGAAGGCCGGAGCGCGTTCCTCGCGCAGGACTTCCGCACGGCGATCCGCTCGTTCGAGGAGGCCGCGCGGCTCTCGCCGAGCGACGCCGATGTGCAGAAACAGCTCGGCCGCGCCTACATGCGCGCGGGGGACATCACGCGCGGCGTCGTGGCGTACCGCCGCTACCTCGAGCTGGCGCCCGGAGCGTCGGACCGCGCGGTGATCGAGTCCATCATCGCGCAGCACGATTGAGCCGCCTCGAAGGAGGCGGTCATCGTGCGGATCGGAGAGCCTGGTCGAGGTCCTCCCATAGGTCCTCGACATCCTCGATGCCGACCGAAAGGCGCATCATGCCGTCGGTGATGCCGCCAGCGAGGCGGTCGGGGCGAGGCATCGACGCCGACGTGGTCGAGGCCGGATGGGTGAGCAGCGAGCGCGCATCCCCGAGCGAGACTGCGCGTGAGATCACCCGGACCGCGTCGTACGCGCGCGCGCCAGCCTGGAGGCCGCCACGCACCTCGAAGGCGATCATCGCGCCGTAGCCTCGTTCCATCTGACGACGCGCGAGCTCGTGGTGGGGATGCGAAGGCAAGCCCGGGTAGTGGACCCGCTCGATGCGGGCATCGGCTTCGAGGCGGCGCGCGAGCTCGAGGGCCGATGTGCTCGCCTGTTTCATGCGCAGACCGAGCGTGCGCAGGCCCCGCGAGACGAGCATCGCGGTGAGCGGAGAGAGCGCTGCACCGGCCGTTCGGACAGCGTCGGCGCGCAGACGCGCGACGAGGTCGGCGCGCCCCGAGACCACCCCGCCGATCGCATCGCCGTGGCCCGAGATGGCCTTGGTCATCGAGTGCAGGACGAGATCGGCGCCGTGGGCGAGCGGGCGCTGGTGGTAGGGCGTCGCGAAGGTGCCATCGACCACGAGCAGGGCGCCGTGACCCTCGCCGGCGCCCGCGCGGAGCATGTCGGCGAGCGCGCGGAGGTCGGTGATGGCCAGGGTCGGGTTCGCAGGCGTCTCCGCGTAGACGATCCGGGTGCGCGGCGTGAGCGCACGGCGGTAGCTCTCGACGCTCGCGTCGTCGAGGAACGTCGTGCTCACGCCGAAGCGGGGCATGCGCTCGCGGAGCAAGCGCGCAGTCTCGGCGTAGAGACCGCGCGGCGCGACGACATGGTCACCGCTCGAGACGAACGTCTCGATGGCGCCGGTCACGGCGGCCATGCCGCTCGAGAGGACGACGCTGGCCTCTGCGCCCTCGAGCGCCGCCATCTTCTGCTCGAGGGAGGCGACCGTCGGATTCGACCAGCGCGAGTAGATATGACCTGGCCGCGCCCCACCCGCGATCGCGCCGCGAAACTGTTCGGCAGCGTCCTCGGCGGAGTCGAACGCGTACGCGCTCGCGAGCGTGATGGGGGGCTCGAGGGCTCCGCTCGTGGGGTCGGGGGACTCGCCGGCATGCACCGCGAGCGTGTCGAAGCGCTGCGTCATGGCGCACCGTGTCTCCGCGTCGCTTCGTCGGCCAGCCCGCCCTCCTCGAAACCGGGTTGGCGGGCGTCAGGGGATCTTGTGGCTGCCGGTGACCTCTTCCCACGTGGGCAAGAGCTGCTCGGGCGTCACGGTGAGGACGCGCAAGCGCATCACGACGCGCGTGACCGTCGAGGTCTGCGAGAATCGCACGTGGCGGCCCTGCATCTGCTCGAACACGGCCTCTGCGCCGGGGCGCGGAAAGGGATGCGAGAGCTCCATCGCGTCACCCTCGCGGGCTTGTCCGCCGACGAGACGCGCGCCGCGCAGTGGGTGATCCCCATGGCTGCGCTTGGTCAGCTGATCGACGACGTCGATGCACACGAGGCGCGCGTCGAGCGCGTAGATCGTGTTGCGCGTCCAGATCTCGAGGAACACCCACGGCTGATCCGGAAGCGGTGCGCTGCGACGCTCGTAGACGAGGTCGATGTCGACGGCGGGGACGTTCCCGCGGCGCGCGCGCGCCGGCTCGGGAGGCCGCGCTGCCGCGACGGGCTGCGCCTCGACCTGCATCGGGGCCCGCGGATCGGCGAGCTCGGCAGGGCGGCCAGGCGCGGGCTCGACCGAGGTCGGCTCTTCGATGGCGCTCATCGCGTCGACCTGCAGGGGCGTGAGCGGCGCCTTCATGCCGAATCCAGGCACCGTGGCGGCGCGTTTGCTCTTCTCCTGATCGTCCGGCACGTCGCGAGGCTATCGCGAACGCCCCGCGGATCCAACGACGGCGCTTCGCCACGAAAAACGCGAACGTTCTCGGCGATGTCAGTCGAGGTGTCAGCCTTGCGTCTTGAAACTGAACCCATGTTCAGCCATCTCCTCGATCCGCCCATGCGCTCTCCCCGCCTCCCATGCACCGCGCTCGACACGACGCCGATCGCGGTCGAGGCGCCCTCGACGCTGGAGCTCTCGGCGCTGATCGAGCTTGCGGCAGGGCGTGTCCTCGAGCTCTCGGGCGGCGCGGACGTCGCCCAAGCGAGCGCTGTCGTGTCGCTCGTGCGGGCGTTGCAAGCGCGCGGGGAGCACGTCGCGTGGGTCGCGCCTCGTGGCGCAGGGCTGTTCCCTCCGGACTGGGCGCGCGCAGGAGTGGAGCTCGACGCCCTGCTCGTCGTACACGTCCCCGAGCGCGACCCGAGGGCGGCCCCGCGCGCAGCCGAGCTCCTGCTGCGGACCGGCGTGATGGGCGCTGTCGTGCTCGACCTCTCGAGCGCGCGGGCGCGCGCGGGCGCACGGGCGCGCGCTCGTGCTCGAGGGCCACGCGAGGACAACTTGCTCCGAGGGGACGCGTGGCTCGGACGCCTGTTCGGCCTCGTGCGCGAGCACGGCAGCCGGCTCGTCTTGCTGTCACCCCACGATCACGCTGCCCCGTCGCTCGGTCCGCTCGTGTCGGTGCGACTCGCGGTGCGCCACGCGAGCGACGAGTACGGCCTCGTGCGCGACGACGAGGGGCGGATCGCTCTCACCACGGAGGTATTGAAGGACAAGACAGGGACGCTCGCGCCAGAGACCCGATCACGAGTCACGGAGGTCCACGACCCGCATGGAGCCCGCGATGCGAACGAGCGCTCACCCGACGCAGCGCTGGACTCCTCCGTGCTGTCCTCGCCTCCGACGGAATCTCCGGGGCGCAGACGCGCCGCCGCCTAGCACACCGATTCAGGAAAATGGCGAGGCGGATTGCATGCGTGGACCTGCCAGGGCTGCCGCTCCAGGTGTTGCGGCGCGAGCGCCCGGACTGGGAGGGAATGCCCGTGGTCGTCGTCGCCCGCGACGAGCCGCACGCTCCCGTGACGTGGATCTCTGCAGCCGCGCAGGAGCGCGGCGTGCGCGTGGGCATGCGTTACGTCGCGGCGCTCGCGCTCTCGCGCGAGCTGCGCGCGGCGCCCGTCGCTCCGCGCCGCGTGGAGGAGCTGCGCGCCGAGCTCGTCGGCATGCTCTTGCGGTTCACTCCGCGCGTGGAGCCCGATCGCGCGCGACCGGGAACGATCTGGCTCGATCCGCACGGCATGCTCTCGCTCTTCGGTTCCCTCGAGCGCTGGGCCCTCGCCATCGCGACCGAGATCGAGGCGCGCCGGTGGGTGGCCTCGGTCGTGGTCGGCCACGCGCGCCTCCCGACGTGGGCGATCGCGAGGGGTCTCTCTCGCACACGGGCCGAACGAGGACCCTGGGTCCGGGTGCTGGCGAGCGAGGGAGACGAGCGCGCTCTCGCCTCGCGTACACCTCTCGGCTGCCTCGAGCTGCCCGTGGAGCTCGCGGACGCGCTCGAGGTCATGGGCGTGAGGACACTCGGCGAGCTCCTCGCGATCCCGCAGGGCGAGCTCTCGGTTCGATTCGGTCGCGAGGCCGCACGCTTCTGTGCCGAGCTCGCGGGGGACTGGGACGCGCCCTTCGAGGCGGCGCGCGACGAGGCTCCGATCGAGATCGAGGCCGAGGTCGATCCTCCCGACGACGACCAGAGCCGCCTCCTCTTCTGCATGCGCGGCGCATTGCACGCAGTCATGGGCTCGCTCGAGGAGCGGCAGCTGGCCCTCGGCGCGCTGCGCGTGCGGCTCGAAAGCGAGCCGGGGCTGCACCTCGAGCGAGGCCCCGTGCACGAGGAGACCCTGCGACCGGCACGCGCGTGCCGCGACGTCGCCTCCATCACGGAGCTGCTGCGCCTTCGCCTGGGCGCGCTCGTCGCGGAGGGTCGCCTCGGGAGCTCGAGGAGCGGAGCGCGCCCCGCGAGTGCGCGCGAGGCCTCGGCGCGCGCGTCCACCTCCACGACGGCCGATCGCGTGGGCCGCATCCAGCGCATCGTGCTCCGCGCCGAGCCGGCGCCGCTCGACGCGACCCAGCTCATGTTGACCGCGGGCGAGGGCGCACGTCGTGCGCGCGACCCCGAGGCGCTCACGCGCGGGATCGCGCGCCTCCGCGCGGCCTTCGGGGACGACGCCGTCACGGTGCCGCGCCTCGAGGACAGCTGGATCCCCGAGCGCTCGTTTCGCTGGCAGCCCGTCGAGCGCATGCCCGTCCCGGCACGCAGAGCGAAGACGCTTCTGCAACCAACCAGCCTCGAGGGCGCACACGACGACGCGAGCGCGCGCTTCTGGTCTCCGGCCCTGATCCGCCGAATCCTCTGTCCTCCCGAGCCGCTCCCTTCCAGCCCCGACGGCGGGCCTCGCCTCGAGCCAGCGCTGCGCAGCCTGAGCGGCCCCTACCGGCTGCAATCCGGCTGGTGGGCGCGAGAGCGCTCGGAGGCGGGCGCGCTCGTCCTGCGCGACTACTTTTATGCCGAGCTCGAAGACGGCGCGCTGCTCTGGATCTTCCGTGATCCTGCGCGCGAGCGGTGGTTTCTCCAAGGCGTCGTCGATTGACCGCGGGGGCGGGGTGCGCCCACACGTCTCCGATGTCAATCGCAGCGGCGGAGCTTCATCTGCACGTCGCTCGACCAGTGGGCGTCGAACGCGCGCACACAGGTGTCGAGGTAGCGTTCGTAGTCGGTGAAGACCTGGTCGCCCCACTTGGCGCGGATCGACTTCTCGTGGAGGCGGAGCTTGCGGAGCCACTCGCCCGTCGTGCGGCCGTAGCTCGTGCGCTGCGTGCGCATCTCGACGCACTCCCAGTAAGGACGCACCGCCATGATGAGCTCCTCGAGGCGGGGGTTGAGCCCGCCCGGGAAGATCACGTCGGCGGTGAACTTCAGGTCCTCGAGATCCTTCTTGGTGCGCGGCACGCGGTCTCGAAGGATCGCCTGGAAGCCGAAATGGCTACCCGGCTTGCAGAGCTCCCAGCATCGCTTGAAGTAGTTTCGGTAGAGCTCGACCGCCTTGCCCTCGTTGGCCTGCTGGGGGGACACGACGTGGTCGACCATCTCGATCGACTGAAGCGCGTCGTAGAGCTCCTTGGGCTGGTAGTCCCAGAAGTCCTGCATCATCACGGTCACGCCCGAGTGCTTCTTGGCGTTGGCGTACTCCGCCTGCGCGGTCGAGAGCGTGATCCCGTGGCTGCGCTTGGTGCCGCGCATCGCCTGGTAGGCGAGGTTCGAGCCCCAACCGCAGCCGATGTCGAGCACCAGCTTCTCGGGGGTCATCTCCGCGTACTCATAGAGGATGCGGCATTTGTTCCACTGCGCCTCCTCGAGCGTCTCTTGGCCGGTGAGGTAGCTCGCCGACGTGTAGTGCATGTTCTCGTCGAGCCAGAGCTCGAAGAAATCGTTGGAGACGCTGTAGGAGAGGTCGATCTCGGCCTTGGTGGACGTCATGGCGCGGTGTCTTGGCCGAGGCTCGCGGGCCGGTCAAACGCGTCGCGGATCGAGGGGGTTTGACCAGCCTCGAGCCTCCCGCTAGCTTGCGGCCCCTTTTCGAGGAGCTCCATGGCACGCGTCACCGTCGAAGATTGTCTCGAGCACGACGAGAACCGTTTCGCACTGGTCGTCCTGGCCGCGCAGCGAACCCGTCAGCTCATGAAGGGCGCGCCGGCGCTCGTGGACTCCAAGAACCGCCCGGCGGTGACGGCGCTCCGAGAGATCGCCACCGGTCAGGTTCACTGGAACCGCCGCTCTCAAGAGGCGGTCAACGAGTTCATCGAGGAGCGCAAGCGCAACGATCGCTGAGGGACTCGCGGTCGGAGCGTCGCGCCTCTCCCGGTCTCTCGGCGCACGTCTCTCGGGGCACGTCGCTCGGGGCACGTCGCTCAGGGCACGTCGCGCTGCGCTGGCGGACGATGCGGAGCGCACGCGAGGCGCCCGCCCGGAGCCGTTCGGCAGACGCCCTCGCGCGCGCCTCCTGGCGACTCGACGACACACAGCTCGCCCTCCCCGGTGCTGTCACACGCCGAGTACGCTTCGGGCGGTGGTTGGTGACGTGGCTCCTCTCCGGGGCGGCAGGCGAGCGGCTCCCTCGCGCCTCCTTCGCAGGTTCCTCGCCGCACCCGACCATCGGGCGGCGTCACGTCGCACGCGGCGCCGCGGGCGAGGTCGCGACAGGCCGCGAGGGCCTCCGGCGGCGGGCCGCGCCGGGCGCCCTGCCC
>JBKDQC010000554.1:0-2925 GCA_046342295.1 Deltaproteobacteria bacterium | reverse complement strand
ATCGAGGAGAGCTTCTCGCTCCGAGGCGCTCGCCGCGCAGGCCCAGAGGGGGTCCTGGCCGACCCCCACTGGTCTCCCGGGCCGCGGGCGGTGCCTGTCGATGATCGCGCTGCCGCGTGGCGACTGAGAGAGCCCCGGTGCCGGCCCAGCCAGGAGGCTGGGACCCACCGGCAGCTCGGTCGTGATGGGGCCCGTGGCGTCAGTGCGCGTACGGCCATCGCCGTCGATGAAGATGATCTGCCGAGCGGGTGGTGTGCTGGCATGCGTCAGGGCGGGGTGCTGGCGTCGATGGGGGGATCGGGATGGTGCCCGCTCGTTGACAGCTCCACCGACCCGACGCGAGCCCCCGATGCTGTGCGGCATGACGGCCGCGAGGTTCCTGTCACCATCCGCGGTATCTTTCTTCCGGACTACGGTCACTCCCATCGTCGGCCGAACATCACGGTCCGACGGGCGGACGGGTGCGGCACTGGCTCTGGGTGCGTTCGGTCGCCGTGCCTTCGATCGTCGTCATGTGCTCGCCCGTCGCGTCCGTGAGCGTGAGGACCACTTCGTAGGTGACTTCCCGGCGGTCCGTAAAGACCTCGACCTCGATCCGCGCCAGCGCGGTCGCCGAGAGCGTCGACGAGACCGGACCGTAGCGCCCAGAACCGTCGAAGAACACATCAACGCAAGGGACACTGACCGTATCCGCCCATGACGCCCCGAGCGTTGCATCGTTTCCGATGAAGTCGACAACTACACACTCCATCGGATGTTCTGCCACGCTCACAAACAAGAGCCGAGGGTACGACGAGCCAGTCCCAAGGCAGTAGCGGGTCTCCGCGACCCTATATGGCGGAGGTGTGTTGGTGACAGGACAGCCACCCAACGTAGAGGTGAGAAGAACAACGGACATCAGTGCCCACACACGCATTGGATTCTCCTTCTCCAGCTAGCGGGATAGCTGGATGTCGTCGAGGGCCATCCGCTGAGAGTTTCCCTCGGGAGCCACGACGACCCCCTGGATCGTCTGCGTGGAGATTCCGGAGAAGCACCGAAGAGGTATCCGCAGAGTTCGCAACACGGTGCGTCGGAAACCTACCGTCATGGGCGTTGCGGGATAGGGTCGGGGAACCCTCGGCAGAGAAGCGAGGGGAACGGCGCTCGAGACCCCACCGCCTGCACCGACGACACGAATCGTTCCGGCAAGGTCATTGGTGATGTCAGTGTTCTGCTCCTGGATGACGGCGAGCCGCATTTGAAGGAAGCCGCGATCTCCAGGAGCGACGCCGCTGCCGGGTGTCGAGAAGGTCATCGTCGGCCCCGTCGCCGGCCAGCCAGCGACGAGGCCGCTGGTGGCGTGCCAGAAGGTCGTGTTGAACCTCGCGCCCCCGGAGAATGGGAGCTCCTGGCGCAAAGTCCACGTGCCGGTGACGGAGACCGGTGCGCCGAGGGGCGAAGTCGTCCCGACCACCATGTTCTCCAGGTCGTCGAGCATGATGTCGTCCGTGGTCGAGAACGATGGAAGAATGATCGGGCGACTGGTCAGGATCGCGTCCCGCGTCAAGTCAACGTCGGCGTCGCCGCTCGCAAGAGCACGGTTCCGCGTCACGCTCGCGTCGAACAGATGCCAGTCGAACCAGGAGCGGACGTAGGCGCGTGCGATATAGCGCTGTTGGGCTGCGGTGAGATCAGGGATCCCAGAGCCACTCGTGCTCGTGACGTAGGTCCCGTCGTCAGGCCACACGGCATTGAAGCGGTTGTGATTGGCTCCGTAGATGTACTGCAGGCTCCGGAGTGGCACGGTCGAGAGGTCGTAGGCCCTCAAGGGGTCGCCGGAACGCAGGTCCCCGTCGCGGGCACCGAAGACGACCGCGACGGGTACTCCCGTGGCCACACTCGACGGGCTGGTTGGCGCCAAGAGATAGATGGCGCGATAGGTGACGGCCGGATTCGTGTTCGTGTTCCGCGCGGCGCTCACGATGGCGCCGCCCCGGGAGTGTCCGATCAGGCCTGCGCGGTCGAGCGCGACACGCCCGGCGAGGAGGGTCGAGAGAGGAGAGGCCAGCGCCCCAGTCTGGAATATCGCCCACGCATCGACGTGCGACTGCACCAACGCCGCACCCGCTGCCTCGTATACGTTCGCGTTGGTCACGTCGTTCGCGTGAATCGAGACCACGATGACGCCGGACTGTGCGAGGGATTGTGCGAGGTATGCATAACCGGTTCGGTGGACTCGCTCGCTGGTGCCGGAGCAAGCGAGCAGTCCCGGAATCTGATCCGCATGAACCGCCATGAGACCGTTGATTGACAGGTTCATGAGCGGGTCGATGCCCGGGACACTGGTCGCGCAGGGTGGCAGCATGGTGTCCCATGACGTCGGGACCTGAAGCGCCGCACTGTTGCCGTGGACCAGGAACACAATCGGACGTGGTCCAGCCCAGGCCGGGATCTGCGTCGAGGAGCCCAGCGGATCGATCGGGTAGTAGACCGTGGCGATTCTCCGAGCCGGATAAGGCATCCCGTCGTGCGTGATGCCCGCGATCGTCACCGTGCCGAGGTCGTAGTCTTCCGTGCGAACGTTGAACGGACCATCCGTTCGCACGTACTCACGGTTCGGCCGTGAGCACGTGACGTCGAGAACGTGAGCTTGGCTCGAGCGACAACTGCCCAGGGACTGGACGACGATCAACTGCTGTCCCGCAGCGAGGGCCTGGGTGAGGCGGATCTCGGAACCTCCGCCGTCACCGATCTCTGTCACGGGCGAGCTCGCGCCGATGGGCCTCGTGAAGACCTGAATGCGCGAGCCGGGGACGCGCTGGATCACGCGGACGGTCGTGTCGCCGATCTCGGGGTAGTCGATGAGGGCGGGCGGGAAAGACGTGCAGGCCGCGACCGTTGTCGCCGGGCCGGCTGGACTCGTCGAGGCACAGAGGCTCTGGG
>JBKDQC010000553.1:0-10819 GCA_046342295.1 Deltaproteobacteria bacterium | reverse complement strand
CTGCGTTCACGGACAAGGTCCACGCCGACGCCCGTCTGCGGTCGTCCACGGGTGCAGAGCGCGTCCGGCTTCAGCAGCGCACCGCGGCCGAGTTGCCCCAGATGAACAAGGCGGCGTGACGCGGTGCGATCTGCACCCGAGTGAACCGGCGAGAGCCTCCCTCCCGCCGATGCGAGCCCGTGGCACCCGCATCGATCCATCCGAGTGCCACGTGCTCTCAGAGGGAGAACAAGAAGACGGCGGCTGCGAAGAGCACCAGAGCGACGACGACGACGATCGCGACGACCGCGCCGCTGACGTCGATGTTCATGTCGAGCGAGACACGCTCGCCGTCGTCGCGCGGCGGAGCCATCGACGGGGACGCGGTGACGCTCCGCGCAGAAGGGTGCGGGCGCCCGGCCGCCTCCCGCGCGCCGGGCAGGGGCGCAGGCCGGGGGACGACGACCGGAGCGATCGCCTCGTCGGACTCGAACGGATCCGAGGGCCGCCACCCGCGCACCTCGGGCGGCTCGGCGGGGGGCGCGCTCGGCCGCGGCACCTTCACGGGCCGGCTCGAGCGACGACGAGGCGCGCTGGAGGGCGCCTCGGTGGAGAGGGCCGCCGCCCCGCCGCCCGCAGACTGACCCGCGATGGCATCGACCTGAAGCGCGGGCATCTTCCTCGTGGCGTCGGCGCTGCCGATCGGGCTCTGGGCGTCTCTACGCTGCACCCCCGGAACGAACACCTCTCGGGTGACCCCGAGCGCGTCCACGCCAGCGGCGCCGATGGCGAGGGGGCTTCGCGCCAGCGCCGCGACCGCATCGGTCTCGGCCGTGCTCACACCGGTCTCCGAGGACGGCGGCTCCGGCGAAGACAGCTCGGAGGAGGCCTCGCGCGGCGCCGCGAGCGAGCCGGACGCCGTGGTGGCGGCGTGGATGTCCATCTCGGTCGTCGTGACCTCTGTTTCGCGCGATGCACCCCGCGTCGGGAGCCGCAGCCAGCGCTCCATCTCCGCGCGGCTCTGGAGGCTCGTGTCGAGGTTCTCTTCGAAATCCGGAACGCCTCCGCCCGATCGCGCGTCCCTGGGAGGCCCGCGCTCCGGTTCCTGAGCCGGCTGGCTCTTCTGCTCGTCGCCCTCGGACGTCACGCGGCGAAGGGCTAACACGCCATGCGCGGACCAGCCATCGAAGGCCAGGGGTTCGCCGGACCGAGCGTCGCGCTCGGCCGGCTGGACTGCTCGGCGCCCGTCGCGATCGGCGCCATGCTCGCCGGGATGCCCACGCTCGCCGAGCTCCGGAAATTCGCGCAGTACCATCTCGTGCGTCGCGTGCACGACCATCCCGCACGCGAGGAGGAGCTCGGGCTCGTCCCGCTGGGCTACGAGCCGACCGCGTTCGCCGCCGAGCTCCATGCGCTGGGCGATCGCTTCGACGTGCGCGCGGTCGAGCACGTCGTCTACGCGGGACGCCCGCACACCATCTTCCGCGTCACGACGCGCAACGCCGAGACCGCGCGCAAGCGCCTCCTCGTGCTCTCGGGTGTGCACGGCAACGAGCACGCCGGCATCGTGTGTGTCCCCGAGATCGCCGCACGCCTCGCGCAGCAAGCGCACGCGCTGGCCGACGTCGCGGTGCAGATCCTCACGCCCGTGAACCCGGTCGGAGCCGCCGAGCTGTCGCGCCTCAACGCGGAGGGTTACGACATCAACCGCGACTTCGTCCTCTTCCTCACGCCCGAGGCGCGCGTCGTGCGAGCGGCCTTCGACACCTTCCGCCCGGACTTCGTCGTCTCCCTCCACGAAGGGCCGCAGGACGCGACCTTCATGTTCGCCAACGAGCATGTCGATCGCCAGCTCGCCGAGCGCCTGCTCGCCGCGCTGCACGACGGCGGCACCCGGCTCGCCGACAAGGATTACTTCGGCACGACGCTGCGACCGCCCGGTCTCTCGGCCTCGAGCGCCGCCGCGCGCGTGGTGATGAGGCTCTGGGCCGCGACGTTCAAGATGATGCCGACGAGCGAGTACGCCGCGCGGCGCGGTCTGCCCGAGCTCACGCTCGAGAGCGGCTGGCGCAGCTCCGACCGCGACGCGCGCGTGCGCCCGCACGTCGATCTCGTGCTCGCCGTCGCGCGCGAGATGAGTTAGGGCCCGTGCAGAAGCACCCCGGATCGGATCGGCGTCGCGACGCCCCGCCAGTGCGGACCAAACGACGAGGATTGGCGGGAGTATCTCGAGGAGAGCGGGCCGCTCTGGAGGGGATGCCGCGCCGGCGAAACGGATGGGTTGTTCGTGCTCGGGCCCTTGGCCGGAGGGGAGCGCGGCCTTGGCCTCGGCCAAGTAGCGCCCCACCGTCCGGCCGTGCTTGCTTCAAGACCCTGGGCTCTGAGGATTCGGATCACGGCCGGCCTCTCCGCGGTCGCGCCGTGGGTGAGCTCGGCGGGCGCCTCCGCGCAAGCGCCCTGCCCGGACGGCGTCTGCGCCGCAGGACGTTGCGAGCGAGGTGTCTGCCTCCCGGAGGCCTGCCGAGACGTGGGTGCGTGCTTCGGCGCCTCCTTCGAGGACGGCGACTGCGACCGAGATCTCGTGCCCAACCGAAGCGACGGCACCCTCTGCGAGGGGATCCTCATCACGTTCGACGTGGAGATCGGCTCGGCGCCCGTCGGGGCTGGGCTGCGCCGCGATCCTTCCGCGGGCTCGAGGGAGGTGGCACCCGGAGTCTGGAGCGACGTCCCGAATGCGGTCGCCATCGGATGCACGGCCGTCGATCGATGCCCGGTGCTGCCCGGTCTCGCGTCGCGCTGCGTCTTTCCGTATCCGGCTCTCCAGGGAGGCCGGCTCGGCCTCTGCACCTACGGTCGAGACACGCGCAACGATCGGACCTGCATCGACGCTCCGGAGGTGCCCGGCACTGGCTGCCTCTTCAGCGGGGGCGTACCGAGCGCGACGGGCTACTCCGACTGGGCCCGCGCGATTGCGACGGCGACGGCTTGCCCAACGAGCAAGATTCGCAGGTCTGCGGCGTGCTCCAGGTCATCGGTCCTGCGCCCGGGTCGGACCTCGCGCTCGTGTGTGCGCCGGGGGTCGTGACGAGGCCGGATCGTGTCGCGTGCTCCTCCGCACGGCAGCTCGCGCCTGGCATCGTGGGTTGCGCCTCCGTGCTCTCCGGAGCGGACACGATCTTGCCGTTCGCGATCTGCTGCGGCGGCCAGGCGGAATGTCCGGTGCTCTCCGACGGCACGGTGGCTCGCTGCGTGCGGATCCCGAGCGCCTCGCCCCGTGGCGTATGCACGTACGGACCGGGGACGACACCGCGGGACGACTTGTCGTGCCTCGAGTCCGCTCGACCGATCGCCACCGAGTGTTTCCTCGGATCGCCGGGTGAGTACGACTCGTGGGCGCGCGGCGATTGCGACGAATGCCGACCGAGCAACGGTGATGACGATGCGGTCTGCTCCTGCCCGGCCGAGGACGCGGGGACCGACTCGGGGGCGCGGGCGCTCGACGCAGCGGTCGCCTACGTCGAAGCGGGCACCGGTCCGCTCGACGCCGGAACGCTCGAGGCCGGACCGCTCGACGTCCGTTCACACGATGCAAGCTCGCCTGCCCCACCGCTCCGCCGCTCTGGCTGCGGATGCGCTGCGGCCGAGCACACGCCGCCCCTCTCGTGGTGCGCGCTCGCGGCGCTCGCGTGCGGCCTGGGAGCGCGTCGGGCCCGCGTGCGTCGAAGGCGCGCGGAGCGGGCTCGCGCGGCCTCCGTGCTGCGGTGAGCTCCGTGCGATCACCGCTTGGTGGCCCGCATCGCCTCGAGGCTCCGCGCCGCAGCGACGAGCGCATCGAAGCGCTCCGCGGCGGAGGCCTACGCGGCCTCGCACGTGGTTCCAGCAGGTGAGACGCGGCAGCACGGCGCACATCTTCTTGGCAAGGGGTCGACCTGCGTATCCCCGATTCTCATCGGGATCTCGAGGCGTCCCCATGCTTGCTACAGACGACCACGCTCTCGCTGCAGTCGAGCACGTGCACGCCTACGAACGGGCGGAGTGTGCGTAGATGGTGGAGATGCCGGACAACGACACCGAGAGGAACGAGCGCGTGGCGGTGGCGGCTCACCTGGACCCTCGCTCGGGACGGCGCGAGGGTGCGCACTCGGCCCCCGTTGCGCACGACCACGCGGGCCAGCCGTCGTCTGCGGCGGCGCACGTGCGCTCGCGGACCGCGATGGAGTCGCGCGCGACGAGCGGAAGGCAACCATCTCCGGTGCACGACGTGAGCGCGACGATCAGCACGAGGACTGATCTGCTCTGCGTCATCGCTCCACCGCCGCTCAGGGCGCGCCGCAGTCGGCCGGCACGGGCGTCGGCTCACGCGACGAGGTGAGCAGCGGGCTACGATAGGCGACCTCACGCTGTCCGGGCGTGAGCGTCTCGCTGAAGTCCCCGACGCCGCTCATCAGGTTCGGGCCTCTCGCCGCGGTGTCCGGAATCGGGTCCTCCAGTCCCATCCCCGTGATGTCCGGATGATGCAGGCCGAGCGTGTGTCCCCACTCGTGCGCGAGCTCCGTCGCCCCGTAGGCGTTGAAGCCGCTCGAGTCCATGGACGTGGCGGCGCCCCAGGTACACCCGTCGGACACCACCGGGACACCATTGGAGATCTGATTGCCGCTGCCGGCGCGTGTCTCCGAGACGACCAGATGCACCGCAATCGTGGCCGAGGGTCGGCGCCAAAGCGCCCGGAGCGGGTTCGCCAGGGACTGGAACGTGCAGCCGAACGTGGTCCCGTCAGGGCACGTCGCGTCGCGAAACTCCGAGTCGGAGTCTTCTTCGTAGCTGTCGACTACGACGTTCACGCCCTGTCCCGCCAAGATGGCGGTTGCGCCCTCGACGAGCGCGTCGATCTCGGCACGCGGGCGCCCAGAATAGTTGTGCACGGCGACGTGTAGATAGCGCGCAGTCTCGTCCTCCTCGGGCGCGATCACGCGCACGACGAGCCGTTGGTTCGGACGCGAGGTCACGAACCGAACACGGTACTCGCCCGCGGGAGGCGACATGCCCGGGGCATAGGGCCACGTGAGCGCAAAAGCCTCGAGGAACACGACCTGGTAGAAGCCCTCGCCGAAGTCGATACCCTGGAACGCGTATCCTTCGTTGGTCTGCACGGTGCTACGCAACGACTCCATGGTGACGTCTCTCGGCCAGCGCACCAGATCGGTGCCCCCGGGCGGGACCAGCTCGCCGAGCCCGATGGCCGTTTCGGGCTCTCCGCGTACGGCGAAATGTACGGCGCGGGAACCCTCGGGAATCGAGATCTCCATGGGCTCACTCCAGCCGTCGGCTCCCGTGGTGACTACGAAGCGCTGGCGGCGCGCCTCCATGGACGGAACATCCCCGGCGCATCCCGAGAAGACCAGAACGGCCGAGATGCACGGAATTGCTCCTACACACCGAAAGACGAATCGACCCATGGCGTGTGCCCTCCTGTACGGAGCCTCATTGGTGGCCGGACCGCGATCGCGAGCCCGGCGGGATTGAACTTTCGAAACGCGGCCTCGAGTGGCCGCGCCTGTCCCGGCAGATCGCGTCCTTTGTGCGGACCTCGTCGCCGATCGTGAGAAAAAAGCGGGGGCCCGGCCGCCGCTCGTGACAGTCGACACGCGGCCGTGGAGTCGGTGCGTCGTGCGCGCTCGTCCCGACCGCGTGTGCGCACGAGACGTACGGCTCGACCGCGGGTGTGTGCATGGCGATCTGCTCCATCGGCGACGACCGAGGGCACGCCTCGTCGGGCGCTGTCACAGCTTGCGCCGCGCCCCGCTCTCGTGAGGATGCGCGTTCCCTGGCGACGCGTCGCAACGCTCTGGCCTGCGACCTCACGTGCGCGTCGCGTTCGTGGGCACGCTCGAGCGACCGAGCGCAGGCGCAGGCGCCGCCTGGCCTGCGCTCCTCGGGCGCGCGGCGGCCGCGCTCGACGATCACGCGATCAGGCTCGCGGACACGCTCGACGATCCCCAAGGCCTCGAGGACGACGCCCGCCGCGCGGCGCTCGAGACCTGGCCCACGCGCCTCCACGCGTGAGCGCGGGCTCGAAGCTCACTCGATCGCGGACTCGACGACCATGTCGAGCACGTACGCCACCGACGACCCGTCCGCGGGCGGGTCCGCGATCGTGTAGCGCCGCAGGCGCAGCACCGTGCGCGTGCCGGGCGCGTGCGTGAAGCCCTCGATCTCCTGGTAGAGCGGCTGCCACTCGCCGCGCGACGCGACGACCCAGCGCTCGTCGTAGTGGAGCTCGCGCACGTTCAAGCAGCGGTAGTCCGGCATCTCGGGGTGGCTGCAGTCCGTGCGCTGCGCGGCGACCTCGAAGAAGACCTGCTCGCCGGGGCCGCCGTAGCGCGTGTCGGCCGTGGGCTCGCCGCGGAAGCGGAGCACGTCGCCGCCCGGCGTCGTCCAGAGCAGCTGCTCGCCGTCGAAACGCAGCGTCCCGCCGCCGCGGAGCACGCGTCCCATCGCGCTCTCGGCCTGCATGAGCGGCTCCTCGCACGCCATCTCGGTCGCCATGACGTCGCCGACCGAGACGGCGTCCCCGCTCAGCGTGAAGCTGCCGGCCATGTGGTTGCACGCGTTGGACACCCCGACGCGACCATCGGCGAACTGGAGCTCGATGGGGCGATCCGCACGCGCGAAGAGCTCGGCGATGCGCGAGCCGTCGGCGTGCGTGGCGTCCATGAGGTGCCAGTGCTGCGCCGAGAGCGAGGCGGCATCCACGTGCGCGCTCGCGCCCCGCGCGCTCGGCGTCGTGGTGGAGCCTCCCGTGCGCGAGCAGGCACCGAGCAGTGAGAGCGCGAGGATGAAAAGGACCTTGGGTGTCGTCATGGAACCTCGCGGCGGGTCGTCCGCTCGTTTCGTTGGACGCACGAGCGCGTAGCACGGTCTGGCCGAGCACGAGGTCACGCGAACGTGTCGCGCGAACGTGTCCAGAGCAGCGGCGCTGTCATCGGCCCTCATGTCGGCCGTGCCCGAGCCTTCTCTCTGCCGCGACATGCGCGATCTCGTCGCGCTCGCGGCCGAGCGTGCGCCGATCTGTATTCGCGAGCGCGAAGTGGCGCGCGGGGCGGCCCGTCGGTGCGGGGCGAGGAGGCACGCTGCGCCGGCACGCAAGCGCCAATACGGCTTTCGAGGCGCAGAACCTCGGAGAGATCGCGCGTCAGCGGGCGGGGCGGCGGCGGCCCCTCTCGTGGTGCGCGCTCGCGTATGGCCTGGGAGCGCGTCGGGCCCGCGTGCGTCGAAGGCGCGGAGCGGGCTCGCGCGGCCTCTCTGCTTCGGTCGGCTCCGTGCAATCAGCGCTTGGTGGCCCGCATCGCCTCGAGGCTCCGCGCAGCGGCGACGAGCGCATCGAAGCGCTGCGCGGCGGAGGCCTGCGCGGCGACGAGGGCGGCGACTGCGCTCATCGAGCCCCACGCCTCCGGATCGATCTCCACTCCCTCGCTTCGCCAGCGGAATCGCCTCTTCTCCTCGCTCGAGGCGCTCGCGAGGCCTTCACCTCGCACGTGGTTCCAGCGGGTCAGACGCGGCAGCTCGGCGCGCAGAGTCTCATCGAAGGTCGCGATCGCGAGGGCGTCGCTGTCCGCGAGCCCGGCGCCTCCGAGCGTGGTCGCGCCGAGAAGACATCTCGCGCCCTCTTGGATCCACTCGGCGCGATCCCGCATCGCGAGCGCCTCGCGCACGACCTCTTCGGTCTCACGTGAAGGCCGTTCGCCCGCGGCCTCGTCGTCGTCGAGCTCGTCGAGCATCTCCACGAGGAGATTCGCGTCGTCCGCGAGCGGCTCGAGCCCCAACCCGTCGCTCAGCCTGGCGAGGAGCCGCTCTCGCGACGCGTCCGCCAGCGCGGTCGGGGCAGCGCCCCCCAGGCTGAGTCGGCCAGCCGCCTCGCAGAGCGCGGCGGCGTCCTCACGCGTCGCGAGCGGACCGTCTGCCTGGAGTCGCACGGTGGTTTCGAGAGATTGCCGCGAAGGTCGCCCGAGCGAGGTCGGGGCCTCGGGCGAAGGGGGACCGCCGCTCATCGCTGCCTCCCGCGGCGAGCCTCGGAGGGCACGCCGGTGAAACGAAGCCCGGTGGGGAGCGCTCCTTGGCCGAGCTCCTGTTCGAGACACTCCGCGAGCTGGGCTCTCATCCGGGACTTCCACTTGTCCATCAGACTCCGCACCCGCAGCACCCTGACGCGCAGCTCTTCGGGGGCGTCCTTCTGTGCATGACGGGAGAGATCCTCGGCCGTGAGCTGGCCGAAATGCAGGGCCATCGCGTCGGCGCTGAGCTCGTCGGCCTCGAGGGCGAGCGAGTAGACCGCGTCGTAGGGCGGCGCCAGATGCGCGGCGCAGCGTGCGAGGACCTTCACGACCTCGCGCATCCCGTGTTGCTCGTCGAGAGGAGCGAGGTCCGCCGCCGCGCGATCGAGCGGGCTCGGGCCCTCGTCCTCGCGCGCCGCGCCCAGACCGCCGTGCTGATGGCGCTTGGCGCGGCGCAGTGTCGTGCGCACGAAATTGTTGGCGACGACGCTGCACCACGCGAGCAACTTCGCGCGCGCGCGGCCCTCGGGGACCTCCTCGGGCACCCAGCGCGAGAGTCGCAGGAGCACTTCTTGCGCGATGTCGTCGGGGCTCACGCCGCTCTTGGTGGCCGCACTTCCCATGCGCACCGCGCACGTGGTGACGAAGGCCCGTACGCCCACCGAGACGTGAGCGAGCGCGCGGCCGTGTGCTTCGCGATCGCCCACGAACGCAGCCTCGAGCAGGGCTCGGCAGCTCTCTTCGTCGAGCTCGCGCGCGGTGGAAGTCATTCGGGCCTTCGGAACAGCCGCCCTCGGAAGGCCGGGTCGGGAGGTTCCGTCCGCGCCGATCCTTCGTCAAGCGCGGCGGGGCCGGCGAGGGCTCGGCTATCCTCGGCGGCATGTCGGCCGAGCCCGAGCCCTCTCTGTCTCGCGACGCGCGCGATCTCGTCGCGCTCGCCGGTGAGCGGGCGCCGGTCGCGTTCCGTGATCGCGAGGTCGCGCGCGTGCTCGATCTGCTCGATCGCGGGCGCTCCGTGCTGCTGGTCGGCATGCCGGGCGCGGGCAAGAGCACGGTGCTCGTGGAGGTCGCGCGGCGCATGCACGCGCGTGGCGAGGGCCGCCTCTGGGAGCTGTCCACGAGCGATCTCTTCCGCGGCACGCGGTACCTCGGCGAGTGGCAGACACGCGTCACGAACATCCTCCGCGAGGCCTCGGGCGCGACACTCGTCATCTCGGACATCTGGAATCTGCTCGAGCAGGGCCGCACCGCGCAGAGCGACACCGTCGTCTTCGACGCGATGCGCGGCGCCGTGGAGCGCGGCGACGTGCGCCTCGTGGGCGAGGTCGGCAAGGAGCGCCTCGAGCACCTGCGTCGACATCCCGACTTCGTCGGCCTCTTCGACGACGTGGAGATCGCGCCGCTGCCGCACGACGCGGTGCTCTCGATCCTCGAGGAGCGTGCTCGCGGCCGGGGGCTCGAGCTGACCCCGACTGCGCGCGCGGCGCTCATCGCGCTGCCGACCCGCTTTCTCCCGTCGCGGTCCCAGCCGGGGCCTGCGCTGCGCGTGCTCGAAGAGCTCGGCGCTCCGCAGATCTCGATGCGCGGTGACGACGGCGCACGCATCTCGATCCGACCGCCGGGCCCGCTCGAGCGCATCCACGTGGAGCGCGCGTTCGCCGAGATCCACGGCCTGCCGCTTCTCGTCGTCTCGACCGACCTGCCGCTCGAGACCTCCGAGGTCCGCGCATGGTTCGCCGAGCGCATCGTGGGTCAGCCCTCGGCGATCGAGGCGCTCCTCGAGACGATCGCGCTCTTCAAGGCGGGGCTCCACGATCCGAGGAGGCCCCTCGGCACCTTCCTCTTCGTCGGACCGACGGGCGTGGGCAAGACCGAGACGGCACGCTCGCTCGCGGAGTGGCTCTTCGGCAGCGCCGACCGGATGCTCCGCTTCGACCTCTCGGAGCTCAAGGATCACCGCGGCTTCATTCAGCTCGTGGGGGACCCCGACCGCAAGGGCTCGCCCGCGCGCCTCGTCGACCCCGTGCGCGCGCAGCCGTTCCAGGTCGTGCTCTTCGACGAGCTGGAGAAGGCGCACCCGAACGTCTGGGATCTGCTGCTCTCGATCCTCGACGAGGGCCGCCTCTCCACGCCCTCGGGCGAGACCGTCGAGTTCCGCCACACGATCCTCGTCTGCACGTCGAATGCGGGCGCCCAGGACGCCGCGCGCGAGGTCGGCTTCGGCGCACGCGAAGGAGGTGAGATCGCTCCCGAGCGCATGCGCAAGGGTCTCGACGAGGTCTTCCGCCCCGAGCTCTTGAACCGCTTCCAGCACATCGTCCTCTTTCGTTCGCTCTCGAACGAGCAACTGCGCACGGTCGCGCGCCTCGAGCTCGCGCGCGTGCTCGAGCGCGA
Organism: Deltaproteobacteria bacterium; assembly: GCA_046342295.1. Taxonomy (GTDB): domain Bacteria; phylum Myxococcota_A; class Polyangia; order Polyangiales; family Sandaracinaceae; genus JAFLCL01. Next base: position 395 of record JBKDQC010000553.1, on the reverse strand, counting down.
GGGCATCGCAGGCCGCGGCCTCGTGGTCGAGGTCGACGATGCGGTGCTCGATCTCGTCGTCAGCCAGAGCTCGGATCGACGCTTCGGCGCGCGGGCGCTGCAGAGGCAGGTGCAGAAGCTCGTCGTGCTGCCGATGGCGCTGGAGCTCATCTCGCGCCGCGTCGTGCGCGGCTCGCTCGTGCGCGTGACGGCCAAAGACGATGCGATCGAGGTCCGCGTGCTCGATACGGAGGAGAGTCGCGCTGCGCAGAGGCGAGAGCCGCCGCTGCCCATGCCCGAGCCCGCGCGCGTCAAGAGCGTCACCGAGCTCGAGGCGCGCCTCGCCGCCATCGACCCGCTGCCGCTCTCGGAGGAGGGCCTCATGGCGCGCCGCGAGGCGCTCTTGACCGAGCGCG
>JBKDQC010000552.1:0-3447 GCA_046342295.1 Deltaproteobacteria bacterium | reverse complement strand
CGCCTCGGCCTCGTCGGCCTCCTCCGCCGCAGGCGCAGGCGGCTCGAGCGCGGGCGGCTCGAGCGCGGGCGCGGCCGTGGCGGAATCGCGTTCGTCCGCGCGCGAGGTCGCCGCGATCGCGAGCGAGGCCGCGACCAGGACGAACGCCGCGCGCATCAGGACCCGCCGGGTGCGGGCGCCGCGCTCTCGCGGAGCCGGTCGCGCGTGCGCCTCACGCGCATCGCGTCGGCGGTGCGACCCTCCTCTTCGTACGTGAGGATCAGCCGGTCGAGATCGCGCGGGCTCGCCGTGCCGTCTCGCAGGCGCGCCTCGAGACGCGAAGCGAGATCCTCGCCCTCGGGCTCCCAGAAATCCTCCACGAAGCGACGGGCGTCGTTCGCGCCCGCCTCGTGCGGCGGATCCGGCAGGATGAACGGCGTGAGGAGCCAGCTCGCCAGGAAGAAGCTCCCGAGCCAGACGACCAGGCGGTCGTGGAGCTTTCTCTCCGCCGCAGCGACCCACCACGAGACGAAGCCGCCCACGAGGAGGAGCGGCGCCATCGACGCGGTGCCGGTCCACCCGAAGAGATAGCGACCCGCGTTGTGAGGGGCGAAGTCGTGACGCACGAGCCAGCGCAGGAGCTGCGGAAGAGGGCGCGTGAAGGCCTCGGGCAGGTGCGGGTAGTACGCCGATGGCGCGCCCTGGGGGAGCAGCCCCGCGCTCACGCATGCGACCGAGAGCGCGCCCACGAAGCGAGGCGACCCCGTGCGCTTGGCGAGCCAGGTGCCGCCTTCGAGGGCGAACCAGCCGGCGAACGGCACGGCCAGCGCGAGGTAGCGGGCACCGACGGTCCATCCACCGCGCCAGTTGTTCATCGCGAGGATGAGGCCGTAGGTCGCGCCGCAGATCGCGAGCGCGGCGACCGCGTCGAGCCGCTCGCGCGGGCGCGCGAGGACGCGCGGGACACCGAAGAGCGCGAGCAAGAAGATCGGCGTCGTCAGAAAGAGGCCGTACGCAGGATCGAAGAGGAGGCCGCCCGCCGCGTCCCAGTGGATCGCGTCCGCCCCGTAGAAGCCCGAGTGCATCGCGTCGCGGAACTCGTCGTTCTCGAGGTAGCGATGGCCAGGGGTGAAGGGGCTGCCGTAGCAGACCTGGTGGAAGTGGAGCACCGCGATCGTCGGGACGAGCGCCCCGCCGGCGAAGGCCGCGAGTCGATTCCACGGGCGCAGCGCCGCGAGCGCATAGAGACAGAGCACGGCCGTCGCCGGGAAGCCGGGATACTCGGTCGCCGTGACGAGGGCCGCGAGCAGGCCCGCCGCACCGGCCTGGCCCCAGCCAACCTTCCCTGCGTGGCGCGCGTCGCGGAGGATCATGAAGGCCCCGAACGCCGCGACCGCGCTCAGCGTGTGCGTCACGAAGAGAATCGCGTAGGCGTAGAACATCGAGCCGAGCGCGACCGACGCGAAGACCGCGTCGCGCACGACGCCCTCGCCGCCCCGCCGGGCGAGCCACCGCAGATAGAACGCGAGGAAGGTCAGCGCCGGCAGCACCGACGCGAACACCCGCACCGCCCAGAGCGCTGTCGTCCGATCGAAGGGCACGCCTCGCAGCGACGACAGCGCGCGGTAGCCCCAGTACGCGGGCACCCCGAGCAGGCTGGTCGCGGGCGCCTTCACCGAGCAGTAGTGACCCTCGTACACCGCGGCGTCGTTGACCCAGCCCCAGCGCTCTCTCGGGCCATCGATGTGGTAGGTCCCGTCCTCGACGATGGCCGCGGTCATGTAGAACCGCACGTTCTCGTTGGGGTTGTTGACGCGGGGGAAGTGCGGGAACGTGTAGAGGTACGCGAAGCCACAGATCACGAGGGCCGACACGAGGCGCGGGCGCGCCGCGAGCGGGACACGCGAGGCAGCGCGAGGCGGCACCGGAGCCGCGGCAACGCTCGTCACGGAACTCTCGGGAGCGCTGGTCAAGGCCGGGACGATAGCAACGTCTCCCCCTCGCTGCCGCGTCCGCCGATCGACGCCCCCTGGGCGTCCGCTGCGTCGCCCGGCCCGCGCGTGCGCGGGTGCCGATTCCCGAAACTTGGGTAGAGTCGCTCCGCGTGAGCGGGGCTCCCTCCCATTCTTCCTCCCTCGAACGACGCGCCCCCCGTGCACCGCGGGTGGTCGCGGTCACCGGCGCGTGCGCATTCCTGGGCAAGAACCTCGTCGGCGTGCTCGAGGAACGCGAGGACGTCGAGCGCATCGTCATCCTCGACGTCGCGTCACCGCCGACCGCTGGGCGCAAGAGCCGCGCGTACCGGATCGACCTCACGCAGCCCGCGATCTCGGCACGCATCACCGAGATCCTCCGCGCCGAGAAGGTGACGGAGCTCGCGCACCTCGCGTTCCTCTCGAGCCCGACGACCGCCGAGCCGTGGGCGCACGAGCTCGAGAGCGTGGGCACGATGCACGTGCTCCACGCTTGCCGCGAGTCGCCCGTGGAGCGTGTGGTCGTCTCGTCGCAGACGATGCTGTACGGCCCCCATCCGTCGAACCCGAATTTCCTCCGCGAGAGCTCGGCGCTGCGCGTCATCCGCGGCGGCCCGAGCCCCTTCGGACGCACCTTCGGCCAGGGCGACTGCTCGTTCCTCGCCGACAAGATCGACGCGGAGAGGGAGGTCGATCGATTCGCCAAGGATCGGCCCGAGGTCTCGGTGGCCACGCTCCGCTTCGCGCCGATCCTCGGGCCCACGGTGCGCACCTGGGTCACGCGTTGGCTCTCGCGGCGGATCGTCCCGACGCTGCTCGGCTTCGACCCGCTCGTGCAGCTCGTGCACGAGATGGACGCCGTGAGCGCGCTGGTCCTCGCCCTCGACCCCTCGCGATGGCGGGCGGCCACGGGCCGCGTCGGAGAGGGCGCGCGGGGCGCGTTCAACATCGTGGGACAGGGCGTGCTTCCGGTCTCGACGGTGATCAAGCTCGCGGGCCGCGCCGCGCTGCCAGTTCCGGGCCCGCTCCTGACCCGCGGGACCGAGCTCCTCTGGATGGCCGGCCTCAACGAAGCGCCCTCCGCCTTCGTCGATTTCCTCCGCCATCTCTGTGTGGCCGACGGCTCGCGCGCGCGGCGCGAGCTCGGCTTCGTCGCGGCCTTCACCACGAAGGAGGCCGTGCTCGACTTCGGCGGAGCGCTGCGACTGCGCGAGGCGCGGCTGCTCTCTCCGCACGCGTGAACGTCATGGCGATGAAGAAACGACCCACGGCTCGCACGGATCGGACGCAAGCGAGCCCAGCTTCGTCCTCGAGGAGCTCGGCCGGTGCGACGAGAGCCCCCGCTGCCAAGCCCTCCGCAGGACCCAGCAAGCCCTCCGCAGGCCCGAACAAGCCCTCCGCAGGCCCGAACAAGCCCTCCGCAGGCCCCAGCAAGCCCTCCGCGGGCCCCAGCAAGCCCTCCGCGGGCCCCAGCAAGCCCTCCGCAGCCGCCCGG
>JBKDQC010000551.1:0-3793 GCA_046342295.1 Deltaproteobacteria bacterium | reverse complement strand
AGGGAGGGTCTGCGGCCAGACCCTCCGGCAAGAAATGTCAGAGCATGAGTCAATCCAAGTGACTCATGCTCTGACATTCCTCGCCGGTGTTCGTGATTGACGCGAGGGCCTGCTGCTTGGGAGGTTCCCCCCGTGGAGCGTCCCCCTTTCGCGCCACCTCTTCCGGGATCACCGAGCGCGAGCGCGCTTCGGTGGCTCGGCGCGCTCGAGGTCGGCGCCGTCGTCCTTCACGTCCTCGCGCGCTTCTGGTTGGCCTCCGAGGGTCGCTTCTTCGCGACGGAGGACGACGGCTACCGCGCCTACTACGGGCACCTCGTCGCCGAGGGGACCGGCTCCGTTCTCGGTCGGTTCTGGCTGCCGGGTCAGTTCTTCGTGCTGGGCGCGCTCGGCCGCGTTGGGCTCGACGCTGCGCTCGCGCCGCTGGTCCTCGGGGCGATCACGTTCGTGATCACGCTCGTGGCGGTCTACTCGCTGGCGCGCGATCTCGCGCCCGAGGGGTGGGGCGAAGCCGCAGGCCGCGGGGCGGTCGCGGTGGCAGGGTGCTCACCCCTTCTGCTCGTGCTCTCTCATTCGGCGCTCGCGGAACCGCTGGCCAATGCGCTCGTGGCCTTCGCCGCTGCGGCGCTCGCTCGTCGCCATCGGGTCGGCCCTCGCAGGCTCGTGTGGAGCGGTTCGCTGGCGATGCTGCTCGCGACCTGGGTTCGCTACGAGACGTGGGCGTACGCGCTCGCCTTCGTCCTCGCCGCGATCGTGCTCGCGCGGCGGCGTGAAGGGCGCCGGGTCGCGCTCGGCGATGGCGCGGTCGCTTGTCTCACGCTGCTCGGCCCGGTGAGTTGGCTCGTTGCGCAGCATGTCGAGCACGGTGACCCCTTTGCCTTTCTTCGTACGATCGACGAGATGGCGTCGACGCTCTCGGGCGAGGCGTCCCGCGAGCGCGTGGCCGTGGCGCGGTTCGAGGCGCTCACGTTGTGGGCGGGGCTCGCCGTGATCGCGTCATCGACTGCGCTCCTGCTCGCGTCCCGGCACCTCCGGGCTCTGCTTCCGATCTCGCTCGTGGCCGCCGTGGGCCTGCCGGGGCTCGTTCTCCAGATCGCGACGGGAAAAGGGCTGGCGGTCTTCATGATCGCTGGGCGTGAAGTCGAATTCTTCGAGCCGCGTCTCGTGTCGAACCTCGAGGTCGGTCTGTTTCCACTCGCGGGCCTCGGGCTGTCGATGCTCCTCGCGCGCCCGGAGACTGGGGCGAGGCTCGCGCTCGCCGGTCTCGCGTCGATCGCCCTCGCGCTCGGGGCGCGAGGAGTGCTGGAGCCGATGAGCTACGTCGACGCGAGCTCGGTCGCGGCTGGCCTCGCGCTGCGTCGCGGCGAGCTCGAGGCCGTCCTCGGCGACGGCGCGCTGCTCGTCGAGCGGGTCGAGCCCCGGCCGCCCATGGGCTGGGCATCACTCTCGGTTCAGTGGTCGTCGTGGAACCGCACCGTGTTCTTCACCCGAAGAGGTGAGAGCTGCGAGTTGGTCGAGGCATCCGACATCGTCGGCGGTCGCCTGCGGCTGCCGTGCGGCGAGCTGTCGCGCTGGGCCGAGCATCGTGGCGTCACGGCGGCGTGGGTCCTCAGCGAGCCCGCGTCTGCGCTCTTCGACGCTCAGTGGCCAGCCGCCCCGTACCGAAGGATCGGGACGGGGCGGCTCGTGTCGCTCGTGGAGGCTCGGTAGACGTCGCGCTGGTGGCGTCGTATAGGGCTCCCATGGCCCGTGCGCCGATGGCCGACGAGCGATGGCGTCGCACCGCTTTTCTCAGCGCGACGGGCGCCTTCGCGCTGGGCATTCTCTACGCGTTCCGCGAGGTCCTCGCGCCCTTCGCGGTGGCGCTCGTGGTCGCCTACGTCTTCGCGCCGCTCGTCGACTGGATGGAGCAGCGCCGCTTCGCGGGTCGCCGCGTTCCGCGCTGGGCGGCGGTGCTCGTGCTCTATGTCTCGCTCCTCGGGACGATGGCAGCGAGCATCGCGATCGGGGCTCCGCTCTTGGCCCGCGAGCTCGGTCGGCTCGGTCGCGAGGCGCCCGGCATGCTGCGCGCGGCGCGGGACGAATGGCTGCCCGTCCTCGACCGGACCGTGCGTGGCTTCGGCTCCTCCCTCGACACGGCGCCCGAGCCCACGGCCGAGGTCCCTTCGGCAGAGGAGGGCGGCGAGGAGCTCGCAGGCGCCGAGGCCGAGCGTCTGCACCTCGAGGTCCGACCGCGCGCAGACGGCAGCTACGAGGTGGTTCTCCCGAGCGACGGGATCCGCATCGAGCCCCAGGATGATGGCGGCTTCGTGGTCCGAACCGAGGAAGAGGGCGCGGGCCAGACCCAGGATCTCTCGGTGCAGATCACGGAGGCGCTGCGTCGACAGATGCGCGAGGGCGAGCAGACGGCGGGCGAGGCGCTGCGCACTGCGCAGAGCCTCGTCGCGGCCGTCGTCAACGGCATCTTCAAGTTCTTCATCATGCTGATGATCTCGGCCGACATGCTGATCACGAAGGACGGGATCCTCAGCTTCTTCCGCACGCTGGTGTCGGCGCCACGGCGGGCGAGCTTCGATCTGCTCCTCGGCCGGATCGACAAGGGCCTCTCCGGCGTCGTGCGCGGGCAGCTCGTCATCTGCCTCGTCAACGGTGTGCTGAGCGGCGTCGGCTTCTACATCGCCGGCCTGAACTACTGGCCTGTCCTCACGCTCGTCGCGACGGTGCTCTCGATCATCCCGATCTTCGGCGCGATCCTGAGCTCGGTGCCGGCGGTCGTCGTCGGCCTACAGAACGGGATCGGCACCGCGCTCTTCACGCTGGCCTGGATCATCGGCATCCACCAGCTCGAGGCGAACCTGCTCAACCCGAAGATCATGGGTGACGCGGCGAAGGTCCATCCGGTGCTCGTCGTCTTCTCCCTGATCGCGGGAGAGCACTTCTTCGGCATCCTCGGCGCGTTGCTCGCCGTTCCGGTGCTCAGCATCGCGCAGAGCCTGTTCCTTCATTTCCGCGAGGTGGCCCTCGGAGTGCCCGCGACCTCGACCATCTCCGGGCTGCCGAGGCCTTCGGCGGTTGTAGAGAGTGAGCCCGATGGGCCTGCCGGCGCCAGCGCCTCCAGCGACGCGAACGTCGGCTGACGCCAGAGCATCGTTGACGCGAGGTCCGCATGCGCTGAAGCTCCCGGTGTGCGTCGGGATCTTCTCGCTCTCCACCTCGCTCTCTTCTTCTCCGGCGCGGCAGGCCTCGTCTACGAGTCTTCCTGGACACGCCTGCTCCACAGAGTCTTCGGGGTGAGCGATCTCGCCGTCGCGACGGTGCTCGCGACGTTCTTCCTGGGCCTGGGCCTGGGCAACGCCATCGCGGCGCGCTTCGTGGACCGCGTGAAGAAGCCGGTCCGCGCCTACGCCATCCTCGAAGTGGCCGTCGGCCTCTACGCGCTCCTCTCGCTTGCGCTCGTGCCTGGCCTCGGAACGGCCTACGGCGCCGTGGGCCCCGGCGCGAGCTTCGCGACGATCACGCTCGTGCGCTTCGCCTTCGCGGCCCTCGTGCTCCTGCCGCCTACGATCCTCATGGGGGCCACCTTGCCCGTGGTGGCGCTCGCCGCGCCTTCGGGCGCGTGGTCACGCTCGCTCACGGCCTTCTACACGACGAACACGCTCGGCGCAGTCGCAGGCGCGGGCCTCGCCGGTTTCGCGCTGGTGCCGCAGCTCGGCACGCGCGCGACCGTGGTGGTCGGCGCGGTCGGGAGCTTCGTCGCGGCCGCGATCGTTCTCGGCTTCCTCCGTGACCCCAAGCC
>JBKDQC010000550.1:0-10711 GCA_046342295.1 Deltaproteobacteria bacterium | reverse complement strand
GCGCAGGTGGCAGCGAGCGAGCGCTTCGAGCGCGAAGAGGAACGAGAAGCCGACCTGGCGGCTCTTCGTGACCCAGCGGAACCGGGAGCGGTTCTGCACGAAATTCAGCTGGTACTGCTCAAGCGCGATGGGCTCGTCGTCGTACGAGAGCAGGCCCTCGGCGAAGCCCCACTCGGTGCCGATCCAGTCCGCGAACTCCTCCTCGGTGCGCTTCACGATCCCGAGCGTCATGCCGTCCTCCGCGCGCAGGTCGCGCGTGACCTTGCCTTCGTCGCCGACGGAAGCCTGTATGGGCTCGTCCACCGCGCCGAAGCACCGAAGGGAGAGCCGCCATGACCGCCTACGCCGACACGATCTCGCGCCCCGCGCGCACGCTCACCGAGAGCGAGCAACGCCTGCTGCTCAAGTTCACGGGGCAGCGCCTCGACGGGTTCCGTGACCACGTCATCTACAGCCTCGCCCTCGGGGCCGGACTTCGCGAGCACGAGATCCTCGCGCTCGACGTCGGCGACGTCTTCGACGACAGCGGGCACGCCAAGCGTCGGCTGGCGCTTCGGATCTTCAAGCGGTCGAGCGAGGAGCCCGCGCCACAGGAGGTGCTGCTTCCCGACGTCGTCCGCGCCAAGCTCGACAAGCTCCTCGCCGGGCGCAAGCGCGCCGGGGAGGCCCTCGCCGCCACGACGCCCGTGTTCGCGAGCCGCCTCGGGCGCCGGCTCTCCGCTCGGCAGCTGCGCCACGCCTTCGGCGTCTGGCAGAAGCGCGCCGGCTTCGAGCGCCACTTCAACTTCCACGCGCTCCGTCACACGGCCTGCACGAACCTCTACCGAGGCAGCCGCGACCTGCGGCTCACCCAGCGCTTCGCCCGCCACAAATCGGTGCTGACCACGAGCATCTACACGCACCCCTCGGACGAGGAGCTGCTCCGCTCCGTCCAGGGGCTCATCTGCTGACGGAGTCCCCGAGGGCTCCGCTCGCGGGCCCGTGCTCAGTTTCGCGGGCACTCGCACGACGTAACCGAACGAGCCTCCGTGCTCAGTTCGGTCGCGCGCGTTCGATTCGCAAATCCAGGGCTGCTCAGTTTCCTGGAATTGACCCACTCGAAAACGGCCCCAGGCACTGCGCCGGGCGTGCGCGGCTGTGCGAAGAACGGACCCTCCCCCCCTACCTGCGGCAGGTTGTAGGCAGGTGCCGGCCTCCCGCGGCCCGGGGGCGTGGGCGGGCGCCGGCGCGAGGACGAGCACGAGGCCGACGAGCCAGGGAAAGCGGCCATCGGGGACGGCGCCCGAGCCGCCGATCAGGCCCCGCAAGCCCGCGACTTCACGGAGGGGCTCCGCGTCGAACCGCCGCTTTTCTCTCTTAGCGGCGGTTCGCTCGGCGCCGTCGACGAGCCCGTCAGAGCCGGCCGCGGCCTGCTCGTTCGCGCCGGCCTCGTCGCCGTGCGCGCGGCCGCGAGACTGTGAGCTCGCTGTGCTCGAGCACTCGGCCTCCTCGATCGCGCCAAGTCCGCGAGATTCCGAGGGGGCCGCATCGGAGGCGTGTTCTTCGGGCGCGAGGTGAGCCTGGTATGCGCGACTGTTCGAGGCTCTCTCGTCGTCGCCCAGGGCGCGCCCTTCGGCCCGCACGCGCGCCGCGTCACGGGGAGCGCTCATCGTCCGTCCTCCTCGGCGTCCGCGCGCCGTGGGCCAACGTCGGCGCCCTGACGCGGGATCAGGCGCGGCTCGACGCGCTCGACCGCGCGCAGGAGCCGGACTTCGAGCAGCGCCTCGTCGTCGGCCTCGGCCGCGTCCATCTGCTCGGCCAGCTCGCGGGCGAGGCGAACCACCTCGCGCACCTCGCGGGACACGTTCGGTTCCCGGGCGGCGTCCTCGCTGGGGGGCGGCGGGGGGTCATCGGGCGAAACTGAGCGCCCCGACGCGCTCGGAAACACGTTCGGATTCGCCCGCTCAGTTTCGTTCGCGGGCACGCTGGTCACGTCGATGACGCCGGCCATCTCGGGCGTCGCTTCGCGCTGGTCCCGGAGCATGCGCGCGTACCGCTCCTGGATGCTCTCGAGCGACAGGATGGTGCGCACCTCGGAGCGCGAGTCGGCGCCGCCGAGGATGAAAGCCTTGAGCCGCGCGAGCGTGTTCACGTCGGTCGGGTTGTCGGAGCGGACGCGGCCTTCCTTCAGCGCCTTCTCGAAGCTGAGGAGGAACTCGTCGATCATCTGGACGAGCCGGTCCTCGCCGACCGCGATGGCCTCGGCGCGCAGCTCGATGAGTTTCTCCTCGGTGCGGACCGCGACGCGCGTCGCCGTCTGCTCGCGGCGCTTCATGCAGTTGTGGCTCTTCGCGTAGCTGGCGATCACGCTCGGGGCGACGCCGTAGCGCTCGGCGAGCTGGCGGTACGGCGGGTACACCGTCGTCGTCGCGCCGTTCTCCAGCACCTTCACCTCGCCGAACACGAGCAGCCGATCCAGCTCCTCGTAGGAGATGAGCGGTGCCTCGGCCTTGCGCGGCCGTCCCGGTTTCCGCTTCGGCTCGGGCTGCTCCGGCGTGGACGTGCTCGCCACGGACGCAGGGGGAGCCGGCTCGGGCGTCGTCGCGGCGGGTGAAGCCTCCTGGTCCTTGAGCGTGATGGGCTCGATCGGGGTGCCCGCCTGGAACGCGGCCTTCCGCTCGACGCAGCGGCTCTGCTTCGCGAACGCCGCGACGAGGCTCGGCGCCACCTCGAACCTCTTGGCCACCTCGCGCTGCGAGGGCCAGACGCGCGTCTCCGCGCCATCGGCACCGGCGACGAGCTCACCCTCGACCAGGAGGCGATCGACCTCGTGGTAAGGCATCTTCGGCCCGTCCTCGCGACGCGGGCGTCCTCCCTTTCGCTGTTCCGGTTCTCGCTTCGCCATCTCGTTCCTCAGAAGCCGCTGGCGAGCAGCAGCGGGGACTGGCCGAGCATCGTCCGGAGGCGCCGCAGCACTCTGGTCCGCTGCCGCTTCAGCCGCTGGTACATCCGCTCGCGCTCGAGGTCGTCGTCGGGCGCGACGCGGTCGACGTAGCTGCGCAGCAGCTCTCGTCGCAGCACGGTGGCGGCGACCACCTCGAGGCTGCTCTGCGGGATGCCTTCCTCCGCGGCCCGCTCGAGCAGGAGCGCGAGGTCGAACAGCTCCTCGTCGGTCGTCTCGAGGCGCCGAGCCTTGATGGACTCGGTGCCGAACATCGCCAGCTCATCGGGGTCGGCGCTCGGATGCTGCTGCTCGCGCTCCTTGCGGAGGAACGCGAACACCTGGCGCTCGGTCCGCTGCCGCAGCCGCATCGCGATCCGGTCGGCGTGCTCGTCGACGGGTAGCTCGCCGAGCGCGGCGAGGAACGCGGTAACCACGACCTGGTCGAGCTCGTCGCGGGGCACCGCGTCGCTGACGAGCCGGTGCCGCAGCCTGCTCAGCATCGGGTAGTACGCGACGAGAAGCACCGAGGCCCAGAGCGCTTCTCCGGTCGCTCGATGCTCGGAGAGCAGTGCTCGGGTGAGCGCGTCCCGCTCGGGGTAGGTGTGCTCGCGATCGTCGGCGAGCGCGGCCAGCACGGACGCGACGTCGGCATGGCCGGCGAGAGCGGCGTGTCGGGCCCGGCTCTCGTCGAAGACCCGGCGCGGCGCAGCGAGAGCGTCTCGCCGCAGCCGCTCGATGACGGTGCGGAGGGCGCTGCTCATCGGTCCCGCCGTTCCCACCACTCGCGGACGAGCTCGAGGAAGTCCTCGAGCTGCATCGTGACGAGCGGCGTAGCGTGGTCGTCCTTGCAGACGGCGATAGGCCAGCGCCCGGGCGGACAGGCGTCGAGCGCCTGCCTCATCGCGGCGCGCACGTTGGTGCGATGGTGGTGCTTCGCCTCGACCCAGAAGCACGGAACCTCAACGTCCGAGGCCTCCTCGCCCGAGCGGCACTGGAGCCCGCGACGGATGCCGGCGTCGGGCATCACCTCGCGGAAGCGGTGCACCAGCTCGCGCTCGAACGCCGCGCCCTTCCTGCGGGAGTGTGCGCCGCTCATGCGAGCACCTCCGTCTCGAAGCGAACCGGGATGCCGCGGCCCTTCGCGTACTCGACCTCGCGCTTCATGCCGGCCGTGACGCGACCGCCGAACACGCGAACCTCGTCGCAGGTGTCGACCAGCTCGAGGCAGAAGCGCAGCGCCTGTTCTCGCTCCGTCGCCTCGTCGAGGAGCTGCGGCAGGTAGAGGTGCGGAGCAACGGGCATCACCCCGAGCGCGACGAGCTGGCGGCTGAGGCCGCGGACGCGCTCGATGTTGCCGGCCGGATCGTCGGCGAATGGGTGGCAGACGTCGACGCGCCGAAGCCGGCTGCGTTCGCGGCGACGGCGCCTCACCAGCTCGGCGGCGAGGTAGTGCAGCCCGTCGAGCAGCTCGGCGTAGGCCTCGCTCGGGTAGTCGCGCCCGTCGTCGACGCGCCACGGGCCGTACTGCCTGCGTCCCTGCTCCAGGCGCGAGAGCAGCGCGTCGAACAGCTCTCGCTCGTCGCCGACGAGACCCGCGAGGCGACCGCCAAGGCGCATGCGCTCGGAGAGCCTGCGTGCGACCTCGAGCGCGCACCTCGCATCGGCGAGCGCGCGATGCGGCCTCGGGCGGTCGAGCCCGAAGTAGGTCGCGAGCGCGTCGAGGGAGAGCGACGACAGCTCGCCGCTGGCGACGAGCGGCCACGCGAGGCTCGCGGTGTCGAGGCGGTGGTAGTCGACGCGCGGCAGCGCGAGCGCCGCTCGGCGGTAGCCGGCCTCGAGGAAGGCCCAGTCGAAGCCGACATTGTGGCCGGCGACGAGCGCTCCTTCGAGCAGCGGTGCGACGGCGAGCAGCGCCTCCCGCAAAGGCACCGCGTTCGTCCACGCGGCCTTCGAGAACCCGCAGATGGCGAGCGCCTCGGGCTGCGCGTCGTCGAGCCGCTCGGGGGCGACGAGCGTGTGATACTCGGCGAGCACCTCGAGGGTGCGCGCATCCACCCGCAGCACCGCGACCTCGACGATGTCGTGTCGGGAGGGATCCAGGCCCGTGGTCTCGAGGTCGACGAAGGCCAACGCCTTGAGCGGCACCGGAACGTCCGAGCGCGGGACGTCGCGGCGAAGAACGAGCGCGGGAGCCTCGCGCTCCGGGAGGTTGAGCGCGGGCAGCATCACGCCACCTCCTTCGCCCAGAAGCGCGGCGAGTGCGTCTTGTCGGCGTGCGCTTCGAGCTCGGCCTTCAGCAGCGAGACGCGCGGCTTGTCGAGCTTCTTGCCGAGGCTCTTGAGGAGCGCATCGAGGGCCTTCTTGTCGATGGCCCCGAGCTTCGCGAGCAGCTCGTCGCGGGTGAGCCCGCTCGCGTCGCCGAGCAGCGTGAGCGTCGGCTCGATCGGGTAGTCGAGGCTCGTCGTCGCGAACATCCGGTAGCGAACGCCGCCGAGGACGAGCTGGTCCTGCTCCTTGAGGTGCGCCTTGAGGATGTCCTCCAGCTCCTCCTTGCGCGCGTAGAGCGCCTTCGCGAGGCGGGCGACCTCCTCGCGCTCGCGAGCGACGGCCTCGAGATCGGCGAGGTCCTCGCAGAGGAACTCGCGCTTGCCGGCGAGCGCGTCGGCGTAGGCCGGGCAGTGCTTGCGGTGGTCGCAGTAGGAGCAGTTGGCGTTGAGACGAGCGGGGTAGTCCTTCGCGGTCTCGGTCTGCCGTCCGAGCGTCTCGACGTAGGCGAGCGCATCGGCGAGCTGCTCCGGGGTGCGCGTCGTCTGTTGGCGGATGCCGTGCCGCAGCATCCAGAACGTGAGCTTCACCTTCTTCGCCCACGGCCAGAGCCGCCTCACCGCCGCGGCGTAGAGGCTCAGCTGCAGCGAGGTGTCGACCTCGTCGCGCTGGAAGAGCTGGTGGTTCGTCTTGTAGTCGATGACCTCGACGGTCTCGTCGTCGACCCAGTCGACGCGATCGATGAAGCCGAGGACCGTGAACGGCCCGACCGGGAGCCGGAACTCCTTCTCGATGGCGAGAACGTCGCGGTGGTCGATGACGCCCTGCTCGCGAACGAACTCGCGGAGGATCTTCAGCCCCTCCTCGAAGACGTCGACGCCGGTGAGGCCTTCGGCGGTCCAGGCCTCGCGGTAGACCTCGAGCGCGCGCTCCTCGGAGAGCGGGCCGGTGCGCTCGTCGTCGAGCACCTCCTTGAGGAGCCGCTCGAGGACGGCGTGCACCAGCTTGCCGAAGCGGAGCGGGAGGCCGGGCTCGGCCTGGCGCTTCTCGATGTAGTGCAGCCGATAGCTGAGGGGGCACTGCTCGAAGCGACTGAGTCGCGAGTACGAGAGATGGGCGTTGCGGAACGATTCCGTGGTCATGAGCGCTTCTCCTGGCGCTCCGGGCGCTCATGGTTGGGGGTCTTCTCGAACGCGACGACGTGCGAGCCGGGGAACACCGAGAGCACGCGCATCACCGTCGCGGCGTGCTCGGGCGTGATCTCCTTGCGGGGCTTGCCGGTGTAGGCGGGCACCAGCCACAGCTCGCCGTAGGTGTCCGAGTGCAGCTGCACCTCGACGCCGAGCGCCTTGAAGCTCTCGATGTCCGCCGTCGTGAAGCCGCGGAGCTGGTCGACATCGATGGTCGGCTCGGACGCGGGCCTCGCGGGCGCCGCGGTGATCGCCGACGCGGCCGGCTTCGGCTTGGGCGGCTCCTCCGGGAGCGCGACGGGGTTGCCGAACAGGTCGCGTGCGATCGGGTGAGGCTTCGGCGGCTCGACGACGACCGGAGCGGCGTCGACGACGGGGAGCGCGCGCTTGTTCGGTCCGTTGTGCTTCTGCCACTCCGTGCAGACGAACTCGTCCGGCAGCGCGCACGTGCCGCCCTGCTGGAAGTGGAGGCAGCGCTTGCCCTCGCCCCGCGTGTACTTCTCGCAGGTGATGCCGGGCGGGCGTTCCGCTGCCGGCGTAGGCGGCGGCGGTGCCGGTCTGATGAGGTCCTTGAGAGCCATCGCGTTCCTGGCCGGCGCGTTCGGGGCGCCGGTGGGTGGGAAACGCGGGCTCGCTCAGCGAGATGGGACAGCCCCTGGGCGACTGCCCACGAAGTTGTGCGCCGAGGGGACGTGGACGATGACGGTGCGGCGCCGATCTTCCTCCGGCCCGAACCGCATGCGCTCCGACCTCGCGTGGACGACCTCGCGGAAGTGCAGCCAGCCGAAGTGGAAGAGGCTCCGCATCGTGCGCGCGGGGCAGGTCGGGCGCTTCGCCTGGTGCAGTGTCTTGGCGATCGACTCGAGGTGCAGCGCCACGAAGCCGTTGTCGCCGTGCACGAAGTCGGCGCCGTCCTTCAGCGTGCCGTCCTCGATCGCCAAGAGGATGGCCAGCACCAGCTCAGGGAACGCGTGCCGCTTGTCCTCGGCCTGCCGGCGCTCCTGGCTCATCGAGCGCATCAGGCGGGACGAGGACGCGCGCGACATGAGCCCCGCGCGCGTGAGGCGCGCCGCGAGGCGTTGGAACTCGAGGATGAGCGCGTCGCGCTCCTCCTTCGTGGGGAACGGGATCGGGGCGTCGTCGGTGATGGTGTCGTTCATGGGGGGGCAAACGCGGCCCCGGACGACCACCTGGGACGCGACGCGGATCGCCGGACGGGATGGCAGCGGCTCAGCTGGCCACGATCCGTGGCCGCCAGCCGGTTTCCCTTGTGACGACAGCGGGTTGCGTGCGGTTTGGACAGCGGACGCCGTCCAGCGGGTAGCACCACACGCGCATCGCGAGATTTCTTTCCGTGCCTCGAAGGCTCGAAGGCGCTCTCAGAAAAACCGCGAATCGCTCTTGAGTAGACCTACTCGAAGAAAGCTGTCCAGAGAGAGAAGAGATATCTAACTATTGAAGAAGAGAAGTGAAAAGGCTGGACAGAGCGGGTGTCCTGGCCAGACCCGCAGCCGGCAGCGCGTCCGGCATGTTCGAGTGCTGTCCCGGCACCTTCAACCTCTCGCGTCTCGCTGTGACGACCCCGGTGGCGCGGAGGGCGCGGTGACGCCGTCGCCGTCGTTGAGCTGGCCGCAGTCGCGAGCGACCATGCGAGCATGCAGCGACTCTGGCTCGGCGACGCGCTCGACTTCTGGAAGGGCAGCCTCCTCGAGGTGTTGCGCACGGCGTCGACGCCGCCGAGTCCCCTTTCCGTCCTGCCGATGTTCACGGACACCGGCTGGACGCAGCCTGAACTCGCCACCTACGCCGGGTTCCTCGGCCTTCCGCCCTCGGCGCTGCTGACGACGTCCCAGCTCACGAAGCCCGGGCGCGCGCACTACTTCGCGACGATCGCGAGCGGCTTCCAGGGCGACGTCTTCCTCGACCCCGACAACGGCATCGCCCCCAGCAAGCCGGAGCCCGCGCACGTCGCCGCCGCCGAGGTCTTCGCACTGCTCACGCACGAGAACGTGGTGGCCGTGTACCAGCACCGACCGCAGCGCGTGTCGGCGCCGTGGCTTGCCCGGTACGTCCAGCTCGTGATCGCGACCGGCGCGCGCGTCGTCGGCTACGAGTCGGCGCAGGTCGGCATGCTGTTCGTGACGAAGTCCGCTTCCCGCGAGAGCGCTGTGCGCCAGGCGCTCGCCAACCGCCTCGGGGCTGTGGCCGTCGCGCGCGGAAGCTTCGCTGGCCGCCTGATCTAGCTGCCCCAGGGGGATGGGGGAGAGGGATCCCGGAACCGGGCTGCTTTCCCACCCTGGCTTCCGCCATCCCCTCACGCCCGACGCTGCCTCCTGTGCTCGCGGATGAACCGCGGGCCGCGAGGAGAGCAGCCATGCGTACCACGTCCACCAACACCACCGACTGCCGTTGCAAGAACTGCCAGGCCCTGCTGGCGAAGCACGACCGCGACGGCCTCAGCATCCGTCGCGGCGACATGCAGACCACGGTGACCGGCGCCGACTTCACCGTCGCCGTCACTTGCTACCGCTGCAAGACGCTCAACGTCCTCGCGTCGCCGCGCAAGCCGACGCCGACGCCCACGTCCGCGCTCCCGAGGGCGACGGCCGCGTAGCTCGCGGCCTGCCCCTCACCTCAAGTCCACCGAGCGCATTGACGCCCTGAATCGGCCACCAAGGAGCGCCTGACGCCCGCCGGAAAGGCGGCGCGTCATGCGCGCAAGCTGGGAGGCTCTGCACGCGGGCCTCGATCGTTCCGTTCGTACTCTTCAGGCAGATCAGGCGTTCCAACAGGCGAAGCAACTGCACCCGGCGCTGGCGGGGTTCGACGAGCCCAAGAAGCTCGTCGCGCACCTCACGAGCAAGGCCGGCGACCTCGACGAGAAGGACCGCATCATCGGCACCCTCGTCACGCTGGTGCAGCGGCGAGAGCACCACGAGGTCGCGAGCGCGCTCCTCTGGCTCGGGCTCTGGCCGGGGCTCGACGCCGTCTACCGGCGCCGGCTCCGGCACTTCCGCGACCAGCCCGACGAGCTCGTTGCCGAGCTGGCCGAGGCCTTCACCGCGCTGGTCGAGCGCCTCGATCTCACCGCTGTTCACCGCGTGGCCGCGACGTTGGTGCGGAGCACCGAGCGCGACGTGATGGACCACCGCAAGCGCCGGTGGGCCGAGGTGAACCACGGTCTCGACGGCGAACCGAACGAGCCGCTCCGCGACCTCGAGGGGGACATCTTCAGCGCGAGCTGGTTCGACAAGGCGTCGCTCCAGCGCTGGGCAGCGTCCGACCACGATCTCCCGAGCCTCTCGTTCGACGAGGACGTCGCGGTCCTGCGCGCGTGGCTTCAGCCCATCGTCGGCCCCGACGCCGAGCTGCTGCTCGCGGTGCTGGTGCTGGACGAGACGCAGCGCGAGGCGGGCGAGCGCCTGGGGCTCACGCACGACGCGGCCCGCAAGCGCTTCCAGCGCGCGCTCGGACGGCTCCGCGAGCACCTCGCGACCTCCCTGTCCCACTCCGGCCGCGAGAGCCGCGTTTGCCCCCCACGCAACCGCTGAACCGCCCGGAGGAGCCCACCGACATGGACCACGCGCAGCCCATCACCAGCCCGACCGACGACGACGACTTCGTGCGTCTGCCGGGCCTCTTCCGCCGCTGGGAGCTCGAACAGGTCGTCGAGCCCGGCACGGACTTCCACCTCGAGGAGGCGGGTAACGCCTCCGACGGAACCCCGCTCTTCGCCGTGTACCGGCGCGAGCGGACGCAGACGAGCAGCACGAGCAGCACGAGCAGCAGCAACCCCAACCCCAAGAAGGAGCAGTGACCAATGGCACCGAGCATGTGGCAGCAGACCGAAGAGATGGCGAAGAAGCACGACCAGGGCGGCAGCCTCTGGCTGAAGCTCGGGAACGACGGCGACAAGGCGGTCGTCGTGTTCCTCGGCGAGCCTCACCCGCGTGAGGTCTGCTTCGTGGACGGCAAGTACATGCCGTTCGACGAGAAGCTGAAGGCGCAGGGGCTCAAGCCCTCGCTGCGCGTGGCGCTCAGCGTCGCGCTCTACGACTCGAAGGAGGTGAAGGTCCTCGAGCAGGGCGTGATGTTCTTCAAGGACCTCGTCCGCGTCCGCGAGAAGTACGGCCTCGAGAAGTGGGCCTTCGAGATCCAGCGCCACGGCGCCGCCAAGGATCCGAAGACGACGTACTCCATCCTGCCCGAGCACCAGCTCTCGGCCGAGCAGCAGAAGGCGTTCCACGCGCTCCCGCAGCACGACCTCGAGAAGCTCTACGCCCCCGAGAGCGAGGGCGGCAGCAGCGCGCCGCTCGGCAGCTACGACCAGAAG
>JBKDQC010000549.1:0-7381 GCA_046342295.1 Deltaproteobacteria bacterium | reverse complement strand
TCGCCGAGGTCATGGCCGAGACCCCGTTCAAGCGCGGCTGACGCCGTCCGAGCCCGGACGACGCGGGCCGCGTCGGCGGGCCCTCAGCGACGGGCCCTCTGCGACGGGCCCTCTGCGACGGCCCCTGAGCGACGGCCCCTGAGCGTCGGCCCCTGAGCGACGGCCCCTGAGCGACGGCCCCTGAGCGACGGCCCCTGAGCGACGGCCGCTGAGCGATGGCCCCTGAGCGACGGCCCCTGAGCGACGGGCCCTCAGCGGCGGCCCCTGAGCGACGGGCCCTCAGCGGCGGCCCCTCAGCGGCGGCCCCTCAGCGGCGGCCCCTCAGCGGCGGCCCCCTCAGCGGCGGCCCTGCACAGGCCGGTCGTCGTGGCGAGCACCGGAGCGCGGGCCTCGGCCACCACCTCCGTTGCGCGCGCCGTTGCCACCTTGGCCGCCGCTGCCATGCGAGCCCGGGCCGTGTGAGCCACCCCCAGGGCTGGAGCCGCTGCGGCCCGCGATCGGCGCTGGCGCCCCGTGCGCGATGCGCGGCGCCGAGGCCCCGGGGCCACGTCCGCCCCCCGAGCGTCCGCGACCGCCGCCTTGTCGACCGAAGCGCGGTCGTTCGTCTTCCTCGGTCTGTGCTTCGCTCGTGGGCACGGCGGCGAGCACGCGGGCGAGGATCTCGTCGTCCATCCGGTCGACGCGCACGCGCGTCAGCTTCTCGATGTCCGCGAGGAAGCCCCGCTCGTCCTTGCTACACAGCGAGATCGCGATGCCGGCGGCGCCCGCGCGCCCCGTGCGACCGATCCGGTGCACGTACGTCTCGGGCACGTTCGGCAGGTCGTAGTTGACGACGTGCGAGAGCCCGTCGACGTCGATGCCGCGCGCGGCGATGTCCGTCGCCACGAGAATGCGGAGGGAGCCGTCGCGGAAGCCGTTCATCGCGCGGTCGCGCGCGCCCTGGCTCTTGTTTCCGTGGATCGCCGCCGCGGGGATCCCCGCCTTGGCGAGCCTCTCGACGAGCCTGTTGGCCGCGTGCTTCATCTGCGTGAACACGAGCACGCGCTTGAAGCTCGGATCCCTCAGGAGATCGACGAGGAGCGCGAGCTTCTGCTTGCCCTCGAGGAAGTACACGCGCTGCTCGATGCGCTCCGCCGTGGTCGCCGGCGGCGCCACCGAGACGCTGACCGGATCGATGAGCAGCGAGTCCGCCAATGCGCGGATGTCGGGCGGCATGGTCGCGGAGAAGAACATCGACTGACGCTTCTTCGGGAGCGCCGCGATGATGCGCTTGACGTCGGGGAGGAAGCCCATGTCGAGCATGCGATCGGCCTCGTCGAGCACGAAATACTCGACGTCGCGCAGGTGCAGGGCCCTCTGGCTCATGAGGTCGAGCAGTCGTCCCGGGGTCGCGACGAGGATGTCGACGCCGTCCTTGAGCTCCGCGATCTGCGGCTTCTCGCTCACCCCGCCGAAGATGACCGTGTGGTAGAGGTCGAGGCCTTCGCCGTACGCCGTGAGGCTCGTGCCGATCTGGCTCGCGAGCTCGCGCGTCGGAGTGATCACGAGGCCGCGCAACCGCACCTCGTCCGTCGCGGAGGCGTCGAGGCGCTGGAGCATCGGGAGCGCGAACGCGGCGGTCTTGCCGGTGCCGGTCTGCGCGCAGCCGAGCACGTCGCGCCCGGCGAGCGCGGGCGGGATGGCCTTGGTCTGGATGGGCGTGGGCTCGGTGTAGCCCTCGCGGGAGATGGCCTCGAGGATGGTGGGGATGAGGCCGAGATCAGAAAAACGAGCTGGATTCACGGCGCGCTCCTTCGCACGTCGCGACGCGCGCGCAAGTCTCCGTCACGTCGCGGTCACTTCACGATCGCGATCACCTGCGTGTTGACGACGACGAGGCGACCGTCGGCAGTGAAGAGCTCGCGGAGCTCGGCGAGGTAGCCGTCTTGCGCGGCGAGCGCCCGGCCTCGGTGGTAGAGGGGGCCTCGCTCGGGCACGGCGAGCAACTGCGCCGTGAACGTCAACGTGACGAGCGGCCGCGGTGCGCTCTCGAGGACCATCAGCGAGGGCCAGTACGCGTCGACGAGCGCGAGCAGCTCCGGCGGCCCCCACGAGGACGCGCGGGGCGCCGCGATCCAGCCATCCACCTGAGGAACGCTCGCACCCGAGAACGGAGGCGGACCGAGGGGGCGGAAGTCGAGATGCTGCGTGAATGTCGGCGCGATCGGGGGACCGACGGGCGCCCGCGGAACGGCCCCGAACGCGGTGGCCGCGGGCGGCGGCGAAATCTGGAGATCTCGGTCGTGGTTGCGGGCGCGCGCCAGGGTGAGGGTGGCGCGCGCTCGCAGTCGCGCGGTTCCTTCCTCGTCCTGGGTCAAGCGCACGTCGATGGCCGAGATCCCTTGCCCGCGTCGCAAGGTCTCGACCCGGAGCCATGCGGGCCCCGCGAGCACCGGAGCGAGGATCTCGCACGAGACGGCGCGGAGCACGCGCTCGGCCTCGGGCTCGCTGGCGATGGCGGCGCGGGCCATGGCCGCGACGACGATGCCGCCGAACGCGCCGCGGCCCTGCTGCCAGTGGTCGGGGACGTCCCAGGTGAAGTGCGCGGGGTCGATCGCGGTGATCTGCGAGGCGAGGCTGAGATCGTCGATCATCACCCGCGGTCTGCCACCGCCCTGGCCCTGGCGCCACGCGCGCGCCCGCCTCGACGCCCCGCTTCGCCGGGCGAGGGCCGCTCGCCCCCTCGGACCCAGTCAGCGATCCGAGAGGACGCTCCGCAAGCGGCGCAGCGCCTCCTCGAGCTCCTCCGGAGGCAGCGTCGTGAAGCAGAGTCGGACCCAGTCTTCGTAGTCCCTGCCCGACGCGGTCCCGGGCGTGAGGAGCACGCCCGCGTCCACGCACCGCTCGAGGAACGCGAGCGCGCTCTCGTCGTCGCGGCGACGGCCGCGCGTGTCGACGAAGAGAAAGGTTCCTCCAGGAGGCCGCGGCACCGAGAGCGCGTCGGCGGCGCGCGCGCCGAGCTCGCGGTAATGCACGCGCGTGCGCTCGATCCAGGCGCGGCCCTCGACGAGGACGCGCGCGGCGGCGAGCTGGAACGGGCGAGGCGCGCAGTAGGTCATGAACGTCTGCACGCCGCGGACCGCCTGCATCGCCTCGGCCGGGCCGTGCACGAAGCCCACGCGGGCGCCTGCGAGCCCGTACGCCTTCGAGACCGAGTGCACGACGACGGAGCGCGGCCGGAGGCGCGGATGCATCCACGCCGAGGCCGGCTCGTCGTCGAACCACAGCTCCTCGTAGACCTCGTCCGAGATCACCCAGAGCCCGTGCCGCTCGGCGACGGCGGCGATGGCCTCGAGGTGCATCGCGGAGAGCATCGAGCCCGTCGGGTTGTGCGGGGTGTTGACGTAGATCGCCGCGCTCCTCGGGCTGACGAAGGACTCGAGGTAGGCCTCGAGCTCGGCGCGATCGGCCCAGGCTCCCAGCCGGTCCCAGAAGGGGATCTCGAGAGCGCGCCCGCCGCGGCGCTGCGTCGTGCCGCGCACCAGCGGCCAGAACGGCGCGAGCAGGAGCAGCTCGTCGCCGGGGGCGAGCAGCGCATCGACCACCACCGCGATGCCGGCGGTGGCGCCGGACACGACCTGCACGAGCTCGCGCTCGAGGCGCGCGCCCGAGCGGCGCTCGACGTGCGCGACGATCGCGTCGAGGAGCGCGGGCTCTCCTTGCACGGGCGCGTAGTTGTGGAGGCGCGGGTGATCGGCCGCTCGGATCGCCTCGGCGCGCGCACCCGCGTAAGGCTCGAGGTAGGTGTCTCCGACGTGCAGCGCATAGGTCTTGCCCCCGCGCTCGCTCGCGCGTGCCACGAGCTTCGAGAAGCCGGCGTCCGAGAGGCCGAAGGAGCTCTCGGCGACGAAGGGGAATCGCGGCATGCGCCGAGGGTAGCGCAGCGCGGGGCGCGGCACGTCGTGTGCTGTCCTTGGACGCGCCGCGCGGATCCTCCCGCCGGTGGCACAGCTTGTCCCCGAGGTGACGTCCATGAATCGCCCCTTCGTTCGCTCGATGGGTGCCGCCTGCCTCTTCGCGGCGCTCCCGCTCACGGGATGCTTCCTCACCCACAGTCGGGGGGAGGGCTCGGTCGCGTCGGTCGCGCCGGACGCCGCGCCTCTGGTCTCGGACGCGGGATCCCCCTTCTGCGGCGCGATGCGCATGTGCGGGCTCGAGTGCGAGCACGGCTACGTGCTCGACCCCGCGACGGGCTGTCCCCTCTGCGCGTGCAACGATCCCCCCGCGTCGTGCGCGGGGGTGGATGCACGCGGCGAGGGCCCGTGCGACGCCCAGCTCGGATTCGTCTGGAGCGGAACCGCGTGCAGCTCGATCGACGGTTGCGCGTGCGTCGGTCGCGAGTGCGATGCGATCCAATCGACGCTCGAGGAGTGCCTTTCGGTCCACGCATCGTGCGTTCGGCGCTGCGGAGGGTTCGCCGAGGTGCCGTGTCTGGTGACCGAATTCTGCGATTACCCCGACGGCTCGTTCTGCGGAGGAGACGACACGCTGGGCGTGTGTACTCCTCGCCCCGAGAGCTGCCCCGAGCCGGGGGGCCTTCCGGTGTGCGGGTGCGATGGCGTCGCGTATCTCGGGGAGTGCAGCGCGTACTTCTCGGGGACTGACGTCCGAAGCGAAGGCCCCTGCGGGCGCCGCGGCTGACGCGCGCGAGCGCGGGCGCTAAGGTTGCCCACCCTATGGAGCTCTCCCAACTCACGCACGACGAGGTCCTCGTCCTCGTCGGCTTCATGCGCGTCGTCATCCAGGCCGACGGCGAGTTCTCGACCGCCGAGCGCGAGCACGTCGCGATCGTGCGCACGGCGCTCGGCACGGACCGCTTCACGCAGGCCATGCTCGAGGCCACCGAGGCGTTCTCCGACAACGACGCCCTCAAGCGCGCGACCAAGGCGATCACCCGGCCCGAGGCGCGGCGCGCGATCCACGACGTGCTCGTGAAGGTCGCAGAGAGCGACTCGATGACGCCGGAGGAGGAGAAGCCCCTGCGCTGGATCGAGTCCTGGTGGGACTTGCCCCGCAAGTGACCTGAGGGGTGAACATGGCCCAGGAGGTCTCCATCCCGGCCGAGGGCCTCTCGCGGGAGACCCGCATCCGGCGAGACGCGCGCGGACGCTGGTGGAACGACGGAGCCGAGATCACGCATCCGTCGTTGCGACGCGCCTTCGACGCGTGGATCGCGCGCGCCGAGGACGGCCGCTACTGCCTCAAGAACGACGTCAATTGGGCCTACGTCGAGATCGAGGGTCCGCCTCTCTTCGCGGCGCGCGTGCGCGTCGAGGGCGAGCAACTCCTGGCCTCTCTGTCGACCGGACACGAGGAGCGCGTGGATGTCTTCACGCTGCGTGAGGGGCCCGAGGGCGCGCTCGTCTTCGACGCACGCGGCGGCACGATGCCATGCGCGCTCACGAGCGAGGCGATGATGGAGCTCGCCGACCACCTCGAGGAGGACGCGTCGGGCGCGTTCCTCCGGCTCGGTGCGCTCCGCGTCCGGGCCGCGCAGGTGCGCGATCCGCTCGTGCCCTTCCGCGGCGCCGTGGTAGAGGCCCGGCCCGCATGAGGCCGATCTCGCGAGAAGACGTCGTCGCTGCGCTGGTGGTGCTCGCGCTGGGCGCGCCGCTCGCGTACATGCTCGCGAGCGCGTTCGCCGACGGCGAGACGCGCCGACGCGAGGCGCCGCTGCGCTCTCTGCTCGGAGACAGTGCCTACGAGGCTCTGGTCCGTGGACGGCCGAGCGACGTGCACTACCTCGGCAACGACCGCCTCGTGCCGGACTTCGAGCTGCGCGACCAGGACGGCCAGACGTTCCGGATGTCCGAGGCGCGCGGTCGCGTCGTCGTCTTGAACTTCTGGACCGTCACCTGCGCCCCCTGCATCGAGGAGATGCCCAGCCTCGTCGATCTCTCGCGCATCGTCGCCGAGCGTGACGACATCGAGCTCGTCACGATCTCCACCGACCGCACGTGGGAGGAGGTGCGCACCGTGATCCCCGAGGGCACCCCGCTGCGCGTCCTGCTCGACCCCGATCGCTCCGTCGTCCGGGGCCGCTTCGGCACGCGCATGTTCCCGGAGACTTGGGTCGTCGACCGCCGCGGCGTGATCCGCCTCCGCGTCGATGGGCCGCGCCCCTGGTCGAGCGCGATCGCCGTCGATGCGCTCGAGTCCTTCCTCTGAGCGGCGCGAAGGAGCCGTCGATGTCCCTCGCCAAGAAGCTGCTCCTCTCGCGCGGACAGCGCGTCCTGGTGCTCCGCGCGCCGCAGACGGCCCTCGACGCGATCGCTCCGCCCGAGGGGGTGGAGCTCGCGACGAGCCATGCCGCGCGCGGCGTGTTCGACGTCGTCGTCGTCTTCGTCTCGAGCGTCAAGGGGCTCGTCGATCACGCGCCCAAGGCGATCGCGGCTGTGAAGCCGGGCGGCGTGCTCTGGTTCGCGTACCCGAAGAAGACCTCCGGGGTGGTGTCCGACCTGAGCCGCGACGACGGCTGGCAGCCCCTGATCTCGCGCGGCTGGGGGCCCGTCGCGCAGGTCACGGTCGACGCCACGTGGAGCGCGGTGCGTTTCGAGCCCGAGGCGAGCGGGGCGCGCAAGGTTCCTGGGCGCCTCCCCGGGGCCGCGAGCCAGGCCGCCCGCGCAGGAGCGGGCGGAGCGGCCAAGCGGGCGACGGCCGACCTCGTCGTGCCGGACGAGCTCGAGGACGGTCTCTCGAAGGACAAGGCGGCGAAGGCCACGTGGAAGGCGCTCACGCCCTCCCACAAGCGCGAGTACGTCTCGTGGATCGGCGAGGCCAAGAGGCCCGAGACGCGCGCCCGCCGCATCGCGCAGGCGCTCGCCCTGCTCGCGCAGGGGGTCCGCGATCGCAACGACAAAGACCGCGGTTGAGCGGGACCCGACGCGAACGGAGCGCGCCATGAGCACGAACATCACCTGGCACCACGGGCACGTGAGCGCCGAGGACCGGCGGAGGATGCTGGGGCACGGAGGGGCGATCCTCTGGCTCACGGGCCTCTCGGGCTCAGGCAAGAGCACGGTGGCGCGTGTCGTCGAGAAGAAGCTCGTCGAGCGAGGCGTGCTCGCCTACGTGCTCGATGGCGACAACGTGCGGCACGGCCTCAACGCGGATCTCGGCTTCGGCGACAAGGACCGCACCGAGAACATCCGCCGCATCGCGGATGTGGCGAAGCTCATGGCGGACGCGGGCGTGGTGGTGCTCACGGCGTTCATCTCGCCTTTCCGCGCCGACCGGGCGCGCGCACGCTCGATCGCGATCGAGGGCACGTTCCTCGAGGTGCACGTCGCGACGCCGCTCGAGGAATGTGAGCGGCGCGATCCGAAGGGCCTCTACAAGAAGG
>JBKDQC010000548.1:0-28574 GCA_046342295.1 Deltaproteobacteria bacterium | reverse complement strand
TACGAGGACTCGGTCGGGTTCTGCTGGAGCGACGGCTCGGAGTGTCGGCTCTCGCCCGAGCTGCCGCCCGGGTGCGGAGTCGCGCGTTGCGTGAGCCGCGAGTGCGTGGTCGCGGTGCCCCCATCGTGCATCTGACGGCCGGGCCTCCCCGATGCGATCGCGCGCTCGACGCTCCCGAGAAGGCACGCGCTGCGCGCCAGGATGTTAGCCTCGGGGGCCGCGCCGGACATGACCCCCCTCCGACGGACAGCCTCGCTCTCGATGCCCTGGTGGCTCATGCTCTCGCTCTTCGGGAGGGCGTACGCGCAGGAGCCCTCGGCGGGGCCGGACCGTGGCGCAGCCGACGCCCGAGCGCCCGACATCGCGGCGGCCGACGCCCGAGCGCCCGACCTCGCGGCGCCCGACATCGCGGCGCCCGACATCGTGGCGGCCGACATCGCCACGGCCGACGCGGCCTTCGAGGCGGGCGAGCTCGGCAGCGCCCTGGCGGGCTACGAGGGCCTGCTCGAGCGCGGGGGCCTCGAGCACGCGCGCTACGTGCACGTGGTGACCCGGATCATGCTGGTGCGCAGCGCCCGGCGCGACGAGGCGGGCACGCGCTCGGCGGCGCGGCGCTTCCTCGCCGTCCCGGGGCTCGCGCTGCCGTCGGAGATGTCGCGCCTGGCGCGCGGATGGGTCGAGTCGGAGCGCTCCGCGGTCACGCCCCACACGGTCCTCGCGCACGAGCCCCTCGAGCGCTCCGGATCGGCGTGGGTCGCGCGCGTGCGGGTGCGCGTGGGCGCGCCGGGCATGCGCGTCGCCTTGCACGACGGCACGCGCCCGCTCGGAGCCGCCATGGCGATCGACGAGCCCGGCGAGCGCTGGCTGGCGCTCTCGCTCCCGGAGGCGCCCACGGGGTTGGCCGAGGTGCTCTTCCTCGACGAGCACGACAACCGCGTCGCCTCGATCCCGATCGTCCTCGAGAGCGCGCCGACACCGGCGCCCGCGCCGACCCTCGCGCGCGCTCCCGGCCAGGAAGAGTCCGCAGGCGGGCCGGGCGTGCTCGCCGCCGAGGAAGAGCCCGGACGCTCTCTGCCTCCCGCGCCCTCGCGGGCCCCGCGCCATGGCTCCGGGGACCTCGCGCTGTCGGGCGCCGTGATCGCCGGGGTCGGGCTCGCGTCGTTCGCCGGGTTCTTCACGGCGACCGCGGTCGGTTGGGACGCCTTCGGGCGATGCGAGAGCCCGGACTGCGAGCCCTACCTCGACTGGACGCCGGAGCTCGCCGACGTCTCGCTCGGAGTGAGCGTCCTCGGGGCGGCGCTGCTCCTCGCCGGTGTCCTCTCGGAGTCTCCGCACACCGACACCGCGCGCGGCGCCGGAGCGATCCGATGGTGAGGGCCCCCGCGATCGAGGCCGCGCTCGGCGCCGTGGCACTCCTCGGCAGCGGCTGCACGCTCTTGTTCGACCCGGGGCCCACACGGGAGCTGCGGCGTCTCGACGCCGCGCTCGCGCGAGATGCGGCGGACGATGGGGGCGCGGCGGACGACGCGCGAACCGAGCCGCCGGACTCGGGGCTGGACCCTTGCGCCGCGCGTTGCACGCCCGGCCAGACCTCCTACTGCGAGCCGCGCACGGATCGCACCCGGCGTGCGCTCGCGGTCGATGGCCTGCCGCGCCTGCTGGGCGTCTCCGGCCCCGCGGGGCTCGCCGTGACCGGGCCGGCGGACGAAGCCGAGCTCGCGCTGATCCTCGAACCAGGGGAGACGCTGCGCGATCACGCGGTCGTCGATCTCGGAGACCGCTTCGATGCCGTGGCGGTCTCGGCACGCCGTGGAGCCCTGCGGCTCGGGCTCACCGGGCGAGCGGCCTCCGAGCTGGCGCCCCTGGGGCCCGCGGTCGCGATCGACACCTCGCTCTCGTCGATCTCGTGGATCTCGGCCCGCGGTCCGTACGCGCTCTTTGGAGACGACGGCGCCGGCGGCGACGCGACGGCGCGCTGTGTCGGGCTCGCCGGATGCGTTAGAACCGATCGCACTGGCCCGACGGTCGGGGCGCTGGCAGGCAGCACTGCGTTCGTCGCGCTCGGCCGCGCCTCGTCCTGGAGCTTCCTCGACCCCGGCCTGGGCGATCTGCCGGCGGGCTCCGATCAGGTGCTTCGAGGCACGGCGAGCGAGACCGTCGTCGTCGCGCAAGCCGGACCCCCGCGCGCGTCGCGGCTCGTGCTCGGTGCGCCGGGAGCGCGCGTGTCGGCGGTCGATCTCGGGCCTTGCGCGCGCGCTGCGGCGCGCGAGGACGGCGGCGTCGTGATCGTGCGCGCCGACACGTGCGAGCGCGTGCCGACCCTACTCCGCGCCGAGGAGACGAGCTGCACCGGTACCGCGTGCGCCTGCGGCGAGGCGTGCACGGGCGGCGCCGACGAAGCGCTGCTCGACGTGCGCCCGCTCGGGCTCCCGAGCGATCGTCTCCTCGACTGGGAGCTCGAAGCCCAGGGCTCGGTGCGCGTCGTCGCGATGCTCGTGGGCGACACGTCGGCGTCCTCGCCGGGGACCGACGTGCTCGTGGCCGCGTGGAATGCCGCCGATGGCGCGGGCGCTCCGCGCCGCGGCGAGCCCGTGCTCGTCTCCTCCGGTCGCCTACCGACCGTGCGCGGCCTCGGCCGCAGCCTGGAGCTCGTGACGCGCCGGACCGCCGGAGCGCTCGACGTCGTCGTCGGCGTCGAGGTCGAGGCCGGAGGCGTCGACGTCCTGGCGGTGGGCGGCGTGACCTTCTGCGCGCGGTGACCGCGTCGAGAGCCGCCGCGAGCCGTGTGACGATCGGGCGCTCCACGCGCCCATCACGGCTCGGAGAGCTCGCGCTCGAGCTCTTCTGCGCCCTCGTCCGTCAACTCCCCGGTGTCGGGGTGGAAGAACCGATCGATGCAGCCGAGCGCGGTGGTGATCGGCTGCGAGCCGAGGTCGTTGGGTGCGACGGTCTTGAGGATCGCGAGCATGTCGGTGATCGGGAGCTCGCAGAAGCCGGTGTCGATGTAGCAGCCGGGGTGCGCTTCGTAGCCGATGCGGCGGACCTCCTCGCAGGAAGCATCGTCAGGCACCGACTCCATCGCCTGCTGCAAGCACGGCCGAACGTCCGCGATCCACTGCTGCCCAGCCTCCGAAAGCGCGGGGGCGGTCCGCTCCGTGAAGAGCTGGCAATATCTGCGAACGAAGCCGAGGTAGTAGCCGCTCGGCCCACAGGGCTCGTCCCGCCGCGCGTCCCGGCACAGGTAGTAGTCGCACGACGTACAGCCGCCTGCGTCGATGTACTCGCTGCACGTCTGAAACGGCGCACCCTCGGCCAGCCCGCACGTGGGCTGCGGGCACCGGTGGTAGTAGCCGAGACGGCAGAGCATGCCGTCGAAGAGGTCGGCCTTGCCGGGGTCCCGCAGATCCGCGCAGGGCTGCTCGAGCACGGCGAGCGCCGAGGCTTCGTCGCAGCTCGGTCCGAGGTCGACCGCGCTGCCGAGGCACCCTCGGAGATGCTCGCTCGCGCGGGCGCACGGAGAGCCCGCGTAGGGCGCCGCGTTCGCACAGCCCAGGACGAGCGCCATCGAGACTGGAACGAGGACGACGAAGTTGCGATTCACGGCTCTCCTCTCCGCGAATCGTCGCGGGACCTGCGAAGCGTCGCAGGCCGCATGCCAGCGCAACCGGCGCGAAGAGCACCTCGCTTTCTCGCGATCCTCGGGGGACCGGCCACCCGGCAGACCGGCGGTCGTGCGAGCCGGCGTCTTGCCCCGCCACCCGCGCGGAGTCGGCGAAACGGATAGGCTACTTGTGCTCGGGCCCTTGGGGCCCGTGCAGAAACAACCTGATCGGATCGGCGTCGCGGCGCCCCGCCGGTGCTGACCGAGCGACGAGGAATGCTGGGGGTATTTCGAGGAGAGCGTGCGGCTCTGGCGGGGATGCCCCGGCGGCGAAACGGATGGGCTATTTCTGCGCGGGCCCTTAGGCTGAGCCCACCGGGCTGACGACGCAGCCTCGAACCAACGACCCACCGTGAGCCCGACGACCCACGACTCCATGCATGCACGCCGGCGCGCGATCGGGATCGCCGCCGCGATGCTCGCGGCGTGCGGCGGAGCCGGCGAGAGCCCCGACGCGCGAGCGAGCGAAACGGAGGACGCGGGCCTCGACGCCGCCCTCACGCTCGACGCTGCCTCGGACGCACCCGAGGAGGCGCCGGACGCGCCGGGCCCCGACGCCCGACGGGCCGAGCCCGAAGATGCCGCCCCCGACGCGAGCGTGCCGCGCTGGTTCGAGGACGTCGCGAGAGAGAGCGGCGTGCGCTTCGTGCGCGGGCCCGCCGAGGAGTACGTGACCTTGCCGGACCGCATGAGCGGCGGGGTCTGCGTGCTCGACGCCGACGGAAGCGGCCCCGTCGATCTCTTCTTCGCGATGCGGCCGGTGCTCGTCGACGGCATCCCGAGCCCGGCGGGCAGCTCGCGTCTCTTCCTCGCCGAGGGTCCGCTCTCGTACCGCGACGCGACCGCCGAGCGCGGCCTCGGCGACGTGGGCGACGCGTGGGGCTGCCTCGCTTGGGACGAGGACGCCGACGGAGACGACGACCTCCTCGTCTACGGCGTCGGGGTGATCGCGCTCTGGGAGAACGACGGCGCGACCTTTCGCCGCGTCTCGCGCGTGGCCGTCACGCCCGGCCGCCACGAGGCGATCTCGAGCGCCGCGGCGGGAGATCTGGACGACGACGGCGATCTCGATCTCGTCGTCGGCTCGTTCCTCGATCAGGATCCGCGCCGTGCGATCCCAGGCGACTGCGGGATCCCCGGGCATCGCTGCATCCCCAACGTCTACGGCCTCGAGGCGCTGCCCAACCGACTGTTGCTGCGCGACGCCGAGGGCGTGTACCGCGACGAGACGATGCGGCTGGCCCCCGAGCTCGCCCTGCGCGAGGCCACCCTCGGCCTGGGCGTGAGCGACCTCGATGGCGATGGCCGCACCGACATCTTCGTCTGCAACGACCTCGGCTCGCGCGACCGCGACCGGCCGCTCGTGCGCGGGGCCGATGGTGTCTTCCGCGACGCCAGCGCGACGCTCGGGATGAGCGGCTCCTCGCGCGGCTACGGCACCGATTGCATGGGGTGGTCGAGCTACGACATCGACGGCAACGGCCGCTTCGACCACGTGCTCAGCGACTTCGAGGGCCACACGACGACCGTGCACCTCTGCGGCACCGACGGCTTCTGCGAAGACGTCGCGCGCACGGTCGGCACGCTCGCGTGGTCCGAGACCACGTTCCGCTGG
The DNA here is from genome assembly GCA_046342295.1 of Deltaproteobacteria bacterium. Taxonomy (GTDB): domain Bacteria; phylum Myxococcota_A; class Polyangia; order Polyangiales; family Sandaracinaceae; genus JAFLCL01. Next base: position 23,298 of record JBKDQC010000548.1, on the reverse strand, counting down.
GGCGTCGCGCTCGTGGACGTCGATCGCGACGGACGGGTGGAGCTGCTCGAGTCCACCGGTCACATCCACACCGACGTCGAGATCGGTCGGCTCGCCCTCGATGCGCCCGAGTACGAGCCGATGCACGTCTCGAGCTGGGACGGCTCGCGCCTCGTGGTCCCCGAGCTGCCGCGCGAGGACGGCTCACGACGCCCGCGCACGACGCGCGGGATCGCGGTCACCGATCTCGACGACGACGGCGCCCCGGACCTCGTCCTCGCGCCCGCGCTCGGCGAGCCCGCCGTCCTCCACAACGTCGCCCCCGCGCGGGGCCGCTGGCTCACCGTCACCCTGGTCGGCCGCGGCCTCGACCGCGAGGCCGCCGGCGCCGTGGTCACGCTCGAGAGCTCGCGGGGCACCCTGCGCAGGGAGCGCCACATCGGAGAGGGCTACGCGGGCAACTTCGACCGACGTCTCTTCTTCGGTCTCGGCGACGCGCGCGGTGCAGTCACGATCACGGTGCGCTGGCCGGACGGCTCCACGAGCCGCACCTCGAGCGAGCTCGACCGCGCCCTCACGATCGCCCAGCCGTGAGGAACGCGGCGCGCCTCTGGCCAGGCGTACGCTCGCATCCAGACGGGGTCCTGGGCCTCGCGGCTCGACGGCATGCGCACTCGACGGCATGCGCATTGCTCCGGGGGCCCAACATCCGACGACGAGGAGCGAGGTGCGCTCGCGTTCGAAGGAAACCGGGGCTCGGTCCACACAGCGACCACCCGTCTCGCCGCCGATCAGGCCGATCGAGAAGCCACCCCACGAGGAGCACCCCATGGCCCGCATGTTTCATCCGCCCACCGGTTCCACGCGACGCAACGCGACGCTGCAGAAGCTCTCGGCGCTCGGCGTCGGGGTCTTCGTCGGGACTTCATGCGTCGGGGGCGGAGCCCACGAGGACGGCGACGAGGAGCAGGCTTCGTTCGGCGGGGCGGACGCCAAGAACGACGACCTGTACTCCTCCTGCGAGCTGCGCGAAGCGCTCGCGTTCCTCAACCGGTCCACGACCACCGAGGAGAGTCTGCGCGACGCGACCTTCGCCGGGCTACGAACGGCGCGACAGGCGGCCGCGAACCTCGTCTCCCACCGCAACGGCGCCGACAGGACGCTCGGCACGGCGGACGACGACCTCTTCGACGACCTAAACGAAGTCGACGCCGTCGCCTACGTCGGCCCGCGCGCCCTCGAGCGGCTGCTCGACACGGTCGCTCCAAGCTGCGAGGTCGACCTCTCGAGCCGGCCGTTCATCGACGCGACCACGTTCGCCGGCGCGACGGGGGGCGGTTGGTCTCGAGACAGCACGGAGCTCGAGGCGACGTTCACGGCGTCGGGCGTCAGCGGTGCCGCGCTCCGTGCGGCCCTGCTCACCGAGACCAATGGCAACACCACCTTCGAGCGCATCGCGGAGAACGACGCGCTCGGCGCCTTCACCTACGACTTTCCTCTCGACGAGATCCCGTGGGACGCCGACACGGCGGAGATCCGCGAGCAGCTGCCCTTCGTCGCGTTGACGATCGAGGTTGACCGCTTTCCTGCCGACCCGACGACCGGCGAGCGCGAGGTCGCGCTCGGGACCGACATCAACGACGACATCTACTTCGACACCCAGCAGTTCCACCTGCTCCACCGGAGCCTGATCCTCCGGGGACGCGCGCGGTGGGACGACCCCACCACAATCCGCCGCATCCTCATCGGCGCCAAGGCGGGCAGCCGCGTCGACGACAACGGCATCAAGCGCGCCGACAAGATCGATGTGCGCAACGATGCCGCCTCCCCGGTGCACATCGCCTCGCTCGAGACCGACGTGATGCGCGGGCGCACGAGCTGGGGCGGGTTCGACCAGCCCGCCGAGCCGGTGCGCGTGGTGTACGAAGCGCTGCGGCAGGCCAACGTGCTGCCGGACCTCCAGGGCCACGAGGACGTGCTCGTGCTCCACCCGCTGGCGTACCTGCGCAGCACGCGGATGCGACTTCACCTCAACGAGGCCCGCCTCGAGAACATGCGCGCGGTCCACGCCCAGGGCGCCACCCGGATGCGCGAGTGGGTCTCCGCCGCCGAGGCGCGCCTCGGCACCGGCGCGGTATCGGCGGACGAGCGCACCGCGCTGGAGAGCTTCCTCGCGGTCGCGCGTCCCGTCCTCGATGGAACCCTCTTGCTCGCGCGCGTCAACATGGCCCTCTCCGCGGAGGGCCTCGCCCCCTACGCAAGCGTCGCCGAGCTCGACGCCGCGCGCGCCTTCACCGGGGCCGCGTCGATGGAGGAGGCGTCGCGCCACCGCGTGCTCGCAGCCCAGATCGACGCGGCCTACCACGACGTCTCCGAGCAGCTCGACCTCGTCGACCGCATGCTCACAGGGACCTCGGACGACGCGTCCGACGTCTTCGCGGAACAGTTCGTCGCCTGGGTCCGAAGCCACGACGCGGCCCTCGGGCGCAAGACGATCATGGAGCCCTACCTCGCGTACTTCGACGCAGTGCGCGCCGACCCTGCGCGACGCGAGGCGTTCAACGCCTTCGGGGCGGCGCAGCGGAGCGCCGGCGAGGACGAGTTCGAGAACTTCGTCGCGCACGACGAGGCGTCGTTCACCGCCATGCGTGGCTACCTCGACCTCGAGCGCAACAAGATCCACCAGCGTCAGATCGCGCTCGCCGGCACGATGGCCAACGCGCTCTTCTTCGATGAGGCACGCGAGCTGTACGTGCCCGACAGCGAGCGCGCGTGGGGCAATTTCATCATCGACACGACGGATTTCACCGACATGGTCAGCCATCCGGAGTGGCACGCCATGACCGACGAGGAGCGACGCACCGATCGCGCGCTCCCGGCGGCGCGGGTATTCCACAGCACGCTCGTGAACGAGGTGCAGATCGAGCTCGGGGCCGAGGCGGACTACGTCGACCGGATCCGCCTGCTCACCGAGGCCATCGCCACGGGCACCGCGGACGCTGACGACGCTCGGAGGCTCGAGGGCGCGCGCTTCGTGTTCGACACCTACCAGGCGGCCCTGCGCACGATCGCCGAGCTCAAGGAGGAGCGTGTTCTCCGGCAGCTCCGGCGTGCGGGCGTGCGCGATGCGTCGTGGGGTCCGGCGGCGCGCAGCAAGGGCGAGACGGCCATCTCGATCCTCGCCGACGAGGATTGACGGTGACGGACGTCAGCCCACGGTCCGGCGCGCGCCGCATGCTCGCGGCGCTGCTCGGCGGCGCGCTCGTCACCGCCACGGCGGGCTGCGTCGGGCTCGAGCTCTCGGAGAACGGGGCCGATCCCTACGGGGTCGACGGCAAGGCCGATGGGCTGTCCTTCTTCGACGACGCGCTCTCCGGCGTCGAGATCGAGCTGCCGCGCGACGGGCACGGCAGCGTGTACGTCACGGGCCGCGGTCATCGGACGCGGTACCGCGCGTCCGACGTCGAACGCTGGGGCCCCGAGGCTGCCGTGCTCCGGGTCACGCTGGGAGACTCCGCCACCTTGGCGGGGATGCGCTCGTTCCTGCTCCGCCCTGCCGCAGCACTCGAGGATCGCGGGCCGCTCGAGCTCGCGCGCGTCGCCTCCGCCGTGGGCGTCGTCGCTCCGCGCGGCCGGATCGTCGGGCTGCTCTCCGGGGAGCAGGCCTTGGGGTCGTACGTCCTTCTCGAGCACGTGGGGGACCGCTTCCTCGACCAGCGGCTCGGTGAGCACGGTGGTCGCGTCCTGCGTCGGGCGGACGAAGCCCCGGATCAAGCGCTGCTCGAGGAACGAGTGGCGCGCGCCCACGAGCTCGTCGGGGGCTACGCGGTCGGGTCGGTGCTCGACGGTGACAACGCGGCTCGGTTGGTGGCGGCCGCCGACGCGCTCGGTCGCACGGCTGTGCCGCTCGCGCTCTACGTGCGTGAGGACGGGACGATGGTGGCGATCCCCGAGGAAGCGAGCACGGCCGTCGCGCTCGAGACGCTGCGCGACGCGGTGCTCGCGGTCCATCCGCTCCGGCAGGTCTACCGGGCGGCGCTCGAGGCTGCCGCACGTTGTCTCGAGGAACCGGATTGCGGGCTCGGGACCCAGAGCGACGCGGCCCGGGCCACGCTCGCGCTCGAGGCGCTCGACGCGCCGGACGGGGACCTCGCGTATCCGCCGTTCGCCCGGCGTGGAGGGGAGACGATCGCGCGCTTCAGGCATCGGTTGCCCGCGCTCTTCGCCCGGTCCGTCACGCTGCGTCTCCAGCCGAGCGAGGGCTCCTCGCGGCTGGTTCCCCTCGCGTACGAGAGCGCCACCGACACGTGGTCGGCGTCTTGGTCGTGGCCGTTGGGACCGAGCCGCTACGACTACCTCGTGACCGATGCCGAGGGCGCGTCGCACCCGGTGAGCGATGCCGTCTCGGCCCTCGACGGAGATCGCCTGGCCCGCCTCGATCCCGCGTCGCTCGACGTCCTGGCCGCCGCGGACATCGTCACCCTCGAGGTGCGTGAGCCCTCGGGAATCGCGGTTCACGAGGGTCGATTCTTCGTGATGGGCGACGAGTCGCATCACGTGGTCGAGATCGACCCTCGGAGCGGCGCCACCCTCGATCGCGTCGACCTCCGGCGCACAGGCATCGAGGATCTGGCGGTGGATCCGCTCAGCGGCGAGCTCGTCGCGGTCGACGAGGACGCGGCCCTCGTCGCGCGGTTCACGGCCGAGGGAGCTCCGGTCTCGCAGAGGGCGCAGGCCTGGGCGCGCGACGCGCGGGGCGGGCTCGAGGGCCTCGCCATCCGACCGACCGATGGCCACATCTTGCTCGCCAAGGAGCGGGGGCCCGCGATGATCGCCGAGCTCGACCGACGCGGGGAGGTCGTGTCCCGTGCGGAGGTTTCGTTCGCGCCCGATCTCTCGGCGCTCGCGTGGTCCGAGGATGATGGCGCGCTCTACGCGCTCAGCGACGAGGCCCGCACGGTCTACCGGCTGTCCCCGACGCTGGAGGTGACCGGAGCTTGGGAGATCGACGTCGAAAAGCCCGAGGGGCTCGCGATCCACGAGGGTCGGCTCTACGTCGTCGGCGACGCGGACGCGTCGCTCCACGTGTTCGAGCTCAACCGTGGGCGACACGAAGACACGACCCCGCCATGATCGGCAACGTCGTGGAAATCGTGCGGGGCTTCGAGATCGTTCCACCCCCCTCTCACGTGAGCTTGGCCAGCTGCGAAGTCGCCTCGGCGAGGCCGACGCGCTCGTCGCGGCGCTGCTTGAGGAAGGCCTCGATGGGCTCGATGCGGGAGAGCACCTGGTCGAGCTTCGGGTCGCTGCCCTTCTTGTAGGCGCCGAGCGTCACGAGGTCGCGCTTGCTCTCGTAGAGGGCGAGCGCGGCGCGCAAGCGTGCGGCGGCGTCGCGGTGCTCGGGCGTGACGATGCCGTCCATCACACGCGACAGGCTCACGAGCGGGTCGATCGCGGGGAAGCGTCCCCGCGCCGCGAGGGCGCGGTCGAGCACGACGTGACCGTCGAGGATGCCGCGCACTTCGTCGGCGATCGGCTCCTCCATGTCGCCACCCTCGACCAGCACCGTGTAGAAGGCCGTGATCGAGCCGCGCTCGGCGTTGCCCGAGCGCTCGAGCAGGCGCGGAAGCTCGGCGAAGACGCTCGGCGGATAGCCGCGGCGCGCGGGTGGCTCGCCGGCCGAGAGCCCCACCTCACGGCCCGCGCGGGCGAAGCGGGTGACGCTGTCGAGCAAGAGGACCACGCGCTTGCCCTGATCCCGGAAGAACTCGGCGATGGCGGTCGCGACATACGCGCTCTTCTTGCGGACCATCGCCGGCGCGTCGCTCGTCGCGCACACCACGACGCCGCGTGCGCGCCCGCTCGGCCCGAGCGAGTCCTCGAGGAATTCCCGGACCTCGCGCCCGCGCTCCCCGATGAGACACGCCACGAAGACGTCGGCCTCCGCCTGCCGCGCGATCTGCCCGAGCAGCGTGCTCTTGCCGACGCCACTGCCGGCGAAGAGACCGACGCGCTGTCCCTCGCCCGTCGTGAGCAGGCCATCGAGGGTGCGGATGCCGAGTGACATCGGGCGCTCGATGCGCGCGCGCGTCATCGGGTTGGGCGGATCGCGCATCACCGCGTATCGCTCGCCCACGAGGGGCGGCCCACCGTCGATGGGCTGGCCCAGGCCGTCGAGCACGCGCCCGAGGAGCGCGGAGCCGACCACGATCTCGTGCGCCGCGCCGCTCGCGCGCACGGGGTCATCCGGGCCGATCCCGTCGGCGGCGCCGAGCGGCACGAGCATCACGTCGTCGAGCTCGAAGCCCACCACCTCGGCGGGCAGAGGCGGCAGGCCCCGCCGAACGATCTCGACGAGCTCCCCGAGGCGGGCGCCAGGCACGGCCGCGCGGATGGCGAGACCCACGATCGCGCGAACGCGGCCTGCGGCCTCCACCGCGCGGACCTCGTCGAGGCGGGGGCCGAGCACACCGAGATCGAGCGACATCGGGCGATGCTACCAACTCGGCGCACCGAACGTGCGCGCGGGGCGCCGCTCACACGGCGCCCCGCTCGGGGACAACAACGCGCGAGGACCGCGCTCGCGTCGGATCAGACTCCCGCGCGAGGCGCGGGCGCTTCGCCGCCAGACCAGGCGCAGAAGCCCACGGGCTCGACGTCGGGACAGGGGCCGTCCTCGGGGCAGAGCAGGTCGGGCAGCACGCACGCCTGGCCCTCGGCGCAGTCGGCGTCGCTTCCGCAGGTCGCGGGCGGCGGCTCGTCGATCACGCAGATCCCGCCGGGGCAGTCCCACCGGCACTCACCGTCGGGTCCCTCCTCGCAGATCGCCGCGCACGCGACGGGCTCACAGCGCGCGCCCTCGCCGCAATCGAGGTCGCTGTCGCAGTACGAGGGGGGCGGCTCGATCGGGCGGCACAGGCCACCGCACACGGTCAGGTCGCCGACCGGCAAACACTCGCTCACGTCGCACGCGTCGCCTTCACCGCAGTCGGCGTCGCTCGTGCACTCGCTCGGCGGGGGCGGCGGCGGCAGCGGGCGGCAGAAGCCGAAGCACTCGGGGGGCCCAAAGCAGCCCTCCGGCCGGCCGTCTTCGCCACCCTCGCCGCCCTCGCTGCGGAAGCAGCCCTCGATCTCACAGAACGCGCCCTCGCCGCACTCGGCATCGCTCGCGCAGCGCACCTCCATCTCGCGGGGCTGGCAGACGCCGGGGCCGCAGCCGTCGTCGCAGGCGCCGTCGGCGTCACGGTCGAAGCAGACCAGCGCGCACACGGGGAGCATGCAGCTCTCGTCCGAGCCGCAGTCCGCGTCGCTCTCGCACGTGGTGGGCGGCTCGTTGCAGGAGCAGGTCTCGCAACCGGTCGTCGGGTCGACGGCGAAGCCGTGCTCGCAGTGGAGGTCGCACACGACCGGCGAGCACACCGGCGGCGGGTTGCACTCGCAGATCCCACAGCCAGCCGCGTCGGTCGCGAAGCCGAACTCGCAGTACATGCGGCAGGCGACGGGCGCGCACCCGCAAGAGCCGTCGTGCACGATGTCGACGCCCGCGGCCCGGGCGTAGCAGTCGTTCGGGTACGTGGTGCCGTCTTCGCCGCACACGGGGGCGTAGATCTCGTAGCAAGCCACCGCGCACTCGCCCTCGTGCGCGACCTCGACGCCCTCGAGGTCCGCCTCGCACGCGTTGCCGTAGGTGTTGCCGTCGACGCCGCAGACGGGCGCCCACTCCTCGGTGCAGATCTCGTGGGTGTCGCCGCCGAGGTCGCATCCGCGCGCACCGAGCAGCGCGGGCGCAGCCGCGACGGCAAGGCTCGTACAGAGACGGAGGGCAGCTGTGGACGGGATGGCTCGCATGGTCTTCTCCGGGTCAGGGGTCGGCCCGAACTATCGCAACTGACATGCCAGCCTTTTTTGAGTCATCGTGTGCCATCGAAGCATCCCGCCGACCGGTCGAAACCATGTATTCATCGGTCTTCGATGCGAACGACGGAAACGCGAACGCCCGCCAAGGCGGGCGTTCAAACGTAAAACACGGCGCGCTCAATCTCGATTTCGGTTCGGGAGGAGGGAGCGGGACGGGAGACCGAGCGCGATGTTCCGTGCTTGGAGTGACCGCGCGGCGGGGCGCCCGTCACAGAAATTCCGAGAGGCGTCTCACGGCGCAACGGACACGACCGCGACCCGCCCGAGCGCCCGGCGCTCGGCGGCGAGCGCGCTCACCCGAGGCTGGGCTCGATCGACGAGCACGATCGCGCCCGTCGCGTCCTCGAGCATCGCGTGGTCGGTGTCGGCGTCGCCGCAGGCGATCGCGACGCGCGGCCGGTGCGCGAGCGCGCGCGCGGTGGAGACGCCTTCGGCGTGGTGCGCGACGTGCGCGCGCTTGCCGACGTCGAAGGTCATCACGGGGGCGTCCTCGAGGCGGGGCCACTCGGCGAGCGAGCGCGAGGGCCGCGCGCCGATCACGCGGCGCGGCTCGAAGCCCAGGCGCGGTGCGATCGTGCGCACGAGGTCTTCGTGCGAAGCAGTGACGATCCACGCCTCGAGGCCGGCGTCCTCGGCGAGCGCGCGGAGCGCGAGCATCGCGGGCCGAGGCTCGATCGTCATCGCCACCGCGTGGCCCGCGACGACGTGCCTCGCCCCGGGCGCCCGCGCGGTCGCGAGCGCCCACGTGCGCTCGGCGAGCGCGACGCGTGCCTCGGGCGCCAGGGCATCGACGAGCGCCGCCATCGCGAAGTAGCTCCCGCGCATCGCGCGCGTCATGGACGGGTCGAAGGCGGCGCGGCCGTTCGGCAGCGACTCCTTCACGAGCACGTGGGCGAGCAGCGAGACGAGCGTCTCTGCGCCGGGCTCGCGCACCGAGACGCGCGCGCGGCCCGCGAAGGCCGCCTCGATCGCCTCGTGCGCCTCGGCCGTGAGAGGGCCCCAGGCCTCGCGGACCGGCCGGATCACCTCGCCGCCATCGAGCAACGTGAGCAGCGAGACATCGCCGAGGTCTCCGCGCACGATCGTGTTGTCGAAATCGAAGAGCACGCGCGCGCCGGCCTCCGCCGAGCCGAGCGCGCGGAGGAGCGCGTCGCGGGCCTCGGCGCCCCACTCCGACGCGATCAGGCGCGCGGCGTCGGGCTCGTCTCGTTCGGGCGGGGTGGCCGGCATGTGGGCGCGGAGGGTAACCGACTCCGAGGGGCCGCCGAGGTCGCCTCGCCGATGCGGGTCGCGCCCGGGCCCCGCGCAGGGCGCGAGATGGGCGAAAAGTTGCCGGATTTCGCGGCATTGGCGAGGGTGCACGCGGAGGAATTCTGTGGCGACGCCCGATCGCACCCTCGACGACGAAGCAGAGCTGCCCAAGCCCCGGCCGCGCGCACGAAAGAAGGGCCCGGACGACATGTCCGGGCCGGAGAGCGAGCGGCCGCGCACGGCGTCTCGCGCCGTGTCTTCCGAGGAGCAGGGGCGGCGCCACGAGGTGCTCGGTCTCTTCGCGCTCGCGGGCACCATCCTCACGGGCCTCGCGCTCTTCTCCTACGACGCGCGCGAGGTCGACAACGCGATCGGCTTCGTCGGCCAGTCGATCGCGAGCGTGCTCGCCGCGGGCTTCGGCGTCGCTGCCTGGTTCGTGCCGCTCGAGCTCGCGCTCCTCACCGGGCGACTCTTCCGCCGCTCGCGCAGCGGGCCGGGGCGAGCGTCGTGGGGCCTGGCGCGCTTGGCCTCCACGGTGGTCGTCGTGCTCGTCGGCTGCGCGATGGTGCACCTCGCGATGCCCGCGGAGGAGGTGATGGGCGGCCACCTGCCCGGAGGTCTCCTCGGCGAGGTGCTCGGCGAGCTCATGCGCTCACTGTTCGGGCTCGTCGGCGCGTTCGTCGTCGGGCTGACCATGCTGCTCGTGACGCTCGTCCTCCGGACCTCGCTCTCGGTCGTCGGCGTGGGCCGGCAGGTCGCGGGCGCTGCGTGGCGCGGCGGAGAGAAGGCCAAGGAGGGTCTGGGCCAGGTCGCGTCGGCGCTCCGCGAAGCGCGCGAGCTCGAGCTCCGCGAGCGCGAAGAGGAGCGCCTCCGAAACCAGCCCAAGATCGTCGTCGGCGCCTCGTCCGCGGGCGCGGTGAGCGCACCCGAGGCGGACCCGGCGCCGGAGAGCCGAGCCGACAAGGCCGGCAAGCCCCCCAGGGCCGACAAGGCCGACAAGGCCGACAAGGCGCGCGGCAAACGAAAGCCTCCGCCGGAGGACATCGAACAGGTCGGACGCGGCGAGGAGGACCTCGAGCGCGGCGATGTCGGGGCGCTCGCATCGTTCGACGCCGAAGAGCTCGATCGCGAGCCCGCCGACGAGGGCCCGGACGAGGAAGACGACGGCGCGCTCGGGGCGGCCGAGGGATCGGGGCTGCGCAGCTTGCGCGAGGGCGAAGCGAGCGGCGTCGGCACGAGGGTCCTCCGCGAGCCCCCGTCGGGGAGCGCGGCAGAGCCCGAGGCCGTCCAGCCGTCGAAGAAGAGAGACGGCGGGCCCACGATCGTGCCGCCGACCGTCGGCACGCGTGCGGAGGCGGCTCCGGCGGCGAGCGTGGTCACGCCGAGCCGAGACGTCGCGGATTTCGTGTCGCCGCCGCCATCGTTGCTCGATGCCCCGCCCTCGCAGGCCCTTCAGATCGACGAGCGGCAGCTGCGCGACAACGCCGAGCGCCTCATCGAGAAGCTCGGCGCGTACGGCGTCCGCGGGCGCATCGACGAGATTCACCCGGGCCCGGTCGTCACCATGTACGAGCTCGAGCCCGAGAGCGGCACGAAGCTCTCGAAGATCGCGTCGCTCGCAGACGATCTCGCGATGGCTCTCGCCGCGCAGAAAGTCCGGATCGTCGCGCCGATCCTGGGCAAGGCGCGCGTCGGCTTCGAGCTGCCGAACAAGCACCGGCAGATGGTGAGCCTGCGCGAGATCCTCGAGGACCCGCGCTGGAACGAGAGCAAGGCGGCCCTGCCGGTCGCCTTCGGCAAGGACATCGCGGGGCAGCCGATCTACGGCGACCTCGCGAAGATGCCGCATCTCCTCGTCGCCGGCGCGACCGGCGCAGGCAAGAGCGTCGGCTTGAACGTGATGCTCGCCTCGCTCCTCATGAAGCGCACGCCCGACGACGTGCGCCTCCTCATGATCGACCCGAAGGTCGTCGAGCTCGCGGTCTTCGACGGCATCCCGCACATGCTGCTGCCCGTCGTGACGGACATGAAGAAGGCGAGCCTCGCGCTCCGCTGGGCCGTGGACGAGATGGAGCGGCGCTACCAGCTCTTCGCGGACGCCGGCGCGCGCAACATCACGACGTACAACGAGCGCGTCGACAAGGTGCTGCGCGGCGAGCTCGCGCCCGAGAAGCTCTCGCCCAAGAAGCACGGCAAGCAGGTGGCGCGGGGTCCCGAAGGCGAAGAAGTGCTCGTCGATCCGATCGATGGCGAGCGCGCCGACGAGATCCCCATGCCGACGCGGCTGCCGTACGTCGTCGTGGTCGTGGACGAGTTCGCAGACCTCATGATGGTCGCAGCCAAGGACGTGGAGGCTGCGATCGCGCGTCTCGCGCAGAAGGCGCGCGCCGCCGGCATCCACGTGATCCTCGCGACGCAGCGACCCTCGGTCGACGTGATCACGGGCATGATCAAGGCGAACTTCCCCGCGCGCATCGCCTTCAAGGTGAGCCAACGCGAGGACAGCAAGACCATCCTCGGCCGCATCGGCGCAGAGCATCTGCTCGGCGCGGGCGACATGCTGATGATCCCGCCGGGCGCGAGCGATCTGAAGCGCGTGCACTCGGCGTACATCAGCGAAGACGAGGTGCAGCGCGTCTGCGACCACCTGCGCGAGCAGGGCAAGCCGGTCTACGACGAGCGCATCATCGCGCCGCGCGAGGACGAAGAGGGCGGCGAGCCCGGCATGGACGCGGGCGAGGGGGCTGGCAGCGGCGACGCGCTGTACGACAAGGCCGTCGCGGCCGTCGCGACCGCGGGCTACTGCTCCATCAGCCACCTCCAGCGCCAGCTCGGCGTCGGCTACAACAAAGCCGCCAAGCTGGTCGAGCGCATGGAGAAGGAAGGCGTCGTCGGCCCCGCGAGCGGCAAGGCCGGTGGCCGCCGCGAGGTCCTCGTCTCCGCGGCCTGAAGGAGCGCTACCGCGGTCGCGCACGGGGTCACAGGAGCCCGGGCAGAAGGATGGGTGAGCCGACCGAGGCCGACCGCGGCTCCCCTCTTCATGAGGACGCCCGATGGCTGCCCGCACCGGAACAAACAAGATGACGGCTCGCAGCGGGCGTGGCCACCATGGGTCATGGGCATGCCTATGTCTGCTCGGTCCTCAACGTGGCTCGGGGTCGTGCTCGGCCTCGGGCTCGTCTCTGCGGTTGCGGCCGGCTGCAGCCGCAGAGACGCGGTCGTCGACGCGGCCATCCCGGACGGCGGCAGCGACGCCAACGATCTGGATGTCGGCGGCGACGCCGCGGTCGAGACGATCACGCTCTACCCGAGCGAGCGGGAGATCGTGGTTCGCGACGGCGTGATCCCGCGGGTCGCGCTCGAGGTGCGGGCGCGCTACGGCAGCGAGAGCGAGGTGCTGCTCCCGGCGACCTTCACCGTGACGCCCGGACGGCTCGCGCGGATCGAGGGCGACGAGCTCGTGCCGACGGGCGTCGCAGGCGGCGAGGTGCGTGTCCGCCTGCAGGCGCGCGGTGCACAAAGGCTCTACGTGCAGACCGAGGTCTTCACCGTGCGGATCGAGACGACGGTGCTCGGGGCGGGCGTGACCCGCGAGGCCGTGATGGCGCTCGAGACCGCGCGCGAGGACACCGATCTCCGGTCGCCGAGCTTGGCGTATCCGCTCGCGGACGCGCGCATCCCGATGAACCTCGCCTCGCCGACATTCACGTGGAGCGCCGCCGGCGGCCGCTCGCTCGATCGGCTGGAGATCGAGAAGCCCTTTGCGCGCATCGTCTACTGGGGGCCGGGATTGTTCACGCCGGAGCTGAGCCCGTGGCGCGCCGTGCTGCGGACCGACGTCGACGAGCCGGTGCGCGTGTCGCTCACCCGCTTCGACACGATGGAGGGGACGCGCGGACGCCCGAGCGAGACGCAGCTTCACGTGGCGCGTACGGCGCTGAGCGGCTCGGTCTTCTACTGGAACGTCGCCGCGCAGCGCATCTTCCGCGTCGATGATGGGGCCCCGACCCACACGGACTTCATGCCGCGGCCGGGCGGCTGCGTCGGGTGCCACACCGTCTCGCCGAGCGGGCGCCGCATGATCGCGTCGGTCGAGGCCGGCGCCGGCTTCGAAGGACGGACCTACGACCTCAGCCGCGATCTCACGGGCTTCGACCCGCCGACGGCGTGGACCGGCGGCAGCGAACAGTGGTACTCGGCGGTGATCTCGCCCGACGAGAGGACCGTCGTCGGGTCGACCGATCGCGGCCTCGTCGCGCGCGACCTGGAGACCGGCGCGCCTCTGTCGCTGAACCGCGCGATCCCGACGGGCGCGAACCCGGCGTTCTCGCCGGACGGGCGCTACGTCGCGTTCGTGGACACGGCAGCCGTCGGGCCCGTCGCGCAGGGCCAGCTGTCCGTCGTGCGCTTCGAGCGCGACGGCTCCTTCGTGGAGTTCGGCGAGACCTACCCCCTCGCCTTCGATTCCTTCGGGATGAGCCTGCAGTACCCCACGTTCTCGCCCGATGGACGCGTGCTCGCCTACGGTTCGGGCTCGGGCACGATCACGGTCGCGCGGGTCCGCGACGACGGCACGACCCTGGTCCTCGAGAGTCCGCAGCGGCTGGACGGCAGCCTCGTCGGCGTCGCGACCCACCCGGTCTTCTCGCCGTTCGTGGGCGACGGTTACTACTGGCTCGGCTACCACTCGACGCGCCCGTACGCGCCGGGCGGCGCGGGCCCCTACATCTGGGTCAGCGCGATCCGCACCGAGTGGCGCGCCGGAGAAGATCCCTCGGAGCCGCCTTACTGGCTCCTCGGTCAGAGCACCGGGGAGTCGAACTTGTCGGCGTTCTGGTCGCGGCGGGAGTGCCGCGATCCAGGCGACACCTGCACGATCGACGTGGAGTGCTGCAGCGGCTACTGCCGCATCCCGCCCGGGGGCACCGAGGGCATGTGCTCGAACGACCTCGAATGCCGCATCGAGGGCGAGTCTTGCGCGACGAGCGCCGACTGCTGCGCCGGCGACCTGCTCGAGTGCATCGACATGATCTGCGCGCAGCGCGTGGAGTGAGGACACGGGGCGCTCGCAGGGACGCCGAGCCGACTCGGCCCCGAGATCACGAACCGGGCGAAGGCCCGATGATTCCGTCGACGGCGAAGTCGAGCACGTCTTCGAGGGCCCCGAGGCTCGCGAGCGGACCGCCGCCGAGCGCGAGCGCTGCGTAGCCGTGCACCACCGTCCACGCCTTGAGCTCGGCACCCGCCCGCCGCTCGGGCGTCAAGGAGCCGGCCGCGACGAGCGCGTCGAGACACTCCGAAAGAAGTCGGTACGGGATCGGCTCTTCCCCCGCGACAGCAGCGCTCGTGAACGCGCCTCGCGCGAACATGATCCGGAAGAGCTGGGGCTCGGCGAGCGCGAAGGTCACGTACGCGCGACCGGTGGCCCGCAGGCGGGCCTTGGCACGGGCAGCGGCGCCCCGCGTGGTCACCGCCTGCATCGCCTCGCGCATGCGGGAGCCGAGCAGCTCGAGACCATGCGCCGCGACGGCCGTGAGGAGCGCATCCTTGTCCTCGAAGTGCCGGTAGGCCGCGTTCGCCGAGACCCCCACGCGGCGCGCGACCTCACGGAGGCTGAACGCGTCGAGCCCCTGGCGAACGACGACACGCACCGCCTCTTCGACGAGCGAGCGGCGCAGATCGCCGTGGTGGTATGCGTCTTCGGGCTTCTTCACGTCGTCTCCAGGGCGCTGGGCGTTCGTCCGAAGTTGACAGCGTACACATTGCGGGTAAAGTTCACACTGTGAACATAAACCCCACGGGCCATCCCCACTCTGGTCTCCTCATCGGCTCCACCTCCCTGCGCGCCGCGCGGGCGTTCTCGCGCGGCGCGCGGGTCGCGCTCCTTGCGGCGCTCGTGGCAGCGAGCTCGTTCGCGAGCGCGTGCTCCACCACCCACGGCGTGCGTCGCCTCGCCGACGGAACGATCATCCACACCTTCCGCCGCGACTGGACCAACGCACACCTCGTGGTGCGCGGCGAGCACGCATTTCTCGTGGATGCCGGCTTCGAGCGCGAGGCGCCTGCGCTCGCCGCGGACCTCCAGGCGGAGGGCTTCGACCCATCTCGGCTCGAGGCCATCATCCTCACGCACACCCACGCCGATCACGCCGGCGGGGCGGGCTGGTTCCACCGGCGCTACGGCACCCGCGTCATCGTTGGTCGAGGCGATGAGACGATGGCTGCCAGCGGTCACAACGAACACCTCTGTCCCACCGACGACACCGCCCGCGGCCGGGTCGCTGGGGATCAGGCGGCGTCGTACACGCCTTTCACGCCAGACGTCGTCGTCGACGGCTCGCTCTCGCTCGCGGCGCTGACCGGGATCGACGCCCGCGCGGTGGCGCTGCCAGGCCACACGCAGGGCTCCCTCGTGGTCGTCGTGTCCGACGCCGCGCTCGTCGGCGATCTCTTTCGAGGCAACGTGTTCGACGCGGGCACGAGCGTGCACTTCTACATGTGCGATCTCGAGGACAACCGCCGCGACGTGGTGAGCCTGCTCGGCGAGCTGGCGCCACGTGCCACCACGTTCTTTCCGGGACACTTCGGCCCTCTCGAGCGCGGCTCCGTCGAGGACACCTTCGGGAACACCCCGGGCAGCGCGTCGGCCGCGGGTCGGTGACGTCCTGGGCAGACGACCGCATAGCCCGCGCGCGGATGCGCGGCGCCGCTCACCACGTCGCGCTCGCGCGGATGGAAGACGGAGCCGTTGTCGACCGTGAGCGTGCTCGTGGATGCGACCAGGACGTTCATTCTCCGCGCATGACCTGCCGAGACGACGAATGCGTGCCGCCGCGGCAGGCAAGAGCCCGGAGGGCTCGGGCCAGTCTCGGCCGGCGCCCCTCCGATCCGCGCCTGCGTCGTGCGCCGCGAGCGTCGCGAGCTCTTCAATACAGCTCGGGGTCGCAGCCGGTGAGCAGCGTGAGCACGGCGCCGCTGTCGGCTTCGATGCGGCTGCATGCGGCCGGGCAGAGCACGACGCGGTCGGCCTCGAGCAGGAACGATGCGTCCGTGCACGCGCCCGCATCGGCGGCACGCAGCAGCACCTCGCTCGAGCCGCCTCCGCTCGTGTAGCGCACCGCGAGGGTGTCGAGGTCGAGCGTCATGCCCATCGGCGCCTCGGGGATCTCGAGGGCACAGCTCACCGAAGCGCGCTCGATCGCGGCCGCGGCGATCGCCCGGAAGACCGCGTCGAAGCCGGGAGCGTCGCAGAGCGGGTAGCGCACCCCTCCCGTGCGAATCGCCATCTCCTGGAGCGCGCGCGGGTTCGTGAAGGCCGGCGAGCACGAGCCGCTCACGATGGGATCGCCCGGATCGTAGGGCTCGCTCGCCGGGCGGTTCGGAGTGAGCCCGACGAACGTGTGATAGACGAAGCGATAGTCGCCGGGTGTCCCCCAGACCGAAGGTTCGCGCGCGACGAGCACTTCGTCGAAGGTGCCGGAGTAGCCGTCGATGTCGGCGCCCGTGCCGCTCGTGGCATCCGTGAAGTGGACGAAGACCTTGAGCGCATCGTCTCGGAGCGAGGGGCGCCACGCGTCGTACGAATCGAGCACGGGCCGGAACATCACGCCGTTTCCGCTGCCGAGGCTGAGCGGGTTGCGCACCAGGCGCCCGGTGGCCTCGAGCATCGGGAGGGGCGTCCTGCCGCTCCACACCACGCGGTAGTCGATGCCCGCGTCCTCCATGGCGCGACGGAACGTCGTCTCCATCGCGTCCCTCACGGCGTCGCGCGCGACACCCATCGAACGGGACTCGTCCGGGAGCACGATCGCGTCGATCGGCCGGCGAATCTCGACCGCGCGCGCCTCGGTCGCTGCGCACACCGCGTCGGTCGGGACGTCCGGCAGCGGGCTGTCGCTCGCCGCCGCGTCCGGCAGCGGCGCATCGCCCAACCCCATCGCCGCATCGAGGCCCGCCTCGGTGCGCGAGACGCAACGCCGCGCGACGCAGGTCTGGTCCGGGCGGCAATCGCGGCATCCGCCGGTGCCACCGGTGTCGGGACTGCAGGCCGCCGCGAGACCGACCACGGCGAGGACCGAAACCGCACGCCAGAGAGTCATGACGCGAAGTCTCACGGCAAGGCCGTCCGGTGTCCATCCGAATGAAGCTCGTCCTCTCACGGTCGGTGCAGGCTCCGTCCGCGCCGACCTGCCACCGCGAGCGCGAGGAGGCCGAGCACGAGCACGAGGGCGCGGCCCTCTCTGCGTGCGAGGCCGGCGGCCCGACAGCCGCAGCCCTCGCTCGGCGGACCGCTGCGCGAGCCGGCGTCGCGACGCCGGCCCGAGTCCATCTCGCCCGCGTCCTCCATCGGGCCCACGAGGCACGCGCCTTCCACACAGCGCGCGTCGGCGCCGCAGTCGACCCCGAAGCACGGGTCCGCCTCGCACGCGCCCTCGCGGCAGCGCTGCCCTACCTCGCAGGTCAACAGATCGCACGCGCCGACACATCGTCCGTCCGAGCACACGAGACCGGTGCCGCACGTGACGACAGCACACCGATCCGCGACGCAGCTCCCCGCGTCGCAGCGCTGTCCGAGCGGGCAGGTCACGCCCTCGCAGGCATCGACGCACGCGCCGCCACGACAGACCTCCTCTGCGCCGCAGCTTGCGGTCTCGCATCCGGGCTCGACGCAACGCCCCGCCGTCGGTGATCCCATCCGCGTGTCGCACACCGAGCCCGCTTCGCACAAGGACGTGGAGGGCAGGTCGAGGCAGTTGCAAGCAGGCCCGCAGATCGTGAGCGCGCCTGGGCGGTCCGCGATGCACACCTGCATCGCGGGGCACACGACGCCCTGGCATGGGTCGAGACACGATCCGCCCGCGCAGATCTCCCCCCGAGGACACACCACGCCTGCGCACGGCTCGACGCACGCGCCCCCGCGGCAGAGCGTGCCGGTGGGGCACGGCTCGGTCCGCATCGCGCACGCGCTCTCGGTGCAAAAGCCGCCCGCGCTGCAGGTGAAGCCGTCCGAGCAGCCGCCCTCGAAGCAATCGTTGGCGCAGAGGCCGCTCTCCGGGTCGCAGCGCGTGCCCTCGGGGCACGCGGCCATGGGCTGGCAGTTGACGTCCCGCGTCGCGTCGCAGCGCTCGAAGGCGCCCGGATGAACGCTCGGATCCGTGTCGTCGCAGTCGCTGCCGCCGCAGCCCGCGGCGCGGTGCCCGTCGCCGTCGGCGTCGAGGCAGATCGCCGTGTCGTCCTCGTTCAGGCCGGCGATGGCGTCGAGCTCGTCTTCGAACGAATGAAACGTGCACTCCGGCCCGGGGTTGCCGTTGTTGCCGCCCTGGATCGACGCGTAGCGGAACGAGAGCCCGCACGGCAGCGCCCAGACGGTCACGAGCGCGTCGGCCACGGCTTCGCCCGCCGAGGTGTCTCGGAGAAACGCCGCGAGGTCGCCGCGGTCACGGTCGCTCGCGCCGCGCGCCGCGGGGTTGCGCGTCCAGCCTTGCGTGTACGCGCGGATGAGGCGCGCGGGGTTCCAGGCGAGCGGGTCGGGGGCTTCGCGCGTCGCGGTGCGCGTCGCATCAGGGTCGTTCGAGAGCCACACCGTGTACTCGAAGGCTTCGCACGGAAGCGGCGGGTGGTCGGTGATCGGGAAGAGCACGACGCGGTTCGCCTCGCCCCCGAGGTCGTAGATGCGGCCCCGCGTCGGCTCGTAGTTTCCGGGCTCGCCGTCGGCGACCGGAGTGCCATCGGGACGTGTCCGGACGATCTGCGTCCAGTACCAGTCGAGCGAGTTCGCGTGAAAGGACGGGTCGTTGCCCCCCGGAGGGCTCGTGCCCGCTGCGCCGCACGTGTACCCGCTGAGGATCGTCGGGGTGTGCGTGATCCCGATGCAGCCGTTGACGCCCCGCACGTAGCTCGCGAAGCCGAGCTGGGGCGCGTAGAGGCCGTCGCGCGTCGTGAAGATGTCGTCGACGACTCCGTCGGGCCGCGCCGTGCGCAGCACGCCGAGGCAGGCGTCTCCGGTGGCGTCGATACACGTCGCCTGCGCGCGGAGCTCCGAGGCTCCCAAGAGCAGCGACGCGGCCGCAGAGACCGAGACGAGGAGCGACCGAGATGAGGAAGTCATCGGACCATCGTGCCCTCGGCGCGCCCGGCGCGGAAGATCCGGCCTGCGCACGTCTCGAAGCGCGGACGAGTCTCGCGGGGGGAGAGCCCGTGGCGACGGGCCTGGGTAACATGGGCGGGTGCTTGGTCCGACGCGCCTCGTGTCTCTGCCCGCCCTCGCCGCGCTCGCGCTCGGAGCCTGCGCCGCGCCGGAGTCTCCGCCCATGACGCGGCGCGCGGAGCCCGTGCCCGAATCCAGCCCGAGGCTCGTCCGGGAGGACCGGAGCGACCTCCCGGTCGCGGACCTCGGCGCCGAGCTCGCGGCGCTCTTCGCGCGCGGCGATGCGCGCTTCGAGGAGCCCTTCGTCGAGACGCAGGGCCTCGGGCCGCTCTACATCCAGCGCTCGTGCGTGGGCTGCCACGAGGACGACCTCCGCGGGCCCGGCGTGGTGCGGCGCTTCCTCGGGCCCGGCGGCGCCCGCGACGGCGGAGCCTTCGGCGACACCGTGAGGCCGCGCCTCAGCGCGGGCGCGCACACGCCCATCACGCCCCCCGCGGGCGCCCGCGTCACGACGCGCCTTCCGCCGGCGGTGATCGGCCGCGGTCAGCTCGAGGCCATCGCCGACGCGCAGCTCCTCGCGTGGGAAGCGGCGCAGGCGCGCGCAGGCGGGCCGGTCTCGGGGCGCGTGGCGCGGCTCGAGGGCCGAGGCGCGATCGCGACGCCCAGCCTCTTTGGCGATGCACCGCCCCAGCTCGGCCGCTTCGGGCACAAAGCGCGCGCGGCCACGCTCGAGGCCTTCGTCGCCGACGCGCTGCTCGGGGACATGGGCCTCACCTCGCCGACGCGACCGACCGAGCTCCCGAACCCCGACGCGATCGCAGATGACGCGCACCCCGGTGAGGACGTCGGCGCCGAGACCGTCGAGGAGCTCGCCGCCTACGTGCGCCTCCTCGCGATCCCCGCGCGCGCCGAGCCCGACGCGCGCGGACGGAGGCTCTTCGATGCGGTGGGCTGCGCGGACTGCCACGTGCCGCAGGCCCGCACACGCGCCGACCATCCCATCGAAGCGCTGCGCGATCGCGAGGTCGCGCTCTACACGGACGTGCTCTTGCACGACATGGGCGCAGGCCTCGAGGATGGCCTCGACGAGGGCGACGCGAGCGCCCGGGAGTGGCGCACCGCGCCGCTCGTGGGTCTGCGTTTCGTGCGGAGCTTCCTCCACGACGGCCGCGCCGCCGACGTCACCGAGGCGATCGTCGCGCACGGCTCCGAGGGCTCCGAGGCGAACCCTGCACGCGCGCGCTTCGACGCGCTCGGCGCGAGCGACCGTGCAGCGCTCGTGCGCTTCGTGGAGGGTCTGTGAGCACCGCCTCGCCCCCGCGGCGGCGCGCGAGGCTCGCGCTCGTCCTCGCGTGTCTCGGGGCGTGCGAGGGCTCGCGCGATCCGGTCCCGGAGGCGACCACGTCGGCTCGGGCTGCGGAGCAGGCGGACGCGACGCCGCGCGAGCGCGCCACGCGCGAGGTGGATCGCTACGTGGACGGCGAGGCGCGTGCGCTCGTGCGCGCTGCCGAGGGCCTCTGCACCGAGGGCGTGGACCTCACGGAGCGCCGCGCGCGGTGGCGACGGGCGCGCGTGCACTACGAGCGCATCGAGGGAGCGATCGCGGTGCTCTTTCCCGAGACCGACGCGGACGTCGATGGCCGCTACGAGCACGTCGCCGAGCTGCGCGCGGACACCGACGCGCTCGATGGCGAGGGTTTCGTCGGGATGCACGCGATCGAGCGGATCCTCTTCGCCGACGAGATCGCCGAGCCCGTGCACGCGTTCGAGCGGGCGCTCACGCACCATGCGCCGCCGACGCCGCTCGGGCCGTCGGACGAGGCGCGCTTCGGCGCAGGGCTCTGCGCGCGGCTCGTGCGGGACCTGTCTGCGATGGAGGAGGCGCTCGATGCCGTCGCGCTCGACCCGGAGACGGCGTGGCGCGGCGTGCTCGGCTCGGTCGAGGAGCAGGCCGAGAAGGTGCGCCTCGGCGCCACGGGGCAGAGCGAGTCGCGCTACGCACAGCACACGCTCGCGGACATGCGCGCGAACCTCGAGGGCGGGCGCGCGGTGCTCGAAGCCTTCGCGGGCGAGCTCGAAGCCTTGCCGGAGGGCCGCGAGAGGCTCGGGAGGCTCCGCGAAGGCTTCGCGAGGCTCGAACAGGGCTACCGCGCGCGCGCGGGCGACGCGCTCCCCGAGCCGCCCCCTGACTTCGATCCGGAACGCCCGACCGAAGAGAGCGCCTATGGGCGGCTCTTCCTGCTCCTCGCGCACGAGAGCGACCCGGGCGCTCGGGGTGCGCTCGCGCGCGAGGTGCGCGAGGCAGGTCGTGCGATGGGGATCGCGGAGCTGGGGCGATGAAGGCCGCGCTCACGGTGCTCGCCGGAGCGTCGATGCTCACCGCCGCGGCGGTGCTACTCGCACAGCGCGCGGTCCCTGACTCGACGGCAAGCGGCGCTCCGCCCACCCCGCCCCCGGGCCCGGTCGCGAGCACGCTCTCCACGCAGGAGCCGTACGTCGCGTTCTCGAGCGCGTTCGCGGCCTTCCGCGCGTGGGAGCGGATCCCGGTCGAGGGCGCGATGCTCCCGGTCGGCGCGGCGCCCGGGCAGACCGCGATCTACGTCAACGCGCGCGCGCCGGCGGGTGCGACGCGCTGGCCGGTGGGCACGATCCTCGTCAAGACCGTCGAGCACGCGGCGCACGAGGACTGGGTGATCCACGCGATGGTCAAGCGCGGCGTGCCCTACAACCGCGATGGCGCGCTCGGCTGGGAATTCTTCGAGCTCCGCTTCGAGACAGGGAGCGACGCGCCGCACGTCGTGTGGCGCGGCACGGGCCCACCGAGCGGACACGGCTACGCGGCGCAGGGCCGCGACGCAGGCGCAGTCGCGCTCGTCTGCAACGACTGCCACGCCGCCGCCTGGCAGAGCGATGGCGCGCTCACGCCCGCGCTGGCCTTCGGGCGACCGTGAGCCGCGGCGTCGATCCGAGCTGGAAGCTCGGGTCTCTCAGCTCAGAACTGGAACATGGCGCCCGCGCGACCACCAACCGCCACGCGCACGTCGTCGAGGCGGGAGTCTCTCGGGTCGAGCGCGAAGCGTGTGACGAAGACGTAGGGCTCGAGCACGAGGGAGAGACCTGGCAGCGGCGAGTACCAGTAGCCGACGAAGGCGCTCGAGTTCCATAGGACGCCAGGCCCCGTGGCCGGCGTGAGCGCACCGAGCGTGGTCGGCGGCGTGCCCATCGCGTTCGCGGGCGCATAGCCGGGGACGACCTCGCCTTGGTGGAGGACGCCCGCGAAGCCGCCGCCGGCCGTGAGGGCGTGCTCACCGAGCTGAAGGCGCCCCGACAGGTAGCCGCCGACCTCGAGGACGTCGTGGCCGAAGCGGCCCGCGCCGAGGCTGAGCGTGCCCGTGCCCGCGAGGTTCTGCGCGACGTAGAGCTCGCCGTGGAGGTTGAGCGCGCCGAACTGTGAGTCGGTGAACGCGACGGCGCCGAAGGCGGGGCGCAGCTGGGTGGTGTCGGCCATGGTGTACCTCAGCGCGGTCGCGATCGCGCTCGCCCCGATCACCTGTCGATCGCCGTAGTGGATCATGAGGCGCGTGGCCCCGTTGGGGTGAGCGACTGCTCGAGGTTGTTGAAGGCTGGGCCGGTGTTCGAGCCCTGCATGCCCGCCGCGATCGAGATCTCGACATCGTCGAAGCGACCGCTCCAGCCCAGCTGCTGCCTCATGAAGCCGATGTTGCCGGCGCGGAACAGGGTGCCGACCAAGTTGAAGGAATGCGAGAGGAGCTGAGGTCCGGTGGCGTTGCCGAAGATGTCCCAGGTCTGCCCGAGAAAGAGACGTTGGTTCCGAGCGGGCTGCCACTCGAGAAAGCCCATGCGGATGCGCGGGAAGGCTTGCACGGTGGGCGAAGACTGGTCGAAGTGCGTGAAGTCGACCTCGACGACCGCCCGGCAGGGGTTGGGATCGCCGCTCGGCAGCCCGCGGCGGGGCTGCTGGCCCGGGCCCGGGAGGTGGGGGG
>JBKDQC010000547.1:0-85465 GCA_046342295.1 Deltaproteobacteria bacterium | reverse complement strand
GCGCGAGCACCGGCTCGAGCGCGGTGAGTTCGACGTGCTCGTCGTGTGGGCGACGCTCGGCGGCATGGCGCTCGTGCGGGCCACCGACCTCCTCTCTCTCTTCGTGTCGCTCGAGGCGCTCTCGCTGGGCGTCTACTGCCTCGTCGCGTTCCGCCGCCACTCGCCGAAGTCGGCGGAAGGCGCGATGAAGTACTTCCTTCTCGGGAGCTTCGCCTCGGCGATCCTTCTGTTCGGCATGGCGCTCCTCTACGGCGCCACCGTGCACACGGACTTCGCGGGGATGGCGGAGGCGCTCCGGTCCGGAGAGACGGGCGATGGGCCGGTGGACCTCCGCCTCGGGATCCTCGGCATGACGCTCCTGCTGATTGGGCTCGCATTCAAGGTGAGCGCCGTCCCGTTCCACATGTGGACACCGGACGCGTACGAGGGCGCCGTCACGCCGGCGACCACCTACATGGCGGTCGTCGTGAAGGCTGCGACCGTGATGGTCATCGTCCGCCTCTTCTTCGTGGTCTTCGGTACCGAGATGCTCGCCGGCACGGCGTCCGGTTGGCCGGTCGCCATCTTCTGGCTCGCCGCCGTCACCCTCGTGATCGGCAACGTCGCGGCCCTCGTGCAGAAGAACGTGAAGCGCATGCTCGCGTACTCCTCGATCGCGCACGCGGGCTTTCTCCTCGTGGGCATCGCCGCCGCAGCGCGCTTCGACGAGGGCCGCCTGACCACCGAAGCGCTCTCGAGCGTGCTCTTCTACGTGCTCGCCTACACGGTCTCGAACGTGCTCGCGTTCGGCAGCCTCATCGCGGTCGGAAGCCGCGGCAAGGAGGCCGTGAGCTACGAGGACCTCGCGGGCGTCGGCCGCCGCCATCCGTGGGTCGGGATCCCCTTCACCCTCGGCGTCCTCTCGCTGATGGGCTTCCCGCCCACCGCGGGTTTCTTCGGGAAGTACTGGGTGCTCGAGTCGGCGGTGCGTGCCGGCGGCGACCTCACGTACCTGGCGATCCTCGCGGTGCTGATGAGCGCGGTGGGCGCCTATTACTACCTCAAGGTGCTCGTCTTCCTCTTCATGAAGCAGCCCGAGCCCGGGGCGCCTGTCGCGGTGCCGATGCGCTCCGGATACGTCGTCGCGGCCCTCGTGCTCTCCGGCTACTTCGTGATGCGGATGGGCCTCGCGCCCACGGCCTACCTCGAGCTCGCGCAAGGGGCGAGCTACCAGCTCGCGGGCCTGCCGGACCCCAGCGCGGAGCCTCTGCCCGACGCCGAGGAGACCGAGATCGCGGCGGCGCCCGCCGAGTGATCGGGGCGCCTTCGTGGAAACCGCCGTGCCCGTGATCGACACACACGTCATGATCGCGGGCATGCGCGTTGGTTCGGCTCTCTCCGCAATGTTGTCGCTCTTCGCAGGATGCGGGGGAGGCGACGCATCCGAGGCGGCCCGCGGACCGACCGCGACCGAGCCGACCGAAACCATCCCCATGGGCACGGTCGAGGGGATCGTGCGGCTCGCGCCCGGAGCCGCGCTGCCGGGCTACGACACGAACCCGATGATCAGCGCGGGCGCCTCGCCGGTGATGCCGAGCGAGTGTCCGCCGCCCAACGAGAGCGATCGCCGGCCGGTGCAGGTGGGCGGGAGCGGTGGGCTCACGAACCTCGTGATCATCGCGACCGGTGATCCGGAGCGCTGGCCCGACACGGCAGGGCCCAGGACGCACGTCGCACGCATCGAGCGCTGCCGCCTCGAGCCTCGCACGCTCGTCGCAGAGCGCGGCGACACGATCCGCTTCGAGACCGAGATCACCTTTCCGTTCTTCCCCGACCTCGGCACGGGCTTCTCGCGCGCACTCCTCCCTACCGATCCGCTCGAGCTCGTCCTCGATCAGGGTGGCGTTCGCACCATCGGCTGCGTCTTCTCGAACGCCTGCGGCCGCATGGAGGTCGCGACGATCTACCATCCTGTCTTCACCGTGAGCGACGCCGAAGGCCGTTTTCGCATGACCAACGTGCCAGCCGGCCAGGACGTCCGCGTCACCGCGTGGCACCCGCTCTTCCAGGAGGTCGGGGGCAACACGCGCGTCGAGCCCGGTGAGACCGTGCACCTCGAGCTCGTCATTCAGCCCATCGCCTCCCCCGCGCCCGCGCCGTCTCCCGAGCCCACGCCCCCCCGCGACCCACTCGAGGGCGACATCCCCGAGTAGCAATCGGTTCAGAGCACGAGTCATATGCATGGACCCTGCTCTGACGTTTCCTCGCGGGAGGGGTCCCCCGCAGCCCCTCCCGCTCGCCGAATGAATCGGGTGCAGATCTGGGCTGAGCTCCACCCGAATGAATCGGCGAGAGCCTCCCTCCCGCCGGTTCGAGCCCGTGGCACCCGCAGCGGGCCATCCGAGTGCCACGTGCTCTCAGGCGTCGAACATGCCGAGCGCCCAGCGGAGCGTGTTGCGGTCGATGTTGTGGCCGCTATGCGCGATCACGACCTTCTTGCCGCGGAGCTCTGCGCGCATCTTGAACGCCGCCGCGTAGGCCGCGGCGGCCGCGCCCTCGGCGACGTTGTGCGTCCCTTCGAGCGCGTACTTCACGGCTTCCTGCATGTCGTCCTCCGTGACCCGCACGATTCCGTCGAGCGGATGCGCCCGCAGGATCTCGAAGGGCAGCTAGAACGCATAGCGGGTCGCGAGGCCGTCGGCGAACGTGTCGGCACGGTCGATGTGCTCGAGGGCGCCGCGCTCGAGCGAGCGCGCGAGCGCGTCGGCGCGCTCGGCCTGCACGCCGTAGATCTTCATGCCGGGGCGCATCGTGCGAAGCGCGACCGCCGTCCCGCTCACGAGTGAGCCTCCCCCGATCGGCACGAAGATCGCGTCCGCGTCCGGGAGGTCCTCCGCGATCTCCATCGCGTACGTGCCCACACCCGCGATGAGCAATGGTTCGTTGGCGGGATGCACGAGCCGCAGGAGCTCGTTCTGCGCGCGCGCCTCGGCCTCCTCGCGCGCGTCATCGAAGTCGCGCCCGTGTTCGATCACCTCGGCCCCGAGCGCCTGCATGATCGCGTTCTTCTCGGGGTTGTTGTGCTTGGGCACGTAGATGACGGCGCGCGATCCGAAGGTGCGTGCGGCCCACGCCAGCGAGAGGCCGTGGTTGCCGCGCGTCGCGGTGATCACGCCGCGCGCGCGCTGGGAGTCGGAGAGGTTCGCGAACAGGTTCACTCCGCCGCGCACCTTGAAAGCACCGATCGGCAGGTGGTTCTCGTGCTTGACGAACGCGTCGAAGCCCCACCGCGACGACAGGAGGGGGTACCGATAGAGCGGCGTGCGCGGCAGCCACCGATGCACGAGCGGCCATGCGCGGAGAACGTCCTGAAAGGTGACCATCGAGGCTGGTATGGGCCGGGCCGCGAAAAAGTCACTCGAACCTCGGACCGCCGGGTCCCCGTGGAGAGACGGGCTCCGTCTTTGGCGGCTCTTGCGGTTCGAGCGGTGGCGTGCAATACCGGTTCCGTTCCGCCCAGCTCCGCTTGGTTCCGCGGTCGCGCGGGCTCGGGCGTAGCAGCCGGAGGCAGACTGGACACGCACCGCGGCCGCGGGCCGCGGTGGACGTGGTGGACCTGCAGGACAGGTCACCGGTTCGCCGAGCCGGGCCGCGACGAGGGTGTCGCGGCGCCGGCCCTCCGGCATCGACGTGCGCGACGCGGCCGGAACGGCCCCGCGCCCCCTGGACTGCGATCGCATGCCCGACACATCGCTCGAGGATCTGGAGCCCGAGTCGCTCGAAGGCCAAGACGGCCTCGAGGACGATGACGACTCCGAAGTAGACGAAGGCGCTGCCGACGCCCCTGCGCGGGCGCCCGATCCCAGCCGGATCGCGCAGCACATCGGGAAGTTCTCCGACCGCGCCGTCCAGCGCGTGGTCGGTGGCAATGCTTTCCTTCGTGGTCGGCAATACGCGCGCCGCGGGGACGTCCGAGACATCGCGACGCAGGACGACGAGGCGTGGGGGCGCATCCAGGTCAAGACCGACCTCTACGAGCCCCGCATCACCCTCCAGGACGATCAGTCGATCCGCTCCGTGTGCTCTTGCCCCGGCTTCCGCGGGCCGACCGGACACTGCAAGCACGTGGCGGCGCTCCTCGTCGCGCTGCGCGATCGAGAGCGGCCTCCGCGGCCGCGGCCGCCCGAAGGTGCGCTCGTCGCGCAGCCAACGACTCCGCCGGATGCCAAGACCTTCGTCACGATGCCCGCGGCCAAGACGGGCCAGGAGATCGCCGCGGCCGGGCCTCAGACGTTGTCGGTGGGTGGGAAGCGACGGCGCTCGAGACGCCGTCGCCGGGGTGAGGAGCTCGCCGCGGCGCCGCTCGCGCCCGCCGCTCCGACCGACGTGCGCCTCTTCGATGCCTGGCTGCCGACCCCCGAAGAAGAGCGCAAGCCGTTCGAGATCGAGTTCCGCATGCAGGTCCGGCCGGCCTCGCTCACGGTGACGCCCGTGGTGGCGGGGACCCGCACCGGCGTGCCCATCCTCGATTCGCTCTCGACCTTTCAGGGTATCCCGTCCTCGCTTCGTCCCGTGATGCGTCTGCTCGCCCGCCACGCCGGGCGCGGGGCGCCCACGATGGCGGAGGTCCGCGGCGAAGACGCCGCCGAGCTGCTCGGCTTGCTCAAGGGTCACCGCGTTCTGCTCGAGCCCGCCTCGATGGAGCTTCGGTTCTCCGACGAGCCGCTGCGCCCGCGGCTCGAGCTCGACCAGGCCAACGGAAAGACCTGTCGTGTGCGCGTCGTGTTCGAGAGCAAGAATGGGATCCGGCGCTTCCCGTTGTCGCAGGGCGCATGGTTCGAGGGCACGCCGAGCTGGCAGCTCGACACGACGGAGGGGATCGCGCGCCCGGTCTCGGACGCGATCACGCCTGCGTGGCTCGCGCGGCTCTACCGAGCGCCGGCGCTGGTCTATCCGATGTCGGAGCTGCCGCGGATGCTCACCGAGCTCGTGCCGCGCGTCGCGGCGCTCCTCGGTGCGGAGCTGCCCGACATCTCGCAGGTCGCCGACATCGTCGACGAGCAGCCGCGGCTCCGGCTGCAGACCGACGGCGACATCCTCGAGGCCCGGGCGAAGCTCCACGTGGTCTACGGCGAGCAGGTCTTCCTCGTTCCGCCGGGGCAGTTTCCCTCGCCCCTCGCGTTCCTGCCGCCGCGCGACCCCTCGGGGCGACCGCGCGTCGTGCGCCGTGACGTCGGCGCGGAGATGGCTGCGGTCCAGCTCCTCATGAACCAAGGCTTCGTCGTCGACGAGGCCCGGGAAGGGCTGCGCGCCGAGGGCGACCTCGCGGTCGCGTTCTGGACCCAGGGCATCGCACAGCTGCCCGCGGATTGGGAGAAGCTCGTCCCGAGCGACCTCCGCGCGGTGAAGGTGCGCGACGCGGCCGTCACCGCCGCGGTGCGCGTCGGCAGCGGTGTGGACTGGCTCTCGCTCGACGTCGCGTTCTCGGCCGACGGCCTCGCCGTCGACGAGGACGAGCTCCGGGGTGCGCTCGAGAAGGGCCGAAAGCTCGTGAAGCTCGCCGACGGATCCTGGGCGCCCGTCCGCGCCGAGGAAGTCGCGGAGGTGCTCGAGCGCATGGCCGAGATCGTCGCCGGCCAGGGCGGCGCGAAGATCCCGCTCTCGCAGGCGGGTAGGGTGCAGGAGCTGCTGCGCCTGGTCGGGAACCACTCGGTCTCGCCGCAGGCCAAGGAGCTCTTCGGGAAGCTCGAGGACGTCGCCGAGATCGAGCAGGTGGCCAAGCCGCGTAACCTCAAGGTCGCGCAGTTCCGCGACTACCAGAAGCGCGGCTTCAGCTGGCTCGTGTTCCTGCACAACGTGGGCACGGGCGGCATCCTCGCGGACGACATGGGTCTCGGAAAGACCCTGCAGACCATCGCGCTCCTGCTCTGGCTCAAGAGCAAGTCCAAGAGCCACAGCCCCACGCTCGTCGTCGCGCCGACCTCCGTGGTGCCCAACTGGGCGCGAGAGATCGAGAAGTTCGCGCCCTCCCTGTCCACGCTCCTCTGGCACGGCGCCGATCGCCACGAGCAGCGCGCCGAGCTCGACGAGGTCGATGTCGTCATCACCAGCTACGCGCTCCTTCGCCGCGACGAGGAGCTGCTCAGCGAGACGGGCTTCCGCTATCTCATCCTCGACGAGGCGCAACACATCAAGAACCCGCTCTCGGCGACGGCGCGGGCCGCCAAGCGCCTCAAGAGCGAGCGTCGGCTCGCGCTCTCCGGTACGCCGATCGAGAACCGACTGAGCGAGATCTGGTCGATCATGGACTTTGCCTCGCCGGGCTTGCTCGGCTCGCTCAAGACCTTCGAGGAACGCTACGCGCGCCCGATCGACCGCGGCGATGAAGAGACCATCCGGCGCCTGCGGACGATCGTCCGACCGCTGGTGATGCGCCGCACCAAGAGCGAGGTCGCGCCCGAGCTGCCTGCGAAGATCGAGCAAGAGATCGTGGTGCCCCTCGCGGAGGAGCAGAACAAGCTCTACAAGCAGATGCTCTCGCAGTTGCGCGCGAGCGTGCTGTCCGAGGTCGAGAAGCAGGGCGTCCAGAAGGCACAGATCCAGATCCTCGCGGCGCTCACCCGATTGCGCCAGGCAGCCTGCGATCCCCGGCTGACCAAGCTCAACGGGGAGTGGAACGACGACACGAGCGGCAAGCTCTCGGCGCTGCGGGAGATCCTCAGCGAGGCGGTCGCGGGCGGCCACCGCGTGCTCGTCTTCTCGCAGTTCGTCGAGATGCTGCAGCTCATCAAGACGGCGCTCGACCAGGATGGCGTGAAGTACGAGTACCTCGACGGCTCGACGAAGGACCGTCAGGAGCGCGTCGATCACTTCAACAAAGACGACAGCTGCAGCGCGTTCCTCATCTCGCTGAAGGCGGGGGGCACCGGCTTGAACCTCACGGGAGCCGACACCGTCGTGCACTTCGACCCGTGGTGGAATCCCGCTGTCGAGGATCAGGCGACCGACCGGGCGCACCGGATCGGGCAGACCCGGGTCGTGACCGTCTACCGCCTCATCGCGCGCGGCACCGTCGAGGAGAAGATCCTCCAGCTCTCGGAGAAGAAACGAGCGCTGATGGAGAACGTGCTCTCGAGCGAGGGTGCCGGCCTCAAGGGCTTGACCAAGGCGGACATCGACGAGCTCTTCTCGGATTGACCGGACCGACGCCTCCAGACCGGGAGTCGCCTGCGCATGGGAGACGTCGCTCTCTCTGGGCGTGAGCGAAGTTCACACCTCCTCCGCACGATTTGCGGAGCGAGGCAACACACGCGCGACTCCGCACCTCGCGTGACGGAACTTGGTCGTCGTGGTAGCTCCGACCCCTCTCCGCCAGGGGCACTTGCGCGCGCCGCGCGGACCCCCGAACGACAGGAATACGATGTCCGCGCCTGCCGAAGCCACCGACAGCACCGCGCCTGCGCGCTCACGCGCTGCGCCCGGATTCTGGACCTCGCTCCCTTACGCGCAGTTCAAGCGCGACCGGTACTTCTACGTGAAGTACGACACGGCCGTGGGGCTGCTCTGCGGCGGCGTCATCGCGGCCCTGGTCGCCTCGGGCTACACGCCTCCCGCGTGGCAGCCGTGGATGCACGTCCTCCTCGTGCCGGCGCTCTACGTGATGATCGTGGCGCACGCGTTCGCGCACAACGCCTCGCACGGCAACTTCCCCAAGCCCATCAACCGCCTGGTCGGCGAGCTCGTGGGCCTCATGGTGATCAGCAAGTTCGCGTCGTGGGAGATCCCCCACCGCCGCCACCACCGCTACTCCGACGATCCGGTGCGCGACCCGCACCCGGCCCACCGCCGCTTCTGGCGATACGCGTACGACACGCTCGTGAACGTCGAGAAGCAGCTCCAGCAGCAGTACCTCGACGACCACGGCGACACGCCCGAGAATCGCCGCTACGAGAAGATGCGCTCGGCGTGGTCCTTTTTCACCGGCCTGGTCGTGGCCGCGATGTGGTTCACGCTCTTCGGCCCCGGCCTCTTCGCGTTCGTCTACCTGCCGGCGTTCCTGCTCTCGGGGCTCTTCGTCATCCACTTCAACTGGTCGGGCCACAACGCCCACACCGCGGATGGCAAGATCGAGCCGGTGAACCTCGATCACGGTTGGTTCTGGATCGGGAACCGAATCTTCTTCGGCATCTACTACCACGGCAACCACCACAGGATGGCCCGGGTGTTCAACCCCATGAAGATGCCGCTCCGTGCAGCCGAGGCTGCGGCTGCAGACGACTGAGGTGAAGCGATGTCGACTGCGACCATCGACGCCGCCGGCGCATCCGGAGAGGCGCGCTCCGAGAGGCGCCCCGACACGTGGCTCCTCCACCACCGAGCCGACCGGCGACAGATCGCGATCGTGACGCTCTACTTCGCGAGCTTGCTCGCGATGTACTTCGCGCCCGCGTGTCGCACGGCGCCGGTGTTCGTCGCGGCTTGCGCCCTCTCGTTTCTCAACGCGGTGGTCATCCACAACCACCTGCACAAGGGGATCTTCAAGTCCAAGGGCCTCAACCGTGCCTTCCGGTGCGTCCTGAGCTTCGGCGCGCTGTATCCGGCCTCGGCGAACATCGCGTCGCACAACCTCGTGCACCACCACTTCGACGACGACGGACAGCCCGACTGGGCGGCGTCGGACAACGTGTCTTTCCGCTGGCACCTCCTCAACCTGCTCCACTTCCCGAACGTGGTCGGGCCCAATACCTTCCACGGCGTGAGCCGCTGGGCGCTCACCACGCGTCAGGCAGACTTCCTCGCGCAGTACCGGCTCGAGCAGGTCGTGGCGTTCGGCACGACCGGCGCCCTCTTGCTCTGGGACTTCTGGGGTGCGCTCTTCTTCGTCGTCCTCCCCCAGCTCTGGGGCGCCCGGGGGATCCTCCGGATCAACCTCATCCAGCACGACGGCTGCGACGTGAAGAGCGATTGGAACCACAGCCGGAATTTCGTCGGCGCGGTGTTCAACTGGCTGATGTGCAACAACGGGTACCACACGATCCACCACAACCGAGCCGGTCTTCACTGGTCGGTCCTGGCCGCGCAGCACGAGCGCGAGTGTGTCGGTCGCATCGATCCTCGACTCGACGAGCCCAGCATGGCGCTCTACCTCCTCCGAACGTTCGTGTTGCGCGTGTCTCCGCCGGAGCGATCCCCGGCGTCCTGCACCACCCCTCGCGGCGCACCGCAGCCCCCGATGTCGCTGGCGCCCCGTGACGTGCGAAAGGCAGAGGCCGAGGCGGACGCCCTCGCGGATGGATGATGAACGGCGGGTGTTCTCGTCCCCCCTGCGCTGACCCCGCGGCGCCCGCGAGGCGTCACGCAGGAGCGGCCTGAGCGTGCTGGGGTTGTCCCTCGAGACGATGGGCGCGCTCGCGCTCGCAGCCCTCTGGCTGAATACGCTCCTCATCATCGCGGACGCAGCCAAGCGACACGCCGCGCTCGGTCGCCTCGGCGCAGACCTCGCCGACGCTGCAGCGAAGGGGCGGCTCGTGCGCGCGACGATCACGGGTGGGCAGGGACCCAACGGGGCCTTCGCCACGCACACGGTCGAGCAGATCGGACGCGCGATCACCGTCGCCGGGCCGCCGCGCATTCTCTTCACCGACCGCGCGTCGAGCGGAGCGATCCACGGAGGTCGCGCGCGTACGGGGGAACGCGAGGTCTTGGTGTCTCCGGCGCCCGAGGCCCTCGTGTGGTGCTCCTCGCACGAGCCGCGAGGTGACGTCGCTGCGTTCGACGCCGCGTGGCCCCGGGCCTCGACGTTCAAGGGATTCTCCACGACGATCGCGCACAACGTTCGTCCGAGCGAAGAGGTGTGGCTCTGGCTCGATCGGGCTGCGTCCGACGTGGAGGAGGTGCGCGCGCGTCTGGTCTCGCGCGAGGACCCCGCCCGGGTCGTACGTGCCGCGCGCTTGCCGCTCCGGGGCCTCGTCGTCGTCGCGCTGCTCGGGGTGTCGAGCGCCACGGTGCTCGCGCTGTGGCCGCCCATCTTCGGCCTGGTCTCGACGCTCGGGGGCGCCGCGGGGCTTGGATTCTTTCTAGCGATCCAGCCGCTGGGCACCGCGGCTCGCGACAAGGCGCTCCTGCCCGACCGGCGGCGCGTGGGGGGCCTCTGGCAACGCGACCGCTGAGGGTCACCGTCGCGCGTTTTTTGACCCCTTCGCGCGAGGCTCCCTACGATGGGCGGGTCATGACTCGGTCTCCGAACCCGTGCGTTCGCGTGATGCTCGCCATCGCCGCCTCGTGCGCAGCACCTGCGCTCGGCGGATGCGGCGCGGCGCAAGCGCCGGCGCGCCCTCCGGTGAGCGCGGGGGTGGAGAGCGGCGGGGAGGCCGAAGCGGAGACCGTGGCGCGCGTCGAGCAACTCGAGACGGAGGCGTCCCGACGCGAGCGGCGCATCCGTGAGCTCGAGTCGCGCCTCGCGCTCGCCGACGCCGAGGTCCGCGACCTGCGTGACGCGGTCGAGGAGCGCGAGCTCGAGCGTCCCGTCATCCGCATCGGTGAGGCAGGGAGGCGGCCCGAGCCGGCGACGGAGGAACCGACCGAGCCGGAGGTCGCCGAGGACGACGGCCCGCGCCCGGTGTTGCGGCTCTATGGACCGCCCGAGACCCCGCGCCTCGCGTATGCACCCCCAGCGATGGATCCGGGCCTCGCCCAGGCGATGCCCGCCGCGGCCATGCCTTCGTACTTGCCTGCGCCGCCGACGGTAGGTGCGCTCGGACCGCTCCCTGTCGTCGCCCCGCCAGGGATGCGCTCCATGGTGCCGCCGATTCCTGACCGTCCGCTGGCCGTGCAGCCGGGGCCTGCCCCTGCGGTCGGTGCGGCCCCCGCCGGTACCGCGAGGTCGCGCACCGCCGACGAGCCGTCCGTGCGCGAGTACCAGGCTGCGCTCGCGCACGTCGCCGCGCGGCGATTCGACGAGGCGCTCGCCGGGCTGACCGGCTTTCTGTCGGCGCATCCGCAGCATCCCTATGCGGACAACGCGATGTACTGGCGCGGCGAGGTGCTCTACATGCGCCGCGACTACGCCGCTGCCGAGCGGGAGCTCGCGGAGATGGTCCGTCGTTTCCCCCGCGGCAACAAGGTCCCCGACGCGCTCCTTCGCCTTGGTTTCTGTCGACAGCGACAAGGCGATCTCGAAGGCGCGCGCGTCTATTTCCGTCGCGTGAGGACGGATCATCCCGGCACGGTCGCCGCCCGACTCGCCTCGCGGGAGGACACATGAATCGCAAGCTCATCCGTCTCTCGGTCTTCGTCGCGCTGGCAGCCGCGGCGCCATCGGTCTCGTCTGCGCAGGAGTGGATCGACACGGGCGACGAGGCCCCGGTCGGTCTCGGGACCGTCGGGCTACGCCGCGAAGAGGAGGTGCCGCCGGCCCACACGGTGCAGCGCGGCGACACGCTGTGGAGCATCAGCGGTCGCTACTACCAGAACCCGTGGGATTGGCCGCGCCTCTGGTCCTACAACCCGGAGATTACCAATCCGCACTGGATCTACCCGCTCGACCAGGTGCGTCTGTTCGGTCCGGGCGGGCCAGTCACGCAGGGCGCGCAGTTGGTCGCGTCGCGGCGAGGAGTGGCTGCGGGGACGCTCTTTCTGCGCGAGCTCGGCTACCTCGATCGCGAGGCGCTCGAACAGAGCGGCGAGATCATCGGCTCGCCGAGCGATCACATGCTCCTCTCGCCGTACGACTCCATCTACATCCGCTTCGGCGGGGACCGCACCGAGCGCGAGCGACCGCAGGGAGAGCTCACGATCTACCGCGTGTACGAGGCGAGCGAGCGCGAGCCCGGCGAGTCCGGCACGCTGGTGCGAATCCTCGGCACCGTCCGGATCGACCGCTACGACGAAGAGCGGCGAATCGCGCAGGCGACGCTGCTCGAGGCGCTCGAGCCGATCGAGCGCGGCTTTCAGGTCGCCGCGATCCCGCGACGCTTCGAGGTGGTTCCGCCGGTCGCCTCCGACCGAGACCTCGAGACGCGCATCGTCGCGACCCTGGTGCCGCACGACCTCGTCGGTGAGCAGCAGCTCGTCTTCATCGCGATGGGCGAGGACGACGGCGTCCGGCTCGGCAACCGCTTCTTCATGACTCGGCGTTCGGACGAATGGCGTCGCCACATCGAGAGCAACCCCGAATTCCTGGGTCAGACTGCGGCGATCCCCCCGGAGCCCGAGGAGTGGCCCGAAGAGGTGGTCGCGGAGGGCCGCGTGGTGTCGCTGCGGCCTCAGAGCGCGGGCCTCTGGATCACGCGTTCGGTCGGGACCGTCGAGGTCGGAGACCAAGCCGAGCTGCGCGAGGGGTACTGAGAGCACGTGGCACTCGGATGGATCGATGCGGGTGCCACGGGCTCGAATCGGCGGGAGGCTCTCGCCGATTCACTCGGCGAGAGGGAGGGTCTGCGGCCAGACCCTCCGGCAAGAAACGTCAGAGCATGAGTCAATCGAAGTGACTCATGCTCTGAGCACGGGCTCGGCGATTCAGCGGAGGGCCCGAGCGGAGACAACCTGACGGGCGGCACTGGAGGGGATGCCCCAGCGGCGAAACGGATAGGTAATTCGTGCTCGGGCCCGTATTGTCTCGGCGATTCTGGTCGAGCGCGGGCGCTCGGGCCCCGGCGCTCCGGAGGAGACGACGACATGGAGACGATGAAGAACGGCCTCGTCCGCTACGGCAAGGACGAGCAAGGCGTCGCGACGATCGAGCTCTTCAACGCGCCCGCGAACGCGTACAGCCTCGAGATGATGCGCGACCTCGACGACGCGATCCTCGCGGCGCGCTTCGACGAGGGCGTGCACGTGATCGTCCTGCGCGGCTCGGGGGAGAAATTCTTCTGCGCGGGCGCCGACATCGCGATGCTCGGGCGCGTCTCGACCCGCTTCAAGTACATGTTCTGCCTTCATGCGAACGAGACGCTGAACCGCCTCGAGCAGACCCCCAAGCTCGTGATCGCCGCGATCCACGGCCACTGCGTGGGTGGAGGGCTCGAGGTCGCGATGGCCGCGGACCTGCGCGTCGCGGCCCGCGGCGCGGGCAAGCTCGGCCTGCCGGAGGTGAACCTGGGCGTCTTGCCGGGCACCGGCGGTACCCAGCGCCTCGCGCGGCTCGTGGGCAAGGCCCGCGCGATCGAGCTCATGGCCGAGGGCCGCACCTTCGACGCCGACGAGGCCAAGGCCTTCGGGGTCGTGAACCAGGTGTGGGAGAAAGAGGGCTTCTTCGAGAAGGTCGCGGAGTACGCGCGCGGCTTCTGCCCGCCGCACCGCGCCTCGATGGCGGTCGGGCACATCAAGCGCGCCGTGCAGACGGGCGCGGAGATGGCGCTCGAGCAAGGCCTGGCCCTCGAGCGCGAGCTGCAGCAGCGACTCTTCGAGAGCATCGACGCCGGCGAGGGCATCGGCGCCTACAACGAGAAGCGCAAGCCCGAGTTCCACGGCGAGTGACCCTGGGAGAGCCCTGGTGGCCCGCGTTCCGGTAGCCTACGAGCATGGTGCGTCTCGCTCGCCTCGTGCTCGGTCCCGCCGCCCTCGCCGTCCTCGTGCTCTCGGGCTGTGACTGCGGAAGCACGACTCCTCCCCGCGGCTGCCGCTCGAGCACCGATTGCGAGCCCACGCAGCAATGTGTCGACATGCGCTGCGTGCTGCGCGGCGACACGGGGGTCGGGCCGGATGCGTCCGTGCGCGCCGGGGAGGATGCGAGCTGCATGGACCTGCGGCCTCGCTGCGGCGCCAGCTGCTGCAACGAAGACCAGGTCTGCAACGCGGGCGTCTGCGAGCTCGACTGCGAGGCCCCGCTCGCATGCGGCAGCGTCTGCTGCGAGCCGGGGCAGGAGTGTCTGAGCGACCGCTGCGTGATCGAGTGCGCCGACGAGGCCCAGCGCTGCGGGACCACCGGCGAGCTCTGCTGCGGCGCCGATCAGGCTTGTCTGCGCGACGCATGCGTCGATCTCGGCCCCGCGTGCACGTTCACCGAGGAGTGCGACCTCGACGAGATCTGCGAGCCCGCGCTCGGCCGCTGCGCGCCGCGGGGCTCCGTCGACGTGTGCGAGTACCGGCCGCCCGTCGGCGACTTCGCGCCCGTGATCGCGTGCCGGTGGCAGCCCCCGGCCGGCTCTCGGGCCAGCTCCGACGACGTCGT
Source organism: Deltaproteobacteria bacterium (assembly GCA_046342295.1). GTDB lineage: Bacteria > Myxococcota_A > Polyangia > Polyangiales > Sandaracinaceae > JAFLCL01. The sequence continues at coordinate 71,316 of JBKDQC010000547.1, read as the reverse complement.
GATGACGCCTGCCGTCGCCAACCTCACCGACGACACCGGTGATGGCGAGACGAACACGCTCGATGTCCCCGACATCGCGCTCGTGTCCTTCGACCGCCCGACCGACGGCTGCTGCACGCCGCGCGGCACGCTGCGCATCCTCGACGGCCGCTGCAACGACGACGGCACGATGACGACGATCGCGACGGTCGAGACGCCCTTCCTCGACAACTCGACGGGCCTCGCGATCGGGAACCTCCACCCCGCGGCGATGGCGACCGAGCGTGCGCCCGAGATCGTCGCGACGATGCAGAACGGCGGCACGATCGCCTTCCGCCGCGCGACCGCCGACGGCTCGCGCTGGGAGACGATGTGGCACAACACGATGCACCTCGCGATGGGCCGTTACAACGGCTCGGGCGCGGCGCCCTCGCTCGCGGACCTCGAGGGGGACGGCCAGACGGAGGTGATCGTCGGAAACGTCGTGCTCGATGGGCTCGACGGCCGCGTGCGCTGGGACGGCAACAGCACCGCGCGCTCCGGCGCGGGCGTCGGCAACAACGCCTTCCTCGGGCCGACCTCGACCGTCGCGGACCTCGACCTCGACGGCACGCCCGAGGTGATCGCGGGCAACACGGTCTACGACGGCCCGACCGGTGCCGAGGTGTGGACCTACACCTACACCACGCAGAACTCGGCGTGCGGCGGCTCGGTCACGTGCGACGGCTACAACGCCGTCGGTGACTTCGACGACGACCCCGAGGGTGAGGTCGTGATCGTGCGGCGCGGAGAGGTCTTCGTCCTCGAGCACGACGGGACGCTCAAGGCGAGCGTCCGCATCCCCGTCACCGACTGCAGGAACAATGAGGGCGGTCCTCCGACGGTCGCCGACTTCGACGGCGACGGGCGTGCGGAGATCGGGGTCGCGAGCGCCAACTACTACGTGGTCTTCGACCTCGACTGCACCGGCTCGCCGCTGCCCGCGGGCTGCGCTTCGGAGAACGTGCGCTGGCAGGTGACGAACACCGACTGCAGCTCGCGCTCGACCGGCTCGAGCGTCTTCGACTTCGACGGAGACGGACGGGCGGAGGTCGTCTACGCGGACGAGAGGAACTTCCGCATCTTCCGCGGGCTCGATGGGACCGTGCTGTTCGACGACGCCATGCACCGCTCCAACACGCGCCTCGAGATGCCGATCGTCGTCGACGTCGACAACGACGGCAAGAGCGAGGTGCTCGTGCCCGAGGCCCCGGGGGATGAGTCGAGCCCGGACGGCCTCGCCGTGTGGACCGACGCCGGGAACAACTGGGTTCGCACCCGCCGGATCTGGAACCAGCACACCTACCACGTGACCAACATCACCGAGGACGCGCAGGTCCCGATGCGGGAGGAGCCCAACTGGTCCAACCCCCGCTACAACCACTTCCGCCAGAACGTGCAGCCGGCCGGTCTCTTCGACGCGCCGGATCTCGTCGTCGACGCGAGCTCGCTCGTCATGTGCAACCCAGCCGCGGGGACCGCGACGATCGCCGTGACCGTGCGCAACCGCGGCGCGCTCGGGGTCGCACCCGGCGTGCCGGTCGTGGCGAGCGCGACGCCCCTCGGTGGCGCTCCGCAGGCGCTCGGCGTACGGCGCACGAGCACCCTGATCCTGCCGGGCCGCACCGAGACGCTCACGTTCGTATGGACGCCGCCCGGAGGCTTCGGGGGCTTTGCGTCCTTCACCGTCGAGGCCACGGTGGACTCCGACGGCATGGGCGGCTCGGAGTACAACGAGTGCAACGAGGACAACAACGCCTACACGAGCGACGCGATCCCCACGACGACGTGCGACCTCGGCTGAGGAGGCGGTTGATGCGCGGGCCGCGGCGAGGGAGCCTCACCTCATGGCGCGCGAGCCCCTCTACGACCAACGCCTCGGTGAGGCCCTCCGCTTCGCGACGGACGCGTTCTCTCGCAAGGAGCGCAAGGGGACCGGTGTTCCGTACGTGAGCCACCTCCTCGCGGTCACGACGACCGTGATGGAGCACGGTGGCACTCCGGAGCAGTGCATGGCGGCGGCGCTCCACGACTACCTCGAAGACATCGAGGGGAGCTCCGCGCTCGAGCTCGAGCAGCGCTTCGGCCCCGAGGTCGCGCGCCTCGTCGTGGCCCTCTCGGACACGATGCGTCCTCTCCACAAGGAGCCCTGGAAGGAGCGCAAGGTCCGCTACCTCGCGCACCTCACCCACGCGGACGCGGGCGTGAAGCTGATCTCGGCCGCGGACAAGCTGCACAACGCGAGCACGATCGTGAGGGACCAGGCGCGCATGGGCGACGCGATCTTCGCGCGCTTCACCCCGAGCAAGGACGAGACGCTCTGGTACTACCGCGAGGTGATCGCCGCGCTCGCGCACGCGTGGGATCACGCGCTCCTCGAGGAGCTCCGACGCGAGGTGCGCCGCATGCACGAGGGAGCGCAGCGCATCTGAAGGATGCGCTTGCGAAGACTCCGAAGGGTGGCGGCTGCGAACGGCCAGAGAGGAGGCGCGGCTCGCTTCAGCCGCCCGCCCCGAGCGCCTCGAGCTCTTCTTCGAACGCGCGCACGAGCACCGACGGGTCCTCGATCCGCTTGGCGTCGCCGAGGACACCGAGGCGGACGGTGCCCGCGTAGCTGAGGAGCGAGAAGCCCAGACCGATCCCGCCGCTCACCGGTGCCCAGAGCAGCACGTCGCGGACGCGGTGACCGGCGAAGTGCACCTCTTCGAGCGGCCCCGCGACGTTCGTGACGAGCGCGGTCGCCTTGCTCGCGAAGAGCGAGACCCCGAAGTGCTCGACCTCGTGGCTCGCGGCGCCCATCGCGGCGAGCACGGCGAGCGCGACCGTCGCGTCGGGCTGCTCCTTCACCCGGTCCATGCGTGCCTTGGTCTCCCGCAAGCGCGCCTCGCGGTCTGCGAGCGCGACGGGCATCTCGACGAAGACGAGCCCGATGTGGTTGCCGAGGCCATCTGCCCCGCGACCGCCTGGGATGTGCACGGGGACGAGGGTGCGGATCTCGCGCACGCCGTCCCAACCGCGCTCGAGGAGATCCCGGCGCATCGCGCCCGCGATGCACGCCATGAGCACGTCGTTGACCTTGCCCTCGATCCGCGCAGCGACCGCGCGCACGCGCTCGAGCGAGATCGGAGCGGACCAGGCCAGCCGCTTCACGAGCCCGAGCTCGCCCTTGTAGGGGGTCTCGGGGTCTCTCGGAAGAAGGAGCAGGCGAGCGAGGGTCGCGGTTTGTCGCGCGGCTTCCTTCGCGAGGCCGAAGGCGCCTTCGGCGTGACGCAGGTGACCCGGGGTGGGAGGGCGAAGCGCGACACCTTCGTCGGTGAGCGAGAGGAGCAGACCCACGAGGGCCACGCCGTCTCCGATGCAGTGATGGAGGCGAACGACGAGAGCCGTCGCTTCGCGACCCTCGAGCTCCACGCCATCGACCACGTACAGCTGCCAGAGAGGCCGCGCGCGCTCGAGGCGCTGGCTCGCGAGATCGGCCACGAGCGACACGAGGGCGCCGCGATCACGCGGTGCGGGCAGGCCGATGCGGTGCACGTGGTTGCGGAGATCGAAGAACGGATCGCGCTCCCAGCGCGGCGAGGCGCCGGGCATGCGTGGGTCGTGCACGCGCAGCGAGACGCGCGCGTGGGGGAGCAGTTTGTCGCGGACCAGGCGTTCGAGGACGTCGCTCTCCACCGTGCCCTCGAGGAGCAGCACGGCCGTGATCACCATCGGGCTCGTGGGCTCGTCCATGCGGAGCCAGGCCGTGTCGATCGTGGTGAAGGGCTCGTGCGCGTCGCTCATGCACGCGTCCTACGCACGCCGGTCCGTCCTCCCCATGGGCGCGGAGGCAGACCGACGGGAGGTGATATCGCGCTGGCGGAGAGCGGCGTATCCTCGCTTCCATGACCTTTCGTCGTACTTGGTCGGTCGCCTCCTCTCTGCTCTCGGCTTCGCTCGCGCTCGGCGCCGGAGCCTTCCTCGCCGGATGTCCTTCGGATCCTCCGCTGGCCGACGCGTCGGTCCCGGGCGATGCGCCGACCGGTGACGACGCCCCGCCTGTGGGCTGCGTGATCAGCGCGCTGGCCGGGCTGCGCTTCTCGCCCGCGAGCGCGGGCACCGCGCCCGGAGGTGTCCGCGAGGTGACCCTGGGCCTGGTGCGCGATCACTGCGATGCGGTGGAGATCACGCTCACGCCGAGCGTCGCTGGCGTCGCGACGTTGCCCTCGAGCCTCTCGATCCCGCGGGGTAGCTCCGAGGTCACGTTCGACGTCACGGGCGTGGCGGTCGGGACGACGACCGTCACCGCGACCGTCGAGGGGTCGGAGCGGACGGCCGAGCTCACCATCGACGTGACCGAGCCCGCGCTCGCGGCCTGCAGCGGCAGCGGCTCTGGCATGGTGCAGCCGAACGGCATGCGCACGTCGGCCACCGGCGGCCTCGCGCGCGCCGGAGTGCTCGTCCCCGCGGCCGCGGCGAGCGGCGACGAAGCGTTCCGCGTGGCGCCCTTCGCGGTCGAGATCGGCTGTGACGACCTGAGCCTGCCCGAGGACTACCTGCCGCTCGGCCCGGCGGTGTCGTTCACCTCGCCGACCGTCTACCGCTTCCCGCGCGAGATCGAGCTGTCGATCCCGATCTCCCTCGCGCGCCTGCCGGATCGGGCGCACCGCGGCCACGTCGAGGTGCTCTACACGGGGCCCGGCGTGAGCGAGCCGCGGATCGTGGGTATCGCGAATCCCGTCTTCGAGGGCGGCGCGGGCGAGGGCACGCTGCGCTTCCTCGCGCCGCGCCTCGGAACCTACCAGGCGGTCGTCCGCGACGATGTGCCGCGCGCGCGAATGCGCCGCTTCAACTACCGTGGAATTCTCGGCTTCTCGATGGGCGGCTCGGGCTCGGGCCGCATCGGCCTGGGCAACCCGGAGCTCTTCGATTTCGTCGCGCCGCTCGGCGGGCCGACCGATTGGCAGTACCTGCTCGAGTACATCCGCCGCTACCACCTCGGTGGTTTCTGCACCGCCGAGGAGCGCGCGGCCGACCGCACCGGTCGGTGCGACGAGGTCAACCGCGAGCGTCCTCCGTCGCGCGGTGAGCTCTTCGAGCACACGCAGACCTTCGAGAACTGGTGGTACGAGGACATGTACGACGGCCAGGGCGGGACCTTCAACCGGCAGGACTACATCGCGATCTTCCGCGACCTGTCGGCGATGTTCTCGAACCCGAACACCGACACGGATGCTTTCGACGTCGTCGAGGCCCGCACCCCCGGCGTCGCGCCGCCGGGCACGCCGGAGTCGCTTCGGACGATGCCCGACTCGGCGCGCTGCGGCGACGACGCCGAGCAGGTCGTCATCCGGGGCCACTGCCCCGACGCGAGCCCGACCGACACGTGCGAGCCCGACGCCGACCCGCGCACCGGATGGTTCGACGACGAGTACAACCCCGATGGTCGGTGGGACGTCATCAGCTTCTGCGACGGCGGCGAGATCGACGTCGGCAACTGGGATCCGGACGCGCGCCAGTTCACGCCGATCGAGGTGGCCTACGCGGTGGACGTGAACCACGACGGCATTCGAAATGCGGGCGAGCCCGTGATCCGCAACGGTCGCGAGACCTTCGACGACTTCGGCTGCGACCGCACGCCGAGCACGGCGGAGGCAGGCTACGACGCGCTGCGCAACCCCGACCCCGTCGGGGACGACTACGACTTCCAGTACAACCCGAGCGGCACCGAAGGGAACTACGACTACGACGCCGAGGGCGTGTGCGCGGCCGGCGTGAGCGAGCGCTTCGACGACTTCGGGATCGACGGCGTGGAAGGGACACCGCAGATCGCCCCGGGCGGTGCGGGTGGCTACGACGTCGGTGAGGGCGACGGTCGCTTCAACCGCACCCGCGGCGCCGAGCGCATGATCGCCTCGAGCCCGCGCGGCGTCGTCCGGGGATACCGGGATCGGCACGGCGAGTGGCACGAAGGTCTCTCCGACGAAGTCCTCGCGAACCAGGACATCCTCGCGGACGGCGGCGTCCGCGACCTCTTCAACTGGGTGGTGCAGGGCAACCACACGATGGGCGGCTTCGCGAGCCGCGGTCTTCCCGTCCGTTACTACAACGGCTTCGGCGCACTGCACCTCGATGGGCGAAGCGACTTCGACTACACGAGCGTCCCCTGGCGCGAGGTCGGACGCCACGCGATGACGCGCTACGGGAGCATCGACGCGCCCGAGGCCGACCGCATCGCCGGCGATGGAGGTCACGTCGGCACCGCCGACCAGCTCCTCGATCGGATGACGAGCGCCATCGCGATGATGAGCGCGCGCTGGCCCGGCGGAAACCGAATCCGCTCCGTCGATCAGGCGTGTCGCGAGATGACGCCGAGCTGTCGGAACGTCAACATCGTCGCCGAGGACTTCACCTCCTCGCTCGGCCGCACGGGCCCGTACTCGATGGTGCTGCCGCCGGGCTACTTCGACGAAGAGAACGCGGACACCTGTTATCCGATCGTGTACTTCCTCCATGGCTACGGGATGGACCCGGAGGGCCTCTCGGCCGTCGGGCTGATCCTGTGGGGCTACATGAATTCGCAGCTCGTCCCCATCTCGAGCCGCATCCAGAAGATGATCTTCGTCTTCCCGGATGGTCGCTGTCGCGGCGACGAGTGCCTGCGCGGGACCTTCTACACAGACGCGCCCGAGAGCACGCCCAACGGCGCGCAGATGCAGACGTGGTTGCTCGATCTCGATCGCTACATCCGCGAGGAGCGCGGCGTGCGCGTGTGCGCTCCGCGCGACGTGATGGTCGTGGAGTGAGGGCGTGGACGTGACGTCGTTCCTCTGGGGCGCGGCCACGTCCCACCACCAGGTCGAGGACGACGAGCCGAGCGATTGGGCGGACTGGACCCGCGACGGTGCACGGACGATCGACGGGTCCTCGGCCGGTCGCGCGCTCGGCTGGTGGAGCGGGCGCGCCGAGGAAGACCTCACGCTCGCCGCCAGGCTCGGACACAACGCGCACCGGCTCGGCCTCTCGTGGGCGCGGCTCGAGCCCGAGCCCGGCCGCTTCGACGAGGCGGCCTTCGATCGCTACGCACGCCTGCTCGATCACGCGCACCGCGAGGGCCTCGCCATCCTGGCGACGCTCTTCCACTTCACGCTGCCGCGCTGGCTCGCGAAGGAGGGCGCGTGTCTGTCACCGCGCTTTCCCGACCGTTTCGCGCGCTTCGCGGATCGGGTCGCGCGCCGTCTCGGGGACCGCCTCGATCTCGTGGCCACGGTCAACGAGCCCTCGGTGCTCGCCTTCATGGCCTACGCGGGCACCCGCTGGCCGCCGGGGCTCGGCCGGATCGACGCGTACTTCGGGGCGCTCGCGCAGATCCTGCGGGCCCACGCCGCGGGCTACGCGGCCCTCATTGACGCGCGGCCCGGGCTCCGCGTCGGGCTCGTGCTCAACGCGCCCCGCTTCGATCCTGCGCGTCCGCTGCGACGCGACCGCCTCGCCGCCGGCCTGCAGGATCGGTTCTTCAGCGCGATCGTCCTCGAGGCGCTGACGCGCGAGCGCCCGCGCCTGCTCGGCGCGCTCGGGCCGCTCCGCGTCGACTCGCTCCCGCGAATCCCGGGCCTCCGGGGCAGCTTCGGGTGGCTCGGCCTGAACTACTACGGTCGCTACCGCGTGCGTTTCGACCCGCGCGCCGTCCGGACGCTGTTCGGAGCGCACGAGACCGAGTGCAGCGTGCGCATGGAGGGCTCCGACACCGATTGGGGCGAGATTCACCCCGAGGGCTTGCGCGAGCAGCTCCTGCGCTTCGCGGCCGCGAGCCCGGGCACGCCGCTCTACGTGACCGAGAACGGCATCATGGATCCGACCGACGACCGCCGGGCCGCGTACCTCGAGGGACACGTGGCGGCGATGCGCGAGGCGATCACGCAGGGAGCGCCAGTGCGGGGCTATTTCCACTGGTCGCTGCTCGACAACTTCGAGTGGGCCGAGGGATGGCAGGCGCCCTTCGGGCTCGTCGCCGTCGATCGCGCGACGGGTGTGCGCACTCCGCGCGCGAGCGCCTACCGCTTCCGCGAGCTCATCGCGGCATCGAGGAGCCCGAGATGAGCCCGCGCCCGCCGCTTCCAGTCTTTCCCATGCCCGGCCTCGTCGCGTTGCCCGGCGCCGAGATCGGCTTCCACTTCTTCGAGCCCCGTTACCGAGCGATGGCCCGGGATCTCCTCGCCTCGGACGAGGACGCCGAGCGTCCGAGGGAGCTGATCCTCGCGGAGGTCGTGCCCGGCGAAGACCCGCGCCGCGACGACTGCACATTGTTCGCGATCGGGTCGCTGGGCCGCGTGGTTGCCTCCGAGGTGAACCGCGACGGGACGATCGACGTGCTCCTGTCCGTGCGGGCCCGCGTCCGGCTCAGCGAGATCGAGCCACGCGCGTACCGGCGCGCGAACGTCGAGGTGCTCGAGGACGTCGTGCGCAGCGGCGCGGCGCTCGATGCGACCGAGGTGTCTCTGCGTGCCTGCGGGCGCGAGCTCGTCGAGGTCGAGCGCGAGCTCGGCGGCGGCCAGGGCGTGCGCTTCGACGGCGGCGTGGGGCAGCTCGCCGATCGCCTCGCCGATCGATACTTTCGGCGCGTCCCCGGGCTGCGTCGCCGTGTCCTCGAGAGCCACGATGTCCTCGCCCGCGGCGAGCTCGTCCTCGAGCACCTCGCCCAGATTCTCGTCGCGGTCCGCAGCGCCCACGGCCAGCGAGCCAACTGAGAGCACGTGGCATTCGGATGGATCGATGAGGGTGCCACGGGCTCGAATCGGCGGGAGGGAGGGTCTGCGGCCAGACCCTCCGGCAAGAGACGTCAGAGCATGAGTCAATCCAAGTGACTCATGCTCTGAGAGCACGTGGCACTCGGATGGATCGAAGCGGGTGCCACGGGCTCGAATCGGCGGGAGGGAGGCTCTCGCCGATTCACTCGGCGAGAGGGAGGGTCTGCGGCCAGACCCTCCGGCAAGAAACGTCAGAGCATGAGTCAATCCAAGTGACTCATGCTCTGAGTTGGCCCGAGCGTCCGTGCGGACCCTCCCCCGCGAGGCGGGGCCCCCTCCCGCTTCATTCGCCGTCGCGAATGCTGCGCGCGGGGCCCCATCCCCCGCGTGCACGCCTCGCGCTGCGCTTGGCGGGAACACCGTTTCTCCCAGCCCGAGGGGGCGTGCGACCCCGTGCAGCGGAGGCCGTCTACGGAGTGCGTTCTCACCCGGCCGCTCGCGATCGGGCCTCCGGGGTCGCGAGAGCTGTGTAGTCTTCGCGACCCGTGTCGTCTCATCCCACTTCTGCCGGGCCGCGCGCAGGGCGCGGCCCGACCGTCCTGGTGCTCGCTGCCTCGGCGATCGCGTGGCGCGCGATGCCGGAACGAGGCGTCGCGCCTTTCGGTGCGCTGTGGACGTTCGGCGCGCTCGCAGCGCTCGCGCTCGGGCTCCTCGCAGGCTTCGTCGAGGGCGCAGCGCACGGGCCCTCGTCGAGCGAGGCCCGCCTCCGGCAGCTCGGTATGCGCGTGGCCTTGCCGAGCCGCGACGACCTCGCGCTCGCGTCGCCCTCGCTCGCGCTGTGCTCGCTCGTCGCGGTCGCGCCCGGCTCTCTCGGCGTCGCCGGTGTCGCCGGCGCGGCGCTCTACCTCTTCGCGAGCCGCGCGCGGCGCGAGGTGATGCGACCGCGCATCGACGTCCGGGGTCGCGGCGAGGTCGACCTCTGGGCGCTGGCCCTCTTCGCGCTCGCAGGCTCCTTCGTCGTGGTGTACGTCGGCGTCGGAGCCAACATGGTGGGCGGGCGCGAGAACGACGCGTCCTACTACTTCGGGGTCGCGCGTTGGATCGCGGCGCACGGTCGTCTCGAGGAGCCCATCGTCTGGCATTTCCTCGCGCCGCCGCGCCACATCGTGCATCCCGCCTTCGACTACTGGCAGGGCCTCGCCTCCCTCGTGCTCGCCCTGCCGATGGCGATCTTCGGGCGCACGCACCTCGTGGCGACGATCACGATGTCCGTGCTCTCGGCGATCACGGTGCTCCTCTTCACCTACCTCGTGCTGGTGGCGCGACCCCTCGCGAGCCGGGCGGGCCAGCTCGCGGCGGTCCTCGCATTCGCGCTCTCGCCGGCGATGCAGGCGTTTCGCTTCGACACCGAGACGCTCGTGGTCTTCCACCTGTGCCTGCTCGGCGCGCTGCTCGCGATCGCGCACGGTCGCCTCGCGCTCGCCGCGGCGCTCTCGTTCCTCGTCTTCCTCACGCGCGCCGACGGTCTCGTGACCTGCGCGATCGTGTGGGCTTTCCTCGCGGTGCGGGCGCTCGCAGACGCGAGCTCGCGTCGTCTCGCCTTCGCTCGCCTCGCCCTCGCGATGTCCACCGTGCTCGGTGTCTACGTCGCTTCGAATGTCGCGCGTTTCGGTGTCGCGACGCCACCGGGCGCGCGACAGGCGCCCTACCTCACCGACTACCTCCAGCTCTACGTCTACGACCTGCAGAGACGACCCGGCTCGCTCGGCGAGCTGTTCGAGGCGCGGCTCACGCTCACGGCGCTCACGAACGCGCTCGAAGACGTCCGCCACGCGCTCGCGAGCATCGACTACGTGCTCGAGCCCGAGGTCTTGCTGCTCACCGTGCCGGCCGGTCTCTTCGTGTTCTGGCGCACACGCTCGGACGCGACGGGCCTCCACCGCCTCAGCCTCTTGCTCATCGTGATCGGCACCCTCGGCATCGCGTGGGCGGGGCCCGTCGTGTTCTCCGAGGGTCGCGCATTTCACGGCCTCGTCCCCGTGATGACGCTCGCGGCGGTGATGGGCGCGGAGCTGCCCGCGCGGGGCCTGGCCCACTTCCTCGAGCGGCGAAGTCCCGAGCTCGCGCGCACCAGCTTCGCGCTCGCGACCGCCGCGCTCCTCGTGCCGGCCCTGCTCTGGCTGCGCCCCTACCGGCCTCTCGCCATCCTCCGCGCCGACTTCGAGGCGGAGCTCGCCCAGCTCGACCCGACGCTCGCCGGCGCCAATGTCGCGACCACGAGCCCATGGTGGGTGATCGCGAACACCGAGAGCCCCGCGGTGCTCCTGCCGTCGCAGAGCGAGCTCGCGATGGCGCAGATCCTCCACCGCTACGACGTCGAGTACGTCCTCTTCACGCAGGGCGATGCGGAGGGCTGGGGCCCGGCCGCGTGGGCCGTGTGGGCACCGTACCGCGACGGTCACGACGCGATGATCGGCCCCTTCCGCCTCGAGCCTGCCGCGGAGCGAGAGCACCTCGTCCTCTACCGCGTCGTGCGCCCCTGACGGGGCGCGCCGTCACCGCGGTCCGAGACGGACGACGCGTCCAGGGCGTGCACCGGTGAGCGCGTCGTGCTCCGAGACGACCGCGCCGCTCACGATCGTCGCGCGGTAGCCGCGTGCGTCCTGAAGGAAGCGGCGGCCGCCCGCCGGTAGATCCGACACGAGGTGCGGCGAGGCGAGCGAGAGCTTCGTGAAGTCGATCACGTTGAGGTCGGCCTTCTTGCCGAGCTCGATCGTGCCGCGATCTCGGAAGCCCATCATCGCGGCGGGAAGGCCCGAGAGCTTGCGCACCGCCTGCTCGATGCTGAAGCGGCCTCGCGGCCGGTCGCGTGCCCAGTGCATGAGGAAATACGTCGGCATCGACGCATCGCAGATCGTGCCGCAGTGCGCGCCGCCATCCGCGAGGCCGGGGATCGCGAGCGGGTGGTGAAGCATCTCCTCCACGACGTCGAGGCTCATGCCCGCGTAGTTGTACACGGGGAAGTACAGCAGCGCCTTGCCGTCCTGCTCGAGGAGCGCGTCGTAGATCGCCTCGAGCGGCTCGCTGCCGCTCATCACGGCGCGCGCCATGAGCGATTCGCCGGGGCCCGGCTCGTAGCTCGGCGTCGCCCCGAGCGGGAACATCCGCATCGAGACCAGCGCGATGCTCGAGAGCAGGCGATCCGCAAGCGGCGGGACGGGACTGCCGTCGCCCGCGATCCTGTCGCTCGTCTCTCCCAGGATGCGCGCGCGAAACGAGGGATCGCGCATCTCTCGGACGCGCTCGGCGAGCGGAAGGTGCGCGATCTTCTTGTAGCTCGGAAAGCCCACGAACGGATGAAACGTCGCCGTCAGGCCGAGGAGCACACCGATGCCGCGGGGCGCGGCCTGGAGACGGACCTGGACGCCGTTGTCGTTCGCTTTCTCGGCGCGGCGCTGGATGTCCTTCCACTGCGTCGGGACGAGATCGCGTTGCATCCAGGAGACCCACAGCGTGTGGCCCTTGGCCGCCGCGCCGAAGCGCTCGAGCACGTCCCACTCGCCGTCGAACCTCTCGGCGCCGCGCTCCATGTCGAAGTCGCTCACGGCCTGGAGCACGCCGCGGCCCGAGCTCGCCATCGCACGCGCGAGCGTGGTGAGCTCCTCCTCGTTCGCCTCCGAGGCCGGTGTGGGGCTGCCGTCGACCGCGCGGTGGTTGTCGGTGCGACCGGTCGAGAAGCCCACGGCGCCCGAGCTCATCGCATCCCTCACGATCGCCACCATCGCGGCGAGATCCTCGGCCGTGGCCTCGCCCGCTGCGCTCGCGCGCTCACCCATCACGTAGACGCGCAGCGCGTCGTGCGTGAGGTAGGCAGCCAGGTCCATCGTGCGCGGGCGCGCGTCGACGTGGTCGAGGTATTGGCCGAAGGTCTCCCAGTCCCATGTGATGCCCTCGGTGAGCGCGCTGCCCGGGATGTCCTCGACGCCCTCGAAGAGCTCGATCAGCCGTTCGTGATCCCGCGGACGGCACGGCGCGAACCCCACGCCGCAGTTGCCCATCACGGCCGTGGTCACGCCATGCGCGGCGCTCGGGAGCATGTCGCCGTCCCAGCTCGCCTGACCGTCGTAGTGCGAGTGCACGTCGACGAAGCCCGGGGTGACGAGGTGGCCCTCGCAGTCGATCGTGCGGGCAGCTGCTTCGCCAACGTCGCCGACCGAGACGATCCTGCCGTCCTTCACGCCGACGTTCGCGCGCCGCGAGGGAGCGCCGGTGCCATCGACGACGGTGCCGTTCTCGAGGAGCAGGTCGAGCATGGATCGAGCGTACCAGGGCGGCGGCCCCACCGGCCGCGCGCACGCGCGACCCACGGCTCCCACGATTGACAGGACGCGGGACCTCTCCAATAATCGCGGCCCCTTCGGCGAGGTAGCTCAGTTGGTTAGAGCAGGCGTTTCATACGCGCCGGGTCGGTGGTTCGAGTCCACTCCTCGCCATGGTTGACAACGAAGCAGCTCGCGCCCGGACACGTCGTTCTCCGCGGCGGCGGACCGCGAGCGCGAGAACGAGGAGGGCGAAGAGGCCAATCCGCGTCGAGGGCGCGCGCGGCTCCACGCGACAGCCGCAGCCTCCTCCTCCGCCTCCGGTCCCTGCGTCGGCGCTGCCGCCCGCGTCGGGCGCACCCGCGTCGGACGCATCCGCGTCGGGCATCCCCGCGTCGGGCATCCCCGCGTCGGTTCCCGAGGGATACGCGCCGACACGCACGCGCACGCTCGCTTCGCTCACGAGGCCGGCCGCGTCGCGTACGCGGACCTTCGCGAAGGCCCAACCGGCGCTCGCGCCCTCGAGGCTCGGGGCGAACGTGCGCTCGGTCTCGGCGCCGTACTCACCCTCCCACGTGCCGTCGTAGCCCTCGTCCCAGCGCAGCGAGATCGCGCTGCCCTCGGGATCGGAGGCCGTCGCGACGAGGCGCACGGTACCGCCGGGATCGACGCGGTCGGGAATCGCGACGAGGCCCACGCGCGGAGGCTCGCCCCCGTCGCTCGCGTCACCCCCTGCGAGGGCGCGCAGCGCATCGACGCGACCTGCGCCGTAGTCGCTGTTGGGCAGGGTCGCGAAGCCATCCTCGATCGCCGTCGCGGCGAGGCGCCCGCGGATGTCCGCGCCCGCGACGCCGGTCTGTGCGAGGAGGGCAGCGATGCCCGCGACGTGCGGGCCTGCGCCCGAGGTGCCGCCGAAGATCTGGAACGCACCCTCCGGCGCGACGTACATGCCGGGATATTGCGGATACAGCGCGCCCGCGCCGAGCACGCTCCACGGGTTGTCGGGCGCGACGACGTGCACGCGCACGTCCCCGTCGAAGATCCGCGGGCCGCGCGACGAGTACGCGCGCACCTCGCCCGCGCGCTCGGGACCGCCGCGCGCCCAGACGCCCTCGCGGTCGAGGTATGCAGGCACCGCCCCGACGGCGGTGCAGAGATCGCTCGTGGCGGGCCAGCTGATCGTCCCCGCATCGAGCGCGAGCGATGCGGGGAACGCCGCGCCGAGCGCGAAGCCCGAGAGCGAATCGGCGACGAATGCTTCGAGCGTCGTGTCGGCGCGCGTCTCCACCAAGACCGTGTGCTCACCTGTCGCCACGGGGCTGCCATCCCTGGTCGCGACGACCAGGGTGAACACGTCGTGCTCGCGCAGCGTCGTGAGCGTTCCGACGTACGCATCTCCGACCGGTAGAGGGGTCACGGCGTCGGGCGCGACCGTGATCTCCTCGCCGCTCGGAAGGACGAGCCGAACGCGCTCGAGCGCGTCCGAAGCCGTGTGGATCGAGAGGTCCCAGCTGGGCACGCCGGCGGGCACCTCGATGGGCAGCGAGAGCACGGAGCCCGCCCGCGCCTCGAGCTGCGCATGTTTTCGCGCGCCGCCGATGTTGCCCGCGGGACAGACGTGCGAGACGCCGCGCTCGGTCGAGCGATCGACGAGGGCACCGAGCGCATCGCCGCCATCGAGCGCCTCGCGCGTCCACGTGACGTACTCGTGCAACACCACGTCCGCGCCCTGCGAGAGCGCCCACAGGATCGGAGCGCTCTGCGTGTCACCCCAGTAGAAGGTCGTGAGCAGCTCTGCGTCCGGCGCGATGCCGACCCAGAGCCGCCCGAGCAGAGGCAGATCTCCGACGAGGATGCCCGCCACGCCGCTGGCGTGCAGCGTGTCGGCATAGCCGAACACGCCACCGGTGTAGTCTCGGCGCGCGCTGTGGAGATCGACGCCGCGCACGTACTCGCGCGCGAAAGGTCGCACCGGGCCCACGAGATCCACCCAGAGCCTCGCAACCTTCGAGGCCCCGAGGCGCACGAGGCGCTCGTTGGGCTCGAGGACTCCGTCGCGGTCGAGATCGTCCGGCGTGAAGAGAGGCTCTCCGAAGGCGGGGGTCTCGTCCGTCACGCCCTCGAGCGTGCGAGCCGTGTCTCGCTGCCCGTCTCCGTCGTCGTCGAGGAAGAGCCAGTCGTAGCCCGGGTGGAAGCCGGCGGGCCGCGCGCCCTCGACGCGCAGGCCGGTGCCGAGATCCATGGTCGTCGCGCCGAGCGCGCGCGCGGTCTCGTTCGGGCCCGGCATCCCGTCTCGGTCGAGGTCGATCGCGTCGAGACCCGGCGTGAGCGTCCCGTCGCCGTCCACGTCGATCCAGTCGAACCAGCCCGCGTCGCCACGGAAGAAGGCGGGATGAAACACGTCGAGCGCCGTGTCGATGTCGGCGATCGTGACGCCCTCGCCCGTGAAGCGGTCGGACCTCGCCGCCGCGCTCGCCCGGCCCCAGGCCGCCTCGAGCTCGAGCAGCTGGCGTGTTCGCTCGAGCGGAGGGCGGTGCGTCGAGGTCCTCGCGTCGATCGCCCGGCGCACGAGGGGCGAGCCCGCGAGCGAGGAGATTCCCACCGCACCCACCCGGACGAGCGCGAAGCCGCCCCACGCGCTCACGACCTCGACGTCGGCGAGGGCGCCGAGATCGCGGAGGGGGTCGGGCGACAGTCGCGCCCGCGACTCGTCGAGCTCGACGAGCACCGGCGTGGCTCGGCGCGGCGCGCGCCACGGAGTGCCCGCGGGCGTCGTGTCCGGGAGCGTTCGGGCGCGCGCGATGTCCGGATCGATCCGCTGTGCCGCGGCGCGGCTCGCTCCGAACAGCAGCTCCGTGACGAGGACCGCCAGCGCGGCCTTGCGAGTGGATCTCATGCTGGACCTTCCCGGAGGTTCGAGGACGCCGAGCGCGAATGAACGAGGACCCCATGAACAGCAACGAGAGTGCCAACGAGAGATCGCGGACTTCGTGCGGCGAGCCCACGTCGCTGCCGCCGTCACCGTCAGCTTCGTGACCGTGCGCGTCCAGACAGATCGCGATCCGGGCGGGTCCTTTACGCGTAGCCTCCGGAAGTCGCATGATGCGGCGGACCGATGCGCGCCCCGGGACAAAGACGATTGCGACGGGCTCGCGCCGCGAGCCTCGCGCGGCTCGTCCGTCTTGGTCGCGAGATCCCCGCGATCGGGCTCGCGCTCGTGTGGCTGTTCGGCCTCGTGCTCGCGCCTCTCTTGCATCTCACGCTCCACGCATCGCTCGAAGCGCACGCGCACGGGAGGCCGGAGACAGTCCTCGGCACGCTCCGGAGCTGCCACGACGGCCACTGCCATCGAGCCGAGCGCAGCGCGGTCGAGGGGCGCGCAGACGATGACGAAGCGCCCGCCGAGCATGGCCGGGGCAGCCCCCTCCACGGCCACGTCGCCGCGCTGTTTCCCGCGCCCGCGCTCGTCGTCCCACCGTTCGTCGCGTTCGGGGATCGGGCCCGCCCCGAGCCCCTCGCGGCTGTGGTCGACGCGCTGCCTGCGCCGCCCTCGATCGCGCGCGGACCACCGATCGGCTGACCGAGACGAAACGTCCCTCGATGTCGCCGGAGCGCACGCGGACGCGTGCGCGGTGAGGTCTCGTGATCCGTTCGTTCGACGCGCGTCGTCGCGTCTCGTCTTGCGTGGGTCGGCTGATGCATGTGCTCGCGTTCTGCGCGTGCCCAGGCGGAGCCGTGCGCGCGCAGCAAGCGCCGGACAGGGGGCCTGCGCACGTCGAAGAGGCAGGCATCGCCGGCGAGGCGAGCGACGCTCCGGGCGAGGTCGACGAGACCGAGGCCGAGCACGCAGCCGAGCGCGCGGGCGAGCACGAGAGCGCGAGCGGGCCGGACGTCGCGGTCGACGGGGCGCCCGAGACGGACCGTCGCGCCGAGGACGCCATGGCGTCCGAGGTCGCGCACGCGCCCGACCCCGGCGGGCAGGCCGGCGCAGCGCACGACGCCGGAGACGAGCCTGCGGTCGAGCCGGATTTGGACGAGGGCGAGGACGAACTGCCCCTCTTCGGCGCCCGCGCCACGGTCGACGCCGCCGTGCCGGCGCCGCTGCCGGGAGCGGCGAGCGAGCTCGCGATCGACACCGCGCGTTACCGGCTCGTGCCGCGCCCGAGCACCGAGTCCCTCCTCACGCTCGCGCCAGGGGTATTCCTCGGGAACCACAGCGGCACCTTCCACGCGAGCACCTTGATCTTGCGTGGCTTCGTGGCGGGCGAGGGTCAGGATCTGGAGCTTCTCGTCGATGGGATGCCGATCAACGAGCCCTCGAACGCGCACGGGCACGGCTACGGCGACCTGCACTTCGTCATCCCCGAGGCGACGCGCTCGGTTCGCGTGACCGAGGGGCCCTTCTCGGCGTGGCAGAGTGACTTCGCGGTCGCCGGATCCGCCGAGATCGAGCTCGGGCCCGCCGAGAGGGGGATCACGGTGCGCGGCTCGTACGGGAGCTTCGACCGCGGGCGCCTGCTCCTCGCGTGGGCCCCGGTGCGCTCACAACGCGGGTCCTTCGTCGCGCTCGACCTGCGCGGCGAGAACGGTTTCGGCGTGCAGCGCGCTTCGCAGAGCGCCGTCCTCAACGGTCGCTTCGAGACCGAGCTCTCCCGGGGCGTGCGCTTCTCGATCTTCGGCGCCGGGCAGATGTCGCAATTCGGATCCGCAGGCGTCGTGCGCGAGGACGACGTCGCCAACGCGCGCCTGCCCTGCGGACCCGCCCGCGACGCGCAGTTCTTCTGCAGCCCCGACCCGGAGCAGGGCGGCGCGTCCTCGCGCGCGCTGCTCGACGCGGGCCGCTCGATCCGCGAGCCGCACCTTGCCTCTGACACCCACCTCGTCGCCGGCCACCGCCGTCTCCGCATCCGCGAGAATTTCACGGGGATCGCGCTCGATCCGCGCGGCGACGGGCTCGACGAGCAGTACGAGGTCGTGACCGTGGGCCTCCGCGGGCGCACGCGGTTCTCGGCGCAATTCTTCGCGCAGCCGCAGGTCTTCGAGCTCGGCTACGTCGTACGCCAGGACGTGGGCACGACACGTCTCTCGCGCCTCCGGGCCGACGGCGGGATCCCTCACACGGCCGTCTTCGACGACGACCTCTCGCTCACGCAGATCGGCGCGCACGTCGGCGCCGAGCTCCGCTTCACCGACTGGCTGGCCGTGCGCGCGGGCTTGCGCGCCGACGTCTTCGGTCTGAGCGCGCGCGAGAAGGCGCTGCCCGATGAGGATCGCATGGGCGCGCGGCTCCCCGAGGACACCACCGACGCCTGGGGTCTCTCGATCGCGCCGCGCGGCAGCGCACGGGTGGCGCTCTCGCCCTGGCTCACGTGGCAGACGAGCGTCGGTGTCGGGACGCGCTCGAGCGACGCCACCGCGCTCTCGAGCGGCGAGGCCGCACCGTTCGCGCGCGTGATCGCGAGCGAGACGGGCTTGATCGCCGAGCACCAAGAGGGCGAGCTGCACCTCGACGCGCGCCTCCTCGGCCACCACACCCACGTCGATCGCGACCTCGTGTTCGATGCTTCGCGCGGCCGCAACGTCGATGCAGGCGCGAGCTCTCGGCTCGGCGCTTCGGCGTACGTCTCGCTCGGCGTCGCGGAGGCGCTCACGGGCTCGGTCAGCTTCGCGTGGAGCGAGGCCTTCCTCCTGCCCGACCGCGGCTTCGCGCTCACGTCCGCGACCCGCTTGCCCTACGTGCCCCGCTGGGTCGGGCGCGCGGACGTCGTCGGCCGGCTCCCCGTGGTCATCGACGGTGAGACGATCACGCTCGGCCTCGGCGCGGGCGCCGGCCTCCTCGGCGAGCGACCGCTCCCGCTCGGCCAGATGTCGGCACCGGTCTTTCTGCTCGACGTGCAAGGAGAGCTCGCTTGGCGCGACGTGAGCCTGCGGGTCGCCGTCACCAACGTGACCGACACCCGCTGGCAATCCGCCGTGTTCCGTTATGCCTCGCACTGGGACCCGGACTCCGTGGCATCCCGGGTTCCCGAGCTCCACTTCTCGGCCGGAGCCCCGCTGGCTCTCGACGTGAGCCTGGGTATCCGCTTCGACGAGACGCGCGGACCGCTCGCGACCCCCGAGCGGACCCCGCCTCCCTGACCTGCGTCCGAGGAGCGGAGTCCCGAATGGCACCCTCCCGAATGGCACCTTCCTCGCAATTCGCGCTCGTCCTCTCGGGGACTCTCCTCGCCTTCGCCGCCTGCGGGACGACGGGGGGCCATCCCGCCACGGGAGAGCTGTTCCTCCTGCCGTCGCGGGGCTCGTTCACCACCGCCAGCGGCTGGGACGTCGTGCTCGACGAGGCGCGGCTCGTCGCCGGCAGCCTCTACGTCTATGCGCCCGCCGGGGACACCCAGGCGAGCCTCACGCCGCTCGGTCTCGGTCCCTCGGTCGCGTTTGCGCACGGAGGCCATGATCCTTTCGGATCACGCCGTGTCCGCATGGAGTGGCTCGGCCCGGCCGTCCTCGACCTCCTCGCCGACGACACCGCCGCGCTCGGAACGATGGACGGCTCGGTGGGTCCGGCCACGGACGCCACGCTGGCCTTCGAGGCGTTGCGCGGAGCCCTCGCCTCGCCGGAGAGCCCGACCCGCGGACACCACGCGTGGATCGCCGGAACGGCGAGCCGCCTCCTCGATGGCGAGACGGAAAGCATCGCGTTCGAAGGGGGCCTCGACTTCGAGATCGCTGGAACCGAGAACCTGATCGAGGCCATCTCCAGCGAGGCCGAGGTCGAGACCGACGGCCACTGGGCTCTCGGGATCGACCTCCCACGCTGGCTCGATCAAGCCCGCTTCGAGCGTCTGCCCGGCGCGGAGATGCGTGCCGTGAGCCCCGGCTCCCAGGCCGCGGTCGCATGGGAGCTCGGCCTGCGCGATCCCGCGACCTTCGCCCTGACGTACCAGACGGCGACGAATGACTGACACAGCCCACGTCGAAGACAGCCCATGGCGCTTCGACGGACGGGCTGATCTACGGACGGATGCCCTGACCGAGGAACCATGACGAAGAATCGATCCCTGCCCCGTGTTCTCCTCGCCGCCCTCGCCGTCACCGCGGGCTGCGCACAACCGAGCGGCACCGTCCGTATCGAGATCAGCGGCGAGGACATCGCCACGATGGGCCTTCCGGTCGGAGACATCGCGTTCGCCGATGGCTGGCGTGTCTCGATCGAGCACGTCTTCATCGCCGTCGAAGACTTCGAGATCTCGGACGGCACGGCCAGCTTCCCCCTCGATGCGCCGAGCACGGTGATCGACCTCCACGCCGGCGATCAGACCGTCTGGACGTTCACGGGCATCCCGGCCCAGCGCTGGCCGCAGGTGGGCTACCGCATCGCCCGGCCGACCCCGGAGACACGCCGGCTCGGGGAGGTCTCGCAGGACGACCTCGACGCGATGGTCGCGGCCGGCGTCTCGATCCGCTTCGTCGGCACCGCCGTGCATCCGACGCACGGTTCGTTGGGGATCGATCTCGGCCTCCCGATCTCGTCGCACATGGAGGACTGCCAATCGGGAACGGACGCGACCGACGGCTTCGTCGTGCCTGCCTCGGGGACCCACGAGACGCAGATGACGATCCACCTCGACCACCTCTTCTTCGATTCTGCGCGCTCGGAGGAGCCGAGCCTGCGGTTCGAGGCCATGGCGGCCGCCGCGGGCGCGGACCGGCGGCTCGAGTACGCCGATCTCGCCACGCAGAACCTCGCGGATCTGAGGGGGCTCGATGGCGGACCGCTCCTCGACGAGGAGGGCATGGCGATCGCCTACGAGCCGCCGTCCTCGGGTCTGCCGATGCAGACGCTGCAGGCCTTCGTCTTCACGCAGGCGCTCGGCATCGGCCACTTCGAAGGCGAGGGGCACTGCGACTACCACGACCACGACGGCCACTGACGCCGAGCTGCGCGAGCCGTCGAATGCGCGCGGTCCACCGCGCATCGATGGAGGTGTGCGGACGTCTCGCTCCTTCCCGCGGGAGCGGGGCCGTCCTGGAGGTCACACCATGGAACGAGCACCCCTGCCTCTGGTCGTCGTGTCGTCTCTCGCGCTCCTCGGCTGCGGCAGCGCGCTGTCCGTCGTCCGCCCGGGCCCGCCGGCCAGCATGGGGAGCGCGAACGTGCGCGACACGGGCGCGCGGCCCACTCCTGCCGTGATCGCGGACGCGATCGACCGCGAGGGCTCGGTGCGCGGGCTCATCGATCCGCAGCGCGGCCTCGTGGTGGTGAGCGCCTACACGGACGAGGACGGCGAGGTCCGCCGCGCGAGCCGTCAGTGCGCGGCGGAGCTGTCGCGCACGGTGCGCACCCTCGATGCTCACCTCGGCGTGGACGACGAGGGCGCGTTGCGGTGCACGGCCGACACCTGCAAGGACCCGTCGCTGCGCGAGAACGATCCGAACCGTCTCTTCGTGTTCCGTCCGGACCCGAGACGCGGCGTGGTGCTCGAGGCCGTGATGTTGCTCGGCGACGTCGGTCTCTCCGAGCGCGGCCTCGAGTCGGAGCTCGCATGGGGGCGCGCCCAGATCGAGATGCAGCGCAGCGCCGCGTGCAGCGACTGACTCGGCGTCTCGCCGTTCCTTTGCAGTGCGGCTACGTTCGGCGGCGTGAAGCGAACGCTGCCTCAGCTCGAGAAGGCCCGCGAAGGCCTCGGGCTTCCCACGATCATGGACCGCGGGCTCGCCGCCCGACACGGCGTGCCCTACGTGCATCTCGCGGTCTTCGCGATCGACGTCGATCGGATCCGCGAGGCCACCGAGTCGGACGACGACCCTCGCCCCTTCGCGTGGGAGGTCTTCCTCACGGCGCGCTATCTCGCGTGGCGCTACGATCCCGCCGACGAGACAACGCGCGCGATGCTCGAGGACGCCACGAACGCGGTGCTCGAGCTACGGACGAGCGAGCAGGGTGTGCTCGGGAGCCAGCTCCCGTTCGCCATCTGGTGCCTGGTCGCGCGGGGCCTCTGGCCGCGTGCGCTCGAGGGGTGGTTTCGCGCGTGGAAGAGGAAGCCGCGAGGCCTCGAGAAGGAGCTCGCCGCGCTCTTCGAGGACGCGGCCGCCGAGGAGCGTGCGCTCGCGGGCTTCGCGCGCTCGGTCGCGCTCGAGCCTCCGCTCGCGCCGCCGACGCGCGAGGCGCTCGACGCGATGTCCTCCGAGCCCGCGTGAGTCAGGCCCGGCGCGCGCTCGGCTCCCCAACCTTGACGAGCTTCGGGGCGCGCGCGAAAGACAGCGGCCTATGCATCCGATCCTGTTCGAGATCCCGACGCCCTGGGGTCCAGTGCCGATCTACTCGTACGGGGTGATGCTCGGCACCTCGATGATCCTCGGGTGGAGCATCGTGATGTACTTCGGAAAGCGCGAGAGCTACTTCCGCGACCCGAAGCAGAACGAGGACTTCCTCGCGAACGCGTTCATCGTCTGCGCGCTCTCGGCGCTCGCGGGCTCGCGCGTGCTCTACATGATCACGAACCCGGACGAGTTCGACTCGCTCGCCCAGTTCTTCGCGTTCCGCCGGGGCGGCCTCGTGGCGTACGGAGGCTTCCTCGGCGGGTTCTTCGCGGCGACCCTCTGGGTGCGGCAGTTGAAGGGCATCGCCCTCCTGCGCTTCGCGGACGGCGCTGCGCCGGCCCTGGCGCTCGGCCTCGGGCTCACGCGGATCGGCTGCTACCTTTACGGATGCGACTTCGGCGGGCGCCTCGGCGAGGACGCGCCCGGCTGGCTGGAGACGCTGGGCACCTTCCCGCACTGGAGCGACGAGACCGGCTCGCCCGCGTGGATCTACCACGTGCAGGAGGAAGGCCTCGAGCGCAGCGCCGCGCACTCGTTTCCGGTGCACCCGACCCAGCTCTACGAGAGCCTGGCCGGCTTCTCTCTGTTCGCCTTCACGATGCTCGTGTGGTCCCGCCGCCGATTCCACGGTCAGGTTCTACTCTCGCTCGCGATGGCCTACGGCGTCTGGCGTTTCCTCATCGAATACGTCCGTGACGACCCCGGCCGCGGAGAGGCCTTCGGCTTCTCGACCTCGCAGCTGATCTCGCTCTCGATCATCCCCGCCGCAGCGTTCGCGTACTTCCAGGAGCGCGAGCGGTTCCGGAAGAAGCCCTACAAGGTGGTTCGCTTCGGAGACCCCGAGCCCGCTCCATTGGGCTCCGCGAAGCCGGACGCCGAGGACGGCGAGACCGAGGACGCGGCGACGGCTGCGCTCCCCGAGAAAGACGATGGGCCCAGCGCGAGCGGCAAGAAGAGGAAGAAGATCCGGTGAGGGCGCTGGGATCGAGCTGGGCGTGAGAGACGTTCTCACTGAATGCGATTGAGCCGGCTTTCGTCCCGCGCCTACAGTGCGTAAGCCCAGGGTGATCGGGGTGGGGCCCGGCGCCGGAGGGGCGACGAGAAAAGGTGGTTGCATGAGCAAAGAGAAGAAGAGCCTTTCGAATGAGGAGATCACCACCGCGAGCGTGAGCCGTCGTGGGACCTTCGGCATCCTCGGCGCCGGCGTGCTCGCAGCGTCCGTGGCCGCGGTCGGAATGGCGAGCAATACGGCCAGCGCGATTCCGAACTGCACCGACCGCGACCCGCAGGACCCTGCGGGCAACGGCCGTGGCCGAGGCATCACTGACCACGATCCGGGCGACCCGGGCGGATGTGGCAGCCGCGCGTGCAGCGACAGCGACCCGGGCGACCCGGGTGGCCGCGGCCGGCACTGCTGAGCGTCGGCGCCGAGGCTGACCGACTGGCCGGAGATCGGCGGCGTCGGAGCGGGCCCCCTGCGGGGCCCGTTTCTTTTTTGCGAGAGCGGATGAGTGGTTCGGGCTCGGGCCCTCTTCGGAGGTGAACGCGGGGCCGGTTGCAAGCGCCCCGTCGAGCCCGTACAAGCGGGCGCCATGTCGCGCTCGTCGGTGCTCATCCTGGACTTCGGCTCGCAGTACACGCAGCTCATCGCCCGGCGTGTGCGAGAGCAGCGTGTCTACTGCGAGATCCAACCGTGCACGGCGTCGATCGACGCCATCCGCGCGAAGAAGCCGGGCGCGGTGATCCTCTCGGGGGGTCCCGCCAGCGTCTTCGAGGACGGCGCGCCTTCCGTGGACAGCGGCGTCTTCGAGCTCGGCATTCCCGTGCTGGGCATCTGCTACGGCATGCAGCTGACGTCCCATCTCCTCGGCGGGAAGGTCGAGCCGGCGGGCGAGCGCGAG
Source organism: Deltaproteobacteria bacterium (assembly GCA_046342295.1). Classification (GTDB taxonomy): domain Bacteria; phylum Myxococcota_A; class Polyangia; order Polyangiales; family Sandaracinaceae; genus JAFLCL01. The sequence continues at coordinate 47,031 of JBKDQC010000547.1, read as the reverse complement.
TACGGCCCAGCGAAGATCGAGGTCCACGATGCGCGTGGGCTGCTCGCGGGCTTCGCCCCGGGGGAGCTCGTCGATGTGTGGATGAGCCATGGCGACCGCGTCGCGACGCTGCCGCCAGGCTTCCTCTCGATCGCCAGCTCGCCGAACGCGCCGTTCGCGGCGTGCGCAAACCACACGCGGCGCATCTACGGGGTACAGTTCCACCCAGAGGTCGTGCACACGCCGCGCGGCGCGGAGATGCTGCGCGCGTTCCTGTTCGACGTCGCCCACTTGTCGCCGGACTGGACTCCGGGCTCGTTCATCGAAGAGTCGATCGCGACGATCCGCGGACAGGTCGGAGACGGCCACGCGATCTGCGGTCTCTCGGGAGGGGTGGACTCGAGCGTCGCCGCCGTGCTCGTCGCGCGCGCGATCGGCGACCAGCTGACGTGCATCTTCGTGGACAACGGCCTCTTGCGGAAGAACGAGACCGCCGAGGTCCTCCAGATGCAGAGCTACCTCTCGGGGGCGGGACAGGCCGCCGCGGGCGATGGGAAGATTCGCCTCGTGCACGTCGACGCGAGCGAGCGCTTCCTGACGGAGCTCGCCGGAGTCTCGGATCCCGAGCAGAAGCGCAAGATCATCGGTCGCGTCTTCATCGAGGTCTTCGAGGCGGAGGCGAAGAAGATCGAGGCCTCGGGCCAGCGCGTGACGCATCTCGTCCAGGGGACGCTCTACCCCGACGTGATCGAGAGCGTCTCGTTCAAGGGGCCGAGCGCGACGATCAAGACGCACCACAACGTGGGTGGTCTGCCCGAGCGTATGAAGCTCGCGCTCGTCGAGCCGCTCCGCGAGCTCTTCAAGGACGAGGTGCGCGAAGTGGGGGCCTCGCTCGGTCTCCCGCACCACGTCCTCTGGCGTCATCCGTTCCCTGGACCTGGCCTCGCGATCCGCTGTCTGGGGGAGATCTCCAGGCAGAAGCTCCACCTCCTCCGGGAGGCCGACGCGATCTTTCTCGAGGAGCTGCGCGCGTCCGGTTCGGGATACGAGCCGCAGTACGAGCAGGTCTGGCAGGCTTTCGCCGTGATTCTGCCCGTGCAGTCCGTCGGGGTGATGGGGGATGGACGCACCTACGAGAACGTCTGCGCGATCCGGGCCGTGACCTCGAAGGATGGCATGACCGCCGACTGGGCGCGTCTGCCCCACGAGCTGCTCGCGAAGGTCTCGACGCGCATCATCAACGAGGTGCGCGGGATCAACCGCGTCGTCTACGACGTCTCGAGCAAGCCCCCCGCGACCATCGAGTGGGAGTGAGCCGAACCACCCTGACCAGACTCCGGAGAGCGCGTGGTCGGGCTCGGAGACCGAGAAGCCATCGAGCCTCCCGTCAGCCCATCAGGTCGCGCAGGGTGCGGGCGAGGAGCACCAAGAAGAACGCAGCGGTGCCCAGCGCGGCTGCCATCGTGAGCCAGGGCGCGCGGTCGACGAGCCCCGAGAGTGCGAGCGAGGCGCGCTTCATGAACGTCACGGGGCACTGGACCTTGAACCGCCCCGACGCGACGAGGCGCAGGGTCTCGAGCATCTCGGTGGCGTTCTGAAAGCGCGCATCGGGAGCGAGCTGCAGCGCCTTGTTCAGGTAGTGCGCGTACTCTGCGCCGATACCTGCGTCGCTCGTCTTCGCGAAGATCGCTCCGGACGAGGGCGCCGCTTCGCTCTGAGCCGCATGGAGCAGGGCCGGTAGCGTCTTGTGATGGGCGCGCAGCTGCTCGAGCGTCAGCATCTCGTGGAACACGAGCGCAGCGCTGTAGAGATCGGAGCGGGCATCGAGCTGGTCGTTGTCGCCCCGGGCTTGCTCGGGCGACATGTAGAGCGGTGTCCCGACGAGCGCCCCGACGCGCGTCGTACTGGCCCGCCCCAGCGAGACTTCCGCGGGAGCGCTCAGGGCCGCGGTGTCGACCGCCGCGGTCCCCGGCCCGATCGACCGCGCGACGCCCCAGTCCATGAGGACGACCTCGCCGAAGCGACCGACCATCACGTTCGCCGGCTTGATGTCGCGGTGGATGACGCCCCGCGCGTGCGCGAACTGCAGCGCCCGCAGGATCTGCTCGAAGATCTGGACGCGCCGCGAGAGATCGAAACGGCGCAGGTAGTCCGCGTCGCCAGCGCGGAGCTTGTCCACGATGGTCTCGAGGGTCTCGCCGTCGCCGTACTTCATCACGAAGAAGAAGCGGCCCCGCTCGTCGATGCCGACGTCGTGGATCGGCACGATGTTCGGGTGCTCGAGACGCCCGACCGTGCGCACTTCGTCGACGAAGCGCGCGAGGCTCGCGGGCTCGGACTGCCCTGCGAGGAGGCGCTTCATCGCGACCGCTCTGCCGATGTCACGATCCTCGACGAGATCCACTTCGCCCATGCCGCCCTTGCCGAGCTCTCGCACCGTCGCGTAGCGCGGACCGACGGAGGATGAGAGCAAGAGCGTCTCCCCCTGCACCGAGACCCGAGGCAACACGCTGCTGTTCAAGGTGATCCTCGGGGTGCCTGTCTCCGCCATGCTCTGCGCGAGCGACTCCGGCACGATCGACGCTGGCAGGTTTCCGAGCCCCTCGAGGTTGCCCCCGTGCGAGAGCAGGACCGGGATCTCGGGCCCGGCGGCCGCCATCGTCGCGCCGAGGCCCACGTCGTCCGCGACCCGCGTCGCCGCGAGCGCGCTCGGGTCGAGGCTCTCGTCACGGAGGGGAGTCGTCTGGGGCGCTGGCATCTCGGAGAGCATCGGCGGAAGGCTGGCCATCCTTCAATCCGGAAGACGTGGCGCTCGATGAAGCCCCTCCGAAGAAACGTTGCGCGCTGCGCTCGCTCCCGGCGAACGTACGGGGGGCTTCCCGAATCGGGGACGGGCTCTATCCTCCGCGGTGCCGTGCGTTTCGCTGGATTGTTCTTCGTCGCCGCCTTGCTCGCGCTCGCGCCGCTGACCGCGGGCCCACGGGCGTTTGCTCAAGACGCCGCGCCCACCGTTCGACCTCCGCGTCTGGCAGGAGGCACGCGTCCGGTCGCCCCCGCGGGGCTCGAGGCGGAGCGGGTCGAGGTGCTGCTCGAGATCGTGGTCGGTGCCGATGGCGCCGTGCGCGACGTGCGCGTCGTCGAGCCCGTCGGACGCGGCTTCGACGAGGCCGCTCTCGAAGCGGCGCGCACGTTCCGGTTCGATCCTGCGATGCGCGGTGACACTCCCATGGCCGCGCGCATCCGCTACGCCGTCGCGTTCGAGCCTCTCGAGCCCTCTCCGGCGGTCGCCGCCACGGATCAGCCCGACGGTGCGGAGACGGCCCCGTCCGGCGCAGAAGCCGCAGCGGAGCCCGAGGCGAGCGCGGAGGAGAGCTCGGGCGAAGAGCGCGGCGGAGGCGCGGCGCCCGACGCGGAGGTGCGGGCGACGCAGGCGGGTCTCGAGGGTGCGGTCGACCCCGACACGATCCCGGACGAGGAGCTCGCGACCTTCGGCGCGACGGCGGTGGTCGAGCCTCCGCCCCGCGAGGCCACACGCCGCACGCTGACGAGCGAGGTGCTCACACGCATCCCGGGCACGCGCGGCGACGCGCTGCGCGCGGTCGAGCTCTTGCCGGGCGTCGGACGCCCCGCGTTCGGGGGCGGCAACTTGCTCGTTCGCGGCGCGGCCCCCGGCGACTCCGAGGTCTTCCTCGATGGCAGCTCGGTGCCGCTTCTCTACCACTTCGGTGGGCTCACGAGCTTCTACAACTCGACGCTGCTCGAGCGCATCGACTTCATGCCGGGCAACTTTGGAGTTCGCTACGGTCGCCGCATCGGAGGCATCCTCGAGGTCGACCCGCGTGATCCCCGCCGCGATGGCTACCACGGCTACCTCGACGTGAACCTCCTCGATGCGTCCTTGGTGGTCGAGGGCCCGATCGGCGACAACGTCAGTGTCGCGGTCGCCGCGCGCCGCAGCTACATCGACTTCTTCTTCAACGAGATCGTGCCCGACGGCGTGTTCAACGTCGTGGCCGCGCCCGTCTACTACGACTACCAGGTCAACGTCGTCTGGCGCCCCACCGACACCGACCGCATCCGCTTCTTCCTGTATGGCTCGAGCGACGAGCTTCGCCTGGTGTTCAACGCGCCCTCGGACAACGACCCCAACGTCCGCGGCAATTTCGGTATCGTCACGCAGTTCCATCGCGGCCAGATCAGCTGGCGCCATCTCTACGACGCCAACGTCGAACAAGACGTGATGATCTCGTTCGGCTGGACGCAGCTCCTGCTTGGATTCGGGGAGGCGACCCGCCTCGAGCTGAGCACGCTGCCGATCCAGCTCCGGAGCGAGTGGCGTGCGCAGATCTCTCCCACCGTGCGGCTGATCGGTGGTCTCGACTGGCAATACAGCCCGACCGACATCTCCTTTCGCGGTGCGCAGCCGACGCAGTCCGAGGGGATGCCGAACATGGCCGCCCAGGCGGGCTCGCGGGTCTCGCTCGACGCGCGAGCCAACGCCTACCGCCCCGGTCTCTACCTCGAGTCGAGCGTGCGTGTGATCCCCGAGCTCGACATCGTCGCGGGCATCCGTGTCGACTACTTCCGGGAGATCCAGAGCTGGACCGCCGACCCGCGCGCGACGGGGCGCCTGCGTCTGACGCCCTCGAGCGATGACGTGCAGGTCGCTCTGCGCGCGGGCGTCGGTGCTTTCTCCCAGCCTCCCGAGTTCGCGGAGTCTGCCGTGAACGTGGGCAATCCGAACCTCGATCCGATCCGCGCGATTCACACGAGCCTCGGGGGCGACCTCCGCCTCGTGCCCCAGCGGCTGTCCTTCACGCTCGACGGCTTCTACAAGCACATCGTCGATCGGGTGGTGGGCACGCCGGGCGGCGTCGCGCCCTTCTACACGAACCAGGGCATCGGCCGAATCTATGGCCTCGAGGTCGGTGCGCGTCTCGAGCCGGGGTCTTCGATCCCGGTCTTCGGGTTCCTCTCCTACACGCTCATGAGGAGCGAGCGGCAGGATGGCCCTGGGCAGCCCTGGCGCCTCTTCGACTTCGACCAGACGCACATCCTCACGGCCGCGGCGGTGTGGACGATCGGTGACGGCTGGGAGGCTGGACTCACGTTCCGCCTCGTGAGCGGCAATCCCTACACGCCGGTCGTGGGCTCGATCAACGACCTCTCGACCGGGGTCTATCGCCCCGTGTACGGCGCGGTGAACAGCGATCGCAACCCCTTCTTCCACCGCCTCGACGTCCGCGTACAGAAGCGCTTCGACATCGGAGACTTCCGCTTGATTCTCTACGTGGACGTCCAGAACGTCTACAACGCCACCAACCGCGAGGGTGTCAGTTACAACTACGACTACACCCGATCGACCGATGTCCCCGGACTGCCCATCATCCCTTCGCTCGGGATCCGAGGTGAGCTGTGAGGGCGCGTTCGCCGTCCGCGCTCTCGCTGGTCTTGCTCACGGCCTGCGGGATGAACTTCGATCCTGCGTCGTACGTGGAGCGACCACGGCTGGTCGGTGCCCGGGTGACCGTCGCGGGCGCGCCCGGCCGAGCGACGCCGCTCCCGGGGGACTCCGTGACGCTCGAGCCCTGGCTGCTCCAGCCGGAGGTGCCGCAGCCCGTCCGAGCGAGCGTGATCCTCTGCGCAGCGACCGACGTGAGGCGCGGCGCTGCGGGTTGCCGGGGCGCTCCGCTCGCCGTCGTGCCGCCGGCAGCGTCGAGCGAGACGCTCGCGCCGATTCCGTTCGTGGTGCCGACCGCCGAGGCCCTCGGTGGCGCGAGCCAGCTGCTCGTCCTCGTGGCGAGCTGCGACCGCGGAGCGACACCCTCGCTCGACGCAGCCACGCTCCTGCCGACCTGCAACGAGCCGACGGCGCGCGCCGAGCTGACCGCGCTCAACATCCCGCTGGCTTTCGACGCGAGTCTCGCGAACCAGCACCCGAGCCTCGCGGACGAGCAGTACACGGTGGAGGGGCGGGCCTGGCTCGAGGCCCCCGCGGGCCTCGTCGCGCGGGGTTGCGGCGGTGAGCCCGACACCGACGCGCTTCCTCGCGTCGTGGTGCCGCGCGACGCGGCTCCGCCCGACGCGCGTGAGCCCTATGGAGTGCCGCTGACGTTCACGGCCTCCGAGGATGACCGCGAGACCTACGGCCCCACGAGCGCCCCGCTCCGTGAGAATTTGCAGGTGTCGCACTACGTCACCTTCGGAGCGATGGACCGCTCGTTCTCCGCGTTCGACGCCCTCACCACGGCTTCGGGCGAGCCGCTGTCGATCGACTGGATCCCGCCGGCGGTCGCGGAGATCCCCGCGGAGGGCGTCGTCGTCCGCTTCACGTGGATCGCGCGTGACCTACGCGGCGGTTTCGGGCGTGCCGACCGCGCGCTCTGCGTCGTCCCCGGCTGAGCCGAGCGCGGGGGAGGTGGGGATCGCGCCGAGCTCGGCGAGCTCGAGCGTGAGCCACGCGAGCGCGAGCGGGCCGATCGGATTCGGACCGTCGCTCCAGAGCATGGGCAAAACCTGTGCGGTCCAGATCCCCATCGCGAGCACGAGCGCGACCCACCAGCGTCCGCGCGAGCGCCAGGCCGCCTGGTGCGTGAAGAGGAAGAGCGTCGGCAGCACGACGAGCGCGGAGTCGTAGTAGAAGAGATAGAGATTGAGCGCGATCGTCGCGAGCATCGCGATCGAGCCCAGCCGCACCATGCGCTCGGTGAGGTGCACGGGATGGGACCACGGCCTGCGCGCCTTCGCCCGGAGCGCGAGGCCCCAGGCCCCGCAGAAGGCCGAGACGGCGATGGCGATCCCGCGCGCCAGCGCACGCCCGCGCTCGGGTTGCTCGGCCGGGCTGCCCGCCAGCTTCCAGAGGACGGTGCGGGCGAAGGCGTAGAAGGTCTCTTGCTTTCGCCACGAGTCGGGGTTGAGCTCGTGGCGCGAGACGAGCGTGTCGAGGGCGCCCGAGAAGCCCTGCCAGCCCTCGAGCCCGAAGGGCACGCTGAGCCCGAGCAGTACGACGAGCGTGGCCGTCCAGGCGAGCGTGAAGGCGCGAGGCCGCGCCAGGGTGCCGATCGTGACGAGCGCCACGGCCAAGGGTGGCTTGGACCAGAGGAGCCCGGCGGCGACGCCCGCGAGGAGGTCGCGCTCCGCGCACCAGCCGTAGACGACGAGCGAGGCGAGCAAGAGATAGAGCGGCGTGAGCTGGCCGAGGTGCAGCGCGAACACGAGGCTCGGACAGGCCAAAGCCGCCATCGACATGGTCAGTCGGTACTTCGGGTCGAGCCCCGGGATACGAGCGAGCGCGCGCATGCCGAGGACGGTCAGCACGGTGCCGAGCACGAGACACACCCAGTACGAGCCGTCGGGACCTGCGAGCGCGAGGACCTCCACCGCGGGCAGCGTGAAGGGCGGATTCGCGAAGGTTCGATCGGGGTCCTCGTAGCCAGTGCCGCCCTCGAGCGCGAGCCTGCCGGCGCGGTAGAAGCAGTAGTAGTCGCGCAGGAAGAGCCGGTCGCCGGCCTCCACGTCGCGCGCGAGGATGAGACCGAGGTAGGTGCCGATGACGAGAAGCCACAAGAGCGCGAGCAAGCGCGCGGCGTCGTGGCCGTCGACGCGCCGGAGGAGACTCTTCAGCCGATCGGACACGTGGAGAGTCGCCCGCTCGTGCCCGTGACGTGGGGCGCACCGATGACCGACACGAATACAGAGATGCGATGCATGCTCTCGGGCTGGCTGCGCGGGTCAGCGGAATTCGTTGAGGTGTGTGATGAACCAGCGGTCTCCCCACGCGATCATCGTACGCACCTCGATCTGGTGCGGGCGGCCTCCGACCGAATAGTCGATCCACGAGTGTCGCTGTGCCCAGTAGGGGAGTCGGTTGGTCTCCTCGCGGAGGCGCACCCAGCCGCGCCGCCCGGTGAAGCGGAAGCCGACGAAGGCGACCTGCGCGAGATCCCCGCCCGACTCTTCGCGGAGGCGCGCGTGCAGCTCGTGGATGTCCTCCTCGTACGCGCCGAAGATGCGATCGTAGAGCGCGTCCGGCTCGCGGATCGCCTTGATGAGGCGGAAGGCTTCCCGTGGGAGGAAGAGCCCGTGAGAGGGCGCGGGCGCATCGGCGATGCAGGACTCCATCAGGAGGCGCTGCATGCGCTCGGGTACGTCCCCGAGGGGCGGCCGGGGCGGTGGCTCGGCCAGGCTCGCGCGGTTGGACTCGGGGATCGCCGCGGCGCCGGAGGCCTCTTCCGCCTCCTGCGCGCGGAGCGCGCCCGTCGCCGCGAAGAGCACCGAAGGCGCGAGCGCGGCGGAGGTCAACGAGAGGATCGAGCGATCGAGGAACCCGCGTCGCGACGTCATCGCGCGCTGTCGTGATCTCGGCCCGCGCCGTTGTCAAAGCGTCTGCGCGTGACCAGGGCCCGGGTACGCACGAGCCATGAGCGGGCCCTCAGCGTCGCGACGCGCGGCCGCGTACTCGCACGATGGTGCCGGGCTGAGACTCCGTCGTGAGGATCGCGTCCCAGCCCGGCGGGAGCTCGGGTGTGGTCCACGCGAAGAGGCGTCGCGCGTCACGGGGTGAGAGGTTGACGCAGCCGTGGCTGCGCGGGTGGCCGAAGTCGTCGTGCCAGAACGCGGCATGCAGGCCGACGCCCTCTGCGAAGTACTGCACCCATGGCACGGCCTCGATCGCGTAGTTCGACTCCTGATCGGTGCGGTCGAGATCGTCCATCGTGTCCTCCGCGAGCTTGACCCAGATGCGGTGCACACCGACCGGTGTCTCGTGTCCCGGGCCGCTGCGACCGGTCGAGACGAGCGTCGCGAAGACGGGGCGCGCGCCCTCGTAGGCGACGAGCGTCTGCGTGGTGAGGTCCACGTCGATCCAGCGCTCGCCGCTGCCGTCGGCATCCTGGCGCACCTCGCTCGGCACGGCGTCCGTGCTCGTGCGGATGAGATCGCGCGCACGCACGACACCCTCGGTCGTGCGCACGAGACCGCGGCCCACGTCCTCGATCACGTGCACGACCTCGCGGTGACCGAGGCGTCGGATCACGCGGCCGGGGGCCCGCCCGGTCCACGCGCGCAGCTCCACGTGCGCGCGTGCGACCCCCGCGAGCTCGAGCTGACCGTCGATGATCTCCATGCCTTCGAAGAGGCTCCCGCGCGCGAAGCGCAGCACGTCCTCGGGGACCCACACCCCGCCGAGGCTGCGGAAGAACGTGACCCCCTGCTCCTCGCGCTGCTCGGTGATCGCGAGCCCGAAGCCGCGCCCGAGCGACTCGACCATCTCGTCGAGAAAGTAGTCCGCCGGCCGGGCGTAAGCCCATGTTCCGTCGGCGGCCACGAAGGCGTGTCGACGCGGCAACAGATCGCCGGCGGGGAGGACCGGCAGCGAGTCGCCATGCGGCGGCTCGGCGGAGGTCGAGACGAGGTCCTCGCAGAGAAACTGCTCGGCCCCGATGCGGTACCACGACGCGCAGCCCGAGCCCCGCACGCGCGAGAGGACCGGCAGGTGCGTTCCGATGCGCACGGTGCCCCGCCTGGGCGCATGCGTGCTCGGTCCCGCACGGACGGTGGCGCCTGTCTGCGTGACCTCGAGCGACCGCACCCACGCGTCCTGCGCGATCTCCTGGGCGCCGACAGGGCCGTCCGCGAGCCAGAGGACGAGCGGAACGAAGAGGAGCGCGACGAGACGCGGCAGGCGCACCCGACGAGGCTAGTACGCGTTCTCCGGGGAGGGCCAAAAAAGGCCCCGGACGGGCCAGAGGTCGGGGTCTCGCATCAAGCGCAAGGCCGAGGTCAATGCGCGGCGCCCTTGCCGGCAGGCTTGGCGTGCCAGATGCGGGAGCCGAGCGCGAGGCCGACGATCGACGCGGGGATCATCATGAGCGGCCAGACCGCCCATTGGCTCGCGACCGCGGCGGCCTCGCCAGTGGGGACCATGTGGCCGAGCGTGAGGTATTGAACGCCCTGACCGAGGTAGACGAGCCCGTCGATGATGCCCACGACGATGCCGACGTTCTGCTTGCCGCCGAAGTCCATGCTCGCGGCGCCCGAGAGCATCCCGTGTACGCCGATGATCGAGAGCATCATGACCGTCGCGACGAGCGACATGACGAGGCCGTTCTCGAGCGTCAGCCACATCACGACCGAGCCGCAGAGCATCGCGCCGTAGAGGATCGAGGCCATCGGCCCGCGCCGCGACTGGAACACGTGATCGGAGATCACGCCGGCGACCACGCCGCCGAGGATGCCGGCGCAGCACTGCACCATGCCCCAGTTGCCCGCGACGAAGTTGTCGAGGTGCGTCTGCGTCTTGAAGATCGCGTACCAGTCCATGAGCGCCGAGCGCAAGAAGCCGCTGCAGAACTCGATCCCCGCGATGACAAGGATGACGGGGTTGCGCAGCATCATGCCGCCGATGCGCGCGATGCCCGCGAGCGTCTCGCGCAGGCCCCCTTGGTGGATGCTCTCCTGCGCGCCCGCGACGCCGTCGCCGGTCTCGATGTCGGTCAGCCCCGCCTCCGCGGGCGTGTCGCGCACGAAGACGAAGGTGGCGATCCAGAAGGCCACGAGGAGCGCGGCCGGGACGAAGAAGACCCACTGCGTCTCGGCGCTCTCGGCGATGAGCGCGCACCAGTCGAACGCGAAGTAGAGGCCGAGCGAGATCAGGATGCCGAAGATGCCGCCGAAGGTGCCGCGCTCGCGCAGGTGGAACCAAGACGCGTTGACCTTCACGATCGAGACCGCGCCGAAGCTCTGGAAGTACATGTTCATGCCGTAGAGCAGCGCGAACCAGAGGACGATGTTCTCGCGCACGCCCGTCACGAGCAACGCGCCCATGAGCAGGTTCGCGAGCGCGGAGCCGCCGGCGGCCAGGAGCATCGTCTTGCGACCGCCGATGCGGTCGGTTAGCGGACCGTTCAGGAGGAACGACACCCCGTAGACGATCGTACCGACCGCCTTGATGGTTCCGAAGTCCTCGTTGGAGATGAGCTCGCCGAGGTCGTTCTTGGCGGCCGCGAGGTTGTAGCGGCCCATGTAGAGGAACGCGTACGTCATCCCGAGCGGGAACCAATTGAGAAAGCGGCGCCGCATGAACGCCTCGCTGTGCCCGAGATCCACCTTCGGCAGCCGCCACACGACGACCGACACGACGGCCAGGAGGATGAGGATGGGGAGGATCTCTTCGAGCCACGCGGGCATGACCGGCCTTGTATCACGGGGCGCGCGGCCGACCGTGACGCGTCGGTGCCCACGCGGCAGCGCTCCAGGGGCCCATGGGGGACTCGCGTGACATGATGCAGGTGTGATTCTTCCTCCGAGCGACGATCGCGACGACACGGATGCGCCGGTGCGGGCGCCGATTCGCATCGTGACCGTCGCGTCGCCGGCCTCCGACGGCGCGGCTCCGCGGCCGCACCTCGCGAGCGACGAAGAGCGCGCCGACGAGCGGCGCCTCGAGAACATGCGCGCGCACTGGACACGCAAGCCGGTCGTGACCTGGGCGTTGCTCGCCGCGATCGGGGCGATGTTCGTCCTCGAGGAGTCGCTCGGCGGCAGCGAGGATGGGCTCGTCCTCGTGCGCCTCGGCGGTCAGGTCCCCGCGATGATCTCCGGTGGAGAGCCGTGGCGGATCGTGTCCGCTGCCTTTCTGCATGCGGGCATGCTCCACGTCGGTCTCAACTCGTACGTGCTCTGGGTCGTCGGCTCGTCGCTCGAGCGCATGCTCGGCAGCGCGCGTTTCCTCACCGCGTACACCTTCTCGCTCCTGCTCGCGGGCCTTGCTTCGCTCGCGCTCAGCGACGCGCCCCTCACCGTCGGGGCCTCCGGCGCCGTGTTCGGGCTCTTCGGCGTCGAGGTGATCGTCGTGTTCGCGCGGCCCGATCTCTTGCCTTCCGGGATGCGGCAGAAGCACGCGCAGAACGTCCTCTTCAACCTCGTCCTCAATGTGGCGAGCTCGTTTCAGCCGAACATCGCGACGATCGCACATTTCGGCGGGGGTCTCGCCGGAACGTTCCTCGGATACTTCCTCGTGCCGCAGCGCTTCGAGGCGCAGCCGAGCACGCCAGGCTGGGCGCGCGCGTCGGCCGCGGTGTCGCTCCTCGTGCTCGGAGTCGGTCTGGGCCTCGCGCTCCTGCACGCGTGGAGCGCGGGCGACTTCGCGTCGTAGAGTCGACGCGATGAGCCGTCACGGTGGTCTCCGGTACCGCGCCGTCTTCGAAGCCCTCTGGTCGCTGCGCGGGCCCATCGAGGGCGAACGTGCGCCGGCCGAGCGCGGCGTGCGCTACTGCGCGACGGTCGCGCGCGGCGTCGCGCCTCGCCTCGATGTGTATGCGCCGTTGCGTCGCGCGAGCGACCGTTCGGTCTTGCTCGTGCACGGCGGTGGCTTCGTCCTCGGGTCGCGCGACATGAAGCCCATGCGACTCGTCGGCTCGCGCCTTTCGGACGCGGGCGTGACGGTCGCTTCGATCGACTATCGCCTCATCGGCCGTGGGGGCCGCCTCGAGGAGGCGCTCTCGGACACGCGCGCGGCGCTAGCGTTCTGGCGCGCTGGCTGCAGCTCGCGCGACCTCGATCCAGAGGGCGTGACGATCGTGGGCTTCTCGGCGGGCGGTACGCTCGCGATGCTCGTCGCGGGTGAAGAGGACGCGCGCGTACGCGGCGTCGTCTCCTGCTTCGGGCTCTACGAGCTCGATCACCTCCACGGTCCGCTCGCGACGCTGCTGCCTCGCCTTCTGTTCCGCACGGCCGACCGCGAGCGCTGGTCCGCGCGCTCGCCTCGGCATGCGCTCCAGCCGCGCGCGCCGACGCTGCTCCTCCACGGCACGGCGGATGGGCTCGTCCCGATCGCGCAGGCGGAGCGGCTCGTCTCGCACCGCGCCTCTGGTGGGCTCCCGACGCGCCTCTCGATCTACGAGGGCGCGCCGCACGGCTTCTTCAACCAGCCCGGAGCGCACGCCGAGCGCGGTTGGAGGGAGATCCTCGCGCATGTCCTCGAGCGCTGAGGAGCGTCGCAGGTGGGCCCGCGCTTCGTCCGCGGTTGACGTGTCGTCCGGACGGCGCAGAGTCGCCGCCTTGGAGGCCGACGTGAGCGAGCTCGGGATCGTGGTGGTGAGTGACGTCGTGTGTCCCTGGTGCCTCATCGGCGTCAGCCGCCTCGACCAGGCGCTCGCGGAGATGCCCGAGGTGAAGGCCACGGTGCGCTTCCACCCCTTCCTCCTCGATCCCACGATCCCCGAGGAGGGCGAGGACCTCCGCGAGCGTCTCGAGCGCAAGTACGGCGTGTCCGCGAGCTCGATGTTCCCGCGCGTCGAGGCCGCGGCACGCGAGAGCGGGATCCCTCTCGACTTCGAGAAGGTACGCCGAGCCATCCCGACGGTCCGCGCGCATACGCTCATCCGCATGGGCGAGCACGGCGACGCGCCGGGCACTTCGGGCCTGCTGAAGAGGGCCCTGCTTCGAGCCTATTTTCTCGAGGGCAAGGACGTCTCACGGCTCGAGACGCTCCTCGACATCGGCGTCGCGCACGGGCTCTCGCGTCAGGACGTCGAGACGCGCCTCTCGGACCCCGCGGCGCTCTCCGAGACCCGGGCGCTCGCGCGCGTGGCGAGCGCGCAAGGCGTGACGGGAGTCCCCTGTTTCGTCGTGGATCAGCGCTACGCGGTCGAGGGCGCGCAGCCCGTGTCGACGCTCAAGCAGGCCATCGAGCGCGCGCTCGGGGAGCGCCGAGCGCCTTGATGCCATGCGAGCGGCGGGCCGACCGATTCACGCCCGGCGCGCCGCGCTCAGAGCATGAGCCACTTGGATTGACTCATGCTTTGACGTTTCTTGCCGGAGGGTCTGGCCGCAGCCCCTCCCTCTCGCCGAGTGAATCGGCGAGAGCCTCCCTCCCGCCGATCCGAGCCCGTGTCACCCGCATCGATCCATCCGAGTGCCACGTGCTCTCAGACCTCCCTCTCGGAGAGCGGCCGCCTGCGAGCCGACGCGTTCCGCGAGCGTCGCCGCGGAGCCGTCCGCTTCGCGCACGAGGGCCGAGCCGACGATCACTGCGTCCGCCCCGGCCGCTCGCACCCGGGCCACGTCGTCGGCCGAGGCCACGCCGAAGCCCACGAAGAGCGGCAGTCCGGTCACCGAGCGGGCGCGCGCGATCGTCTCGGCCAGTCGGCCGCCGACGCCCGCATGGGTGCCAGTCGTCCCCGCGCGGGCCACCACGTAGAGATAGCCGGTCGCCCGCGCGGCGATGTGTGTCAGTCGCTCCCGCGGTGTCAGCTCGGTCACCATCTGTGCGAGACAGAGATCCTGTCTCCGACAAGCCTCTTCGAACGGGAGAGTCTCCTCGAGAGGCGCGTCGGGAACGAGCAGCGCGTCGATGCCTGCGTGAGATGCCGCAGCGGCGAAGCCCTCGACACCTCCCTCGTACGCGTCGAGGAGGTTCGCGTAGGCCATGAGCAAGAGCGGAACATCCGTGTGCTCTCGCAGGCGATGCACGAGCGCGAGCGCGCGCGGCGGCGTGATGCCGGCAGACAGGGCACGAGTCTGGGCGGCTTGAATCACCGGGCCATCGGCAGGCGGGTCGGAGAAGGGCAATCCCAGCTCGAGCGCGTCCGCGCCCGCGTCCACGAGCGCGCGCAACACCGACAGGGCGGTCTGCTCGTCTGGATCGCCGAGGACCCAGAACGGGACGAAGAGGGGCCGGTCCTCGGCGCGCGCGCGGGCGAGGGCGGAATCGATCCGGTTCATTCGGCACCTCCAGCGTGGGAGAGAACAAGCGCGAGATCCTTGTCGCCCCGGCCGGAGAGACTGACCACCACGCGGCTGCCTCGGCGTAGCGCGCCCTCGCGGGCTTCGCGGCGAAGGGCGGCGAGCGCGTGGGCGCTCTCGAGCGCGGGGAGGATCCCCTCGGTGCGCGCGAGCCAGCGGTAGGCCTCGAGCGCCTCGTCGTCGCTCGCGTGGGTGTAACGCGCGCGCCCCGTGTCCCTGAGATGGCTGTGCTCGGGCCCGACACCGGGGTAGTCGAGCCCGGCGGAGACCGAGTGTGCCTCCTGGATCTGGCCGTGCGCGTCCTGGAGCACGTAGCTCCGCGCGCCATGCACGATCCCAGGGCGCCCGCGCGACAGGGGCGCGCCATGTCGACCGCTCTCGAGGCCGAGGCCCGAGGGCTCGACGCCCACGAGCTCGACCTCGGGATCGCCCACGAATGCGGTGAACGCACCGATCGCGTTCGAGCCCCCGCCGACGCACGCGATGACCTGATCCGGCAGACCGCCAGTGAGCACGAGGTGCTGCGCGCGAGCTTCGTCGCCGATCACGCGCTGGAGCTCCCGCACGATCGTGGGGAAGGGGTGGGGCCCTGCGGCCGTGCCGAAGAGATAGAAGGTATCTTCCGCCCGAGCGGTCCAGGCGCGGAGGGCCTCGTTGATCGCGTCCTTGAGCGAGCGGCTGCCGCTCTCGACGGGCGTGACCTTCGCGCCGAACATGCGCATGCGATCGACGTTTGGGCGCTGCCGCTCCACGTCGAGGGCGCCCATGAAGATCTCGACCTCCATGCCGAGGAGCGCGCCGACCATCGCGGTGGCGACGCCGTGCTGTCCGGCGCCCGTCTCCGCGATGAGCCGCCTCTTGCCGAGGCGCTCGGCCAACAGGCCCTGGCCGAGCGCGTTGTTGGTCTTGTGCGCGCCGCCGTGCAGCAGGTCCTCGCGCTTGAGGTAGAGCGACACGCCGAGCTCGCGAGACGCGTTGCTCGCGAGGTGGAGCGGTGTCGGCCGCCCTGCGTACGTCCTGGAGAGGGCCGCCAGCCGATCGCGGAAGTCCCGGTCGTCCCGCGCCTCGATCCATCCCGACTCGATCTCTTCGAGCACCGGGACGAGGAGCTCGGCGACGTAGACACCCCCGTACGGGCCGAATTTCGTGGGGAGACGCATCCTAGGGTCTTCCTTCCGTCGGAGAACTGACTGTCCCTGCGGCTTCCGCGAACCGCGCCATGGCCGCGCGTGACGGCACGCCTTGCTCTTCGATGCCTGTCGCGACGTCGACCATCGCGGGCTCGAAGCGCTCGGCCGCCTCACGGACGTTCGCGGCCGTGAGCCCGCCGGCGAGCACGAAATCGTGCGGAAGGACGAGGCCCCGAACGAGCGCGTGGTCGAGGGACCGGCCGCTGCCGGACCGTGCGCCATCGAGGACGACACGTGCGTCGAGCTCGGCGGCGAGGTCGAGCCCTCTCTGCACCTCGGAGACCTCGGAGGCCTCGATCGCGAGCCAGAGCGCCGCGCGTCCCCGCGGCAAGGCTCTGGCGATCGACGCGAGCGAGGCGCGCTCGAGGCGCTCGCCCGGCGTCGCGTGTACCTGCACCGCGTCGAGGCGCGCGAGCGCGATCGCGTCGGGGATTCGCGGCGCGTCGGCCGAGGTGAACACCCCGACACGCAGCGGGCATGCGGCCAGAGCGCCGACCCGTGCAGCCTCGCGCTCCGAGATCTCGCGCCTCGCCCCGCGAACGAAATTGAGCCCCACGGCGTGCGCGCCGACCTCGCCCGCCGCCGCGACGTGCGCGGCGCTTCGCAGGCCGCAGAGCTTGAGGGCGGGTCGCCGTGACCGGGGCGCAAAGCCCAACGAAGAGAGCGCTGCGGCGGGATCGGGCGACATCGAGAGCGCCGTGCCGACCAGGATCGCGTCGACCTCGCCCTCGAGCGCGCGCACGTCCGCGCGGCTCCGGAGCCCGCTCTCGGCGACGACGAGGCGACCCGCGGCGCGCGCACGGGCGGCCATGCGGCGCGGGCGATCCAGATCGATCGCGAGCGTGCGGAGGTCGCGCGCGTTGACGCCGACGATCGGGGAGCGGGTCTCCGCGAGGACGCGTTAGAGCTCGACTTCGTAGTGCGTCTCGACGAGGCAGCTCATCCCGAGCGCGTCGGCGAGCCCGAGCGCGCGCTCGATCTCCGCGCTCGAGAGGAGCTGGGCCATGAGGAGGATCGCATCGGCTCCGTGCAGGCGCGCGAACGGGAGCTGTCGGTCGGGGTCGACGACGAAGTCCTTGCAGAGGATCGGTCTGCGGCTCGCGCAGGCGGCCGCTTCGAGGTGTGCCACGTCCCCGCCGAAGCCGGGTCCGTCGGTGAGCACCGAGATCGCGCGGGCGCTCGCGTCGTACACCGAGGCGAGCGCCGCGGGGTCGAAGCGGCACGCGGTCCCGGGCCGCGTGGGCTGCGAGGGGCTCCGGTGCTTGATCTCTGCGATGAGCGAGAGCCCCGGCGCAGCGATCGCCGCGGTGAACGAGCGCCGCGCGCGGGGCAGCGTGCCCGGATCGAGGCGTGGCAGGCTCTGCACTTCGTCGCGCTTGCGCGCGGCGATGCGGGTGAGGACATCGCTCACGCAGCCTCCGTGGTGGGCTCGAGCGCGCGGACGAGCGCGCGGTGCGACTCGAAGCAGAGGCGCGCGCGGCCCGAGACGAGCGCGTCGCGGGCCTCCGCCACGCCCCCGGCGATCGCGGCGCCGAGATCTCGTCGCGCGCGCGCGACCGCGAGGGCCACGCCCGCGTTCCAAGCGACGAGCTCGACGGCCCGCTCGCTCCGCGCTTCGAGGACATCGAGGAAGCCGTCCAGGCCCGCGCGCACTTCACCGCGCGCGCCCGTGAGCACGCCGTGCTCGCGCGGGTCGAGGCGCAGCGCTCCGTGCACGAGGCCCTCCTGGACCTCGAGACCTACCGCCGGCGTCTCGAGCACGAGCTCGTCGACCGAGCCGCCGAAGACCACCGCGCGCTCTCGGCCGAGCGTCGCGAGGGCTGCGGCCATGGGCCCGACGCGGGCAGGGTCGCTCACGCCGACGAGCTGTCGTCGCACGCGCGCGGGGCTCCCGAGGGGCCCGAGGAGGTTGAACGCGGTGCGGAAGCCGAGCGTCTTGCGAATCGGCGCGACGCTCGCGAGCGCAGGGTGGTGCTGCGGCGCGTGCAAGAAGGCGAGACGTGTCTCTTCGAGGGTCCGCTCCGCGCGCGCGCGCGCACGCACCGGATCACCAGGCAACGGAACGCCCGCTTGCTCGAGCACATCGCTCGAGCCGACTGCGACCGACGAGCGGTTGCCGTGCTTGGCGACGACTTCACCGCACGCGGCGAGCGCGATGGCGGCAAGGGTGCTGACGTTGAGCTTGGCCCGGCCGCTGCCGCCGGTACCGCAGGTGTCGATCGTGCGCGGTGGCGCGGCGACGGGGATCATGCGGGCCTCGAGGGCGCGCGCGAACCCGACGAGCTCCTCCGCGGTCGCGACCGCGCCGTGCCCGGCGCGCGTCGCGAGGGCCGTGAGAAACGCCGCGGTCTCGAGCTCGCTCGCGCGAGACTCGAGGATGGCCTCCATCGCCGCGCGCGCTTCGGATTCCGTCAGCGTGCCACCCTGGACGACGCTCGTGATCGGCAGGCTCATGCGGTCCCCACGCGCCCGGGTCCGTGGACCGCGAGGAAGCGGGCCAGCATGGCGTCACCCTCCGGCGTGCCGATGCTCTCTGGATGGAATTGCACCCCGAAGAGGGGCCGGCTCGTGTGCTCCACGGCCATCACGAGGTGCTCGTCGCCCTCGGGCGAGGCGGTCTCGGCGGTCACGCGGAAGCAGGCGGGAAGAGAGCGCCGCGAGACGACCAGCGAGTGGTAACGCATCACCTCGATCTCCTCGGGCAGCCCCGCGAAGAGCGTCGAGCGCGCGTCGAGGCGGATCCGCGAGATCTTGCCGTGCACGGGGCGCGGCGCGCGCACGATCTCTCCGCCCAGGTGCTGAACCGCGCCCTGGTGGCCGAGACAGACGCCGAGCGTGGGCACCGTCTGCGAGAGCGTCGTCACGACCTCGCGGCTGACGCCGAAGTCGCGCGGCTCCGAGGGCGAGCCAGGCCCCGGCGAGATCACCACGTGGGTCGGTCCGAGCGCGCGCAAGGCCGCGAGGTCGACCGCGTCGTTGCGCACGACGATCGGCTCGCGCCCGAGGATCACGCCCAGGCGCTGGTAGAGATTGAACGTGAACGAGTCGTAGTTGTCGACGAGGACCACGGTCACGACGTCACCTGCGAGCTCGAGAGCTCCGGTTCGGGCAGCGCCGAGGCTGGTGGTGCGCTGCTCGTCTCCGTGTCGCGCACCGTCGATCCCTGGCAGTCCTCGAGGGCCATCGCGATCGCGGTGAGCGGGCCGCGTGCCTTCGCGAGACATTCGGCGTGCTCGAGCGCGGGCACCGAGTCGAGGACGATGCCCGCTCCTGCCTGTACGTGGCATCGGTGTGGCTCGACGAGCACGGTGCGGATCGCGATGCAGGTGTCGCTCTGGCCATCGAAGCCGAAGTAGCCGACGGCGCCTGCGTAGAGACCGCGGCGCTCGGGCTCGAGCGCGGCGATGAGCTCCATCGCGCGGATCTTCGGCGCTCCCGAGACCGTCCCCGCGGGAAATGCGGCGCGGAACGCATCGAGCGCGGTCTTGCCGGGCGCGAGGGTTCCAGAGACGTCCGACACCAGGTGCATGACGTGGGAGTAGCGCTCGATCGCGCGCTCCCGCTCGACGCGGACGCTCCCGAGCTTCGCGACTCGGCCGACATCGTTGCGGCCGAGGTCGAGGAGCATCCGGTGCTCGGCGAGCTCCTTCTCGTCGAGCGCGAGCTCTCGGGCCAGCTCGGAGTCCTCGCGCGGGGTCGCGCCTCGCGGTCGCGTGCCCGCGATGGGCCGGACACGCGCGACGAGCGGCGCGTCCTCGCCGGGCCGGGCCGATGCCTCGTCGGTGGCCCGGGTCACCTGAACGAGCGTCTCGGGAGACGCACCCACGACCGCATGGGTCGCGAAGCGCAGGAGGAACATGTAGGGCGAAGGGTTGAGCGCGCGCAGGGCCCGGTAGAGCGCGAGCGGCTCGACGCTCGCTTCCACGGTGTGGCGCTGCGAGAGCACGACCTGAAAGATCTCGCCGGCCTCGATCGCAGCCTGCGCGCGCCGCACCGCTTGCTCGAACGCGCTCTGGCTCGTGCGGGACTGCGTGCGCGGAAGCGGTGGCGCTGGGCGGTGGGTGCGGGGCCGGGGACCGGGGGTCTCGAGGCGCGCCTCGAGCGCCGCGAGGCGGGCGAGGGTGCGGTCGTAGGTGCGCGCGCGGTCGCCGCCCAGCGGCGCGAGCACGATCAGGTGGAGGAGGCCCCGCAGGTGATCGAACGCCGCGAGCTCGTCGGTGACGAACAGCGCAGCCTCGGGGATGTCGAGCGTGCGAGTCGCCGCGAGCGGGACGTGCTCGAACGCGCGCACGGCGTCGTACCCGACGAAGCCCACGGCGCCCCCGAGAAAGGGCGGCAGCTCGCGCGCGTCGTGTGCGACGTGGAGCGTCGTGCGCGCGAGCTCCTGCGCGACGAGCTCGAGGGGATCGAGGCCACCTTCGGCGGTGGTGATCGTGCGCGCGACATCGAAGCCGACGAACGACCACCGCCCGCTGGCGTGCGCGGACTCGAGGAGGAAGCTGCCCGGACGAGCACCGGCGAGCTTGTGGAAGAGCCCGACGGGCGTCTCGGTGTCGGCCGCGAGCGTGAGCACGAGAGGAACGTGGGTGCGCGTGCTCTCTCGCTCGACCGCGAAGAATCCCTCGAGGGCCGGGCGGACGCGGGCACGGATCTCGGAGTGGGCGCTCGTCGCTGTCATGGCTTGGTGTGACACACTGTATTGGTACGATAATACGCCGTCAAGCGCGACTCGGCGCTTCTGGCTGTCGAACGAGGTGACCGCCGGGCACGCCGTCGAGGGTCAGGGCGCCGCTGCCCTGTCGCGCGGGCCCGCCGTTTGCGGCCCCACCGCGCCGCGCTCGCTTTGCGGGCGCTTCGGTCCTCGTGCACACCTCCGCCTCCGTGGTCTTCGATCTCGACACTGCCCTGCGCGAGCGCGCCATCCTCCTCGCGCCGATGGAGGACGTGACCGACGCCGTCTTCCGCGGGCTCTGCCGCGCGCGCGGCGCGGACCTCTGCGTGACGGAATTCGTGAACGTCGAGGGTCTGCTCCGCGGTTGTCGGGGCGCGGCGCACAAGATCGACCTCGCGCCAGGTGATCAACCCACCGCGATCCAGATCTACGGGGCGGACGCGGAGCGCCTCGCCGAGGCCGCCGAGGTCGCCGAGCGCTCCGAGCCCGCGTGGATCGACATCAACTGCGGCTGCTGGGTCCCCAAGATCGCGCGGCGCGGCGCGGGCGCCGGCTGGTTGCGCGAGCCGGACGCGATGGTCGCGATGGCGGAGATGGTCGTGAAGCGCGTGTCGATGCCCGTGACCGTCAAGACGCGCATCGGCTGGTCTTTCGACGACGAGCTGCCGATCGTGGAGCTCGCCAAGCGCCTCGAGGGTGTCGGGGTGCGCGCGCTGACACTCCACTGCCGCACCGCGCAGATGGGCCACAGCGGCAAGGCCGACTGGAGCTGGGCGGCGCGCGCGAAGGCCGTCGTATCGATCCCGGTGATCGTCAACGGCGATGTCAACGGCGCCGACGAGGCCGAGACCGCCCTCGCGAGCACGCGCTGCAACGGAGTCATGATCGGGCGCCGAGCGATCGAGCATCCGTGGGTGTTCCGGGAGGTCCGGGCGCGCCTCGAGCGGGGCGAGACCCTCGCGCCGCCCACGGCGGCGGAGCGCTTCGAGCTCTGCCGCGAGCACCTCGCGGCCGCGATTGCGGAGCGCGGCGCAGACCGCGCGGTGCGCGCGATGCGCCGCTACTACCCCGGATATCTCCACGGTCTGCCCGGCGCTGGCGTCATGCGCCGCACGCTCAACGCGACCGACGATGCCGCACGCGTGAAGGACCTCTTCGACACGTGGCAGAGCCGTGGTGTCGAGGTCGCGCGCGACGCGGCGGAGTGACCACGGCGCCCGCTCGACGCGCGAGCCGGTTGGATGGGCGCGAGCCCCTCCATTTCTCGGCGGAGCCCCTCTCTCGGATTGGATCGGCGAGAGACCTCTCAGCGAAAGACCTGCTCTCGCGCGGCGTCGCTGATCGCCTGGACCGCTGGGTTCTTGATCCTGCGCTCGACGGTGATCGCGTAGAAGCGCTCGCGTAGCTCGGGCGCGCGTCCGACGACCTCCACGCCGTAGTGCTCTCGCAGTTCCCTCTCGATCGCGCTCGGTCCCGGGAACACGCCCTCTCCGCGCTCGCCGAAGAGGCTCATGAGCGCGCTGTCCGCCAGCTCCGCGACGACCTGCGGACGCACGCCGTGGCTCTCGAGCCAGCGGTCGAGGCCCCGACGCATCACCGTGCTGTCGGTCGGCAAGAGCAGCGGCTGACCGTCGAGGTTCTTCGGGAACGGTCCCTCGAGCTTCGCGGCGACGTCCTTGCGCGCGAAGAAGGTGAGCCCGCACTCGCCGAGGAGATGGTTGTACGCTCGCACCCGAGAGCCCGGTGTGATGGGCGAGTCTGCGAGGACGAGATCGAGCGCGCTCGCGGAGAGGTCGGCGAGCAGGCGGTCCGTCTTGCCTTCGGTGACCACGACCGAGACGCGCGGAGTGCCGCGGAGCGCCGGCTCGAGCAGGCGGTGCGCCACGAGCTTGGGCACCACGTCCGAGATGCCGACGAGCAGGCGCATCGGGCGCCCGCTCGGGCGGCCCTTCAGCGTGTCCTGAAGCTCCTTGCCCAGCGCGAAGATCTCCTCGGCGTAGCGGTACGTGACCCGACCGGTCTCGGTGAGCTCGAGGTTGCGACCCGTCCGCACGAAGAGCTTCTCGCCGAGCGCGTCCTCGAGGGCGCGGATCTGCCCCGAGATCGTCGGCTGCGCGAGGCGCAGCACCTGCCCCGCCTTCGCGATCGTGCCCTCCCGCGCGACCACGTAGAAGTAGAGGAGGTGATGGTAGTTGAGCCACTCCATGGGCAGAGCGTAGTACCGAAGCAGGCTTCGGTTCTCCGCCGCAACACGCGGAGAGGTCGGTCCCCTGCCAGCGTCGCGCAGCGGTCAGGTGTCCCCAGCCTGCGGTCCGAGGCTGGGGCATGCGGTCTCCGGCGCGCTCGCGCGGGCGAGCGATTGTCGCGCGCGCGGGCCTCGTTCGGGCTGGTTTCCCCTGGATCGGGGGTTGCAGTCCGCGTGTCCGTGCGTCTCGCCCTTGCTCTGTGTCTCCTCGGCGTCGCCGCCTGCGCGCGCGGTGGTGACGGTTCGCCGTCGACGCCGCGCGCGGCGGCCACCGACGCTTCGAGCGCGGTGCCGACGTCCTACTCCCTCGACGCGATGTTCCCTCCCGACGCCGCGACCGGAGATGCGGGTCCTCCGGACGCAGGCGCGCCTGACGCGCGCGCGCCGCTCGACGCATGCGCGCGGCGAGCCGAGGCGTGCGATGGCCTCGACGACGATTGCGACGGTGCGATCGACGAGGGCGCGCGCTGCCCCTGTGAGCGGGTCGCGATCGCAGGCGGGAGCTACCTGTTCTGCGCCTCCGAGCGGAGCTGGATCGGCGCGCAGGTCACGTGCGCGAGCGTCGGCTACCGGTTGGTCGTTGTCGAGGATGCGGCGGAGGATCGGGCGCTCCATGCGGCCATGGCGGCGCGCGGATTCGACGACACCTGGATCGGCATCACCGACGCAGTGACCGAGATGCGCTGGGTCGACGAGTCGGGTACGCCGCTCGCGTACACGCACTGGGACGACGGCGAGCCCAACGATGGCGGAACGAGCGGAGAAGACTGCGGCGTGATCATGACGAGGGCGGGGCGGGCCGCCGAATGGGACGACCGAGGATGCGAGACCGAGCGACCCAGCGTCTGCGAGGCTCCGTGAGCGGCGGGTCTGTGGGTCGCTGCGCGTGCGGAGGCCTCCTTGCGGGTCCCCGCTCGCCAGGAAGTCGAAAAGAGGCGAGGGTTTTGGCACCATGGTGATCGTGTCCCACCGCCCGTCCACGATGCCCTCCGGTGCGCGTTCCCTCTCACGCGAAGAGGTCGACGCGCTCGAGCGCGACATGGAGGAGATCGTCGCCAAGAGCCATCTCTTCAAGTCACTCGACGAATCCGCACGAAAAGAGCTCCTCGAGAGCGCGTTCGTGATGATGTACGAGCCGGGCGACATGCTCCTGCGCGAGGGCGATCCCGGCGAGACCATGCTCCTCGTGATGGAAGGTACGGTGCGGGTTCACACGCACAGCCCGCAGGGCGAGATCCAGCTCGCCGAGCTGGGGCGCGGAGCCTGCGTCGGGGAGGTCTCGGTCGTCATGGGCTCGCCTCGCACCGCGACGGTCGAGGCGCTCACCGGCGTCACCTGCGCCGTGCTCGCGCAGCACCGCGTGCAGCGCATCCTCGACGCGCATCCTCGCGTGCGGCTCCTTCTCGAAGCCCTGGTCGAGGGGCGCGCGCGCCAGACGCTCGAGCGCATCCTCGGAAGCTGACACGAGGACTGTGTCGAACCGCGCGCCTCGACCCCGGTGGTCGTCGTGAGCCGGTTCGGGGCGGCCGGCAGGGTCGCCTTCCTCGCAGCGCTCTACCTCGTGCAAGGGTTGCCGTTCGGCTTCCAGGCGAACGCGCTCTCGGCTCTCTTGCGTGCGCAAGGCGTCTCGCTCACCCACGTGACCCTCACGACGGCGCTGGCCTTGCCCTGGTCGCTCAAGGCGCTGTGGGCTCCGCTCGTCGATCGGCACCACGTGGCGAGCCTCGGCCGGCGGCGCTCGTGGATCCTTCCGATGCAAGGCCTTCTCGTGCTTGCGATGTGCGCCGCCGCGTTCACCGACGTGCAATCCGACCCGAGCCCGCTGCTCGCCCTCGTGCTCCTCATGAATTTCTTCGCCGCCACGATGGACATCGCCGTCGACGGCCTCGCGGTCGACCTCCTCAGGGAGGGCGAGCTGGGCGCGGGAAACGCTGCCCAGGTGGTCGGCTACAAGGTCGGGATGCTGGCCGGCGGCGGGCTCCTCGTGTGGGCGAGTGAGCGGCTCGGGCTCGGGTGGCGGGGCCTCTTCCTCGCGATGGCATCGCTGGTCCTTCTCGTGCTCGCGCTCACGTGGTTCGTGCGGGAGCCCGGACATCCGGTGTCGGTCGCGACGCGGCACGTGAGCCTGCGCGCGATCCTCGGCGCGCTGCGCGATGCGATGCGGCGGCCCGGCTCGGGCTGGCTCGTCCTCGTCCTCGTCACCTACAAGCTCGGAGAGTCCTTGGTCGATCCCGTCCTGCAGCCGCTCCTCGTCGACCAGGGCATCGCCCGCGCGAGCATCGGCCTCTACGTGGGCTCGTACGGCATGCTCGCCTCGATCGGCGGCTCGCTCCTCGGGGGATGGCTCGCGGGCCGCGCGAGCGTGGAGCGCGCCTTTCTGCTCGCAGGCTCGGCGCGCGTGCTCGCGATGACCCTGCCGTGGGCCATCGCCACCTTCGGTCCGCTCGGCGATGTGTTCCTCGTGGTCTCGACTTGCGCCGAGCATCTCGTGTCGGGCGCGCTCACGACCCTCATGTTCGCCTTCATGATGCGCCACACCGATCGCCGGATCGGCGCTTCTCACTACACGCTGCTCGCGACGCTCGAGGTCATCGGAAAGGCTCCGCTCGCCTTGGCCTCGGGCTGGCTCGCGGAACAGCTCGGCGCGCCGGTCACCTTCGGCCTCGCGATCGCGCTGGCGGCAGGCTGGGTCGCGCTCTTCGCGGCGCTCCGGGTCCGCCTCGCGCCCCCGCGCATCGACGAGGCGAGCCCATGATCCGGTGCCTCCGCGGGATCCACGCGGCTCGGCGAGCTCGCTCGGGCGCATCGATTTCTTGCGTGTGATGCTCGGATGCTGCAACCCACGCACTCCCGCGCGCTGTCGCCGCGGAGGAGAACCCCCATGACGCTTCGTCTCGCCGCTCTCTTCGCCTTCGTCTTCGTCCTCACCGGTTGCCCCGAGGGCAGCGACACGCCAGACGCCTCTGCCCCTCGCGAGGACGCCTTCAGCTCGACGGACGCCTTCGGCTCGGTGGACGCTTTCAGCTCGGCGGACACCGGCACCACGATGGAAGACGCGGGGAGGCCGCCGACCGAGGATGCAGCGATGCCCGAGGACGCGGTCAGTCCGGTCACGCCGGACGCGGTCACCGTGCCCGACGCGTTCGTCGGCCCCGCGACGTGGAGCGACGTGCACGAGCAGCTCACCATGCGTTGCGGGCCCTGCCACGCGACGATCCGCTCGGGCGGGCACAACATCGCGCAGTCGAGCGTGACGGCTGCGTACACCGACTCGCAGCTCCCGGCCCGGGCCCGGAGCTGCACTGGGATGACGATGGGCGCTTGTTCTGCGCGGCGCGTGCGGGACGGCTCGATGCCCCCTGGAGGGCTCGCGGAGCCGACGCGGTCGGCGCTGGCGGCGCAGCTCGACAGCTGGGTCGGCGCGGGGCAGCCCGGGCCTTGAGCCGCGCGGCATCCGCGATCGCGTGCGCTCGGCGCGCGTCGATGTGTGGCATGCTGTGGCGACCCAACGATGCAGCCGGGCCAGAACGCCGGGGCTCTGAAGATCCTCGATCGGCTCCGCGATGATGCGCGGATCACCTCGAGCCAGTACGAGTCCGTCTACCACCACGCTCGGCGCAGCGGGGAGCCCATCCTGGAGCTCCTCATCGAGACGCAGGCGATGAGCGAGCACGACGTGCTCAAGGCCGTCGCGCAGATGTACCAGACCCGCTTCGTGAGCACGGAGCGGCTCGCGAGGGCCGGCATCACGCCGCAGACCCTCGCCATGGTGCCGCGACGGGTCTGCGAGCGGTACCAGTGCTGCCCCATCGTGTTCGACCCGAGGACGCAGTCGCTCTCGATCGTGGTCGCCGATCCGGAGGAGGACATCCCCAAGCAGGTCCAGGTGGTGACGGGCGTCCGGGACGTGCGCGGGTACGTGGCTCGCCCGGCCGCGATCCTGGCCGCGATCCGCAAGTACTACGGAGGGGACCCGCTGGCGTTCTCGGGGCTTCTGCCGGAGCCGGGGAGCGCGCCGGTCCCGGACGAGAACACCGGGGCATTCGCAGCACCGCCCGATCGCGGAGGCATCACCGTCTCGAAGGGCGTCGGTCTCGCGCTCGGTCTCGAAATCGAAGCCGGCGCGGCACCGCAACGCGCGGCGCGCGCACGTCCACCGGCACCTCCTCCGCGCGGGATCCCGGCGGAACTCGAACGCTCCGAAGCCCCGCGCGCCCCGGCACCCCCCGTCAGGCCTTCGCTCGAGAACACGCTCGGGACCTTCGAGATCGCGCCCGACTACGCAAGCTACATCGAGACGGTCAAGGTGCTCGTGTCGCTCCTCGACCAGGGCCGCGGCGAGCTGCGCGGGCATTCGGCACACGTGGCCGCTCTCTCGGTCAAGCTCGCCGACCGCCTCGCGATGTCGCAGGCGGACAAGAATTCGCTGCTGGTCGCCGCCTATTTGCACGACGTGGGCAAGACCGACAGCGCGTATCACCTCACGGCGCTCAACGTGTCGCGCTTCGAAGGCCACCGCATGCAGGCGCAGAGGTCGTTCGGCGCGCCCACGAAGCTGTTCGAGGCGGCGCGTCTAGGTGACTCGACGAGGGCGATCCTCGATGCGATCTACGAGCGCTGGGACGGTCAGGGCTTCCCCGCGAAGCTCGAGAGCAGGTTCATTCCGCTCGGCGCTCGTATTCTTTCGCTCGTCGAGACGTACTGCGACCTCACGACCAATCCGAAGAATCCTTACCGCCGGGCGCTCACGCCGCGTGAAGCGGTCGAGGTCGTGCGTCAGCTCAGCGGTCAGCTCTTCGATCCAGCCCTGATCGATCCGTTGCGGCTGATCGTCGGCTCCGACCGCGTGACCAACGCTGGCATGCGTCCTCGTGTCCTCGTCGTCGAGCCCGACGTCCAGGTCGCGATGGCGCTCGAGCTCTGCTTCCAAGAGCAAGGCTACGACGTGACCACGGCCCGGACGGCGCCCGAAGCCGACGCCCGCCTGCGCTCGGATCGCCTCGACATCGTGATCACCGAGGTCTAGCTCGAGGGGGGCGATGGCTTTGGCCTCGTCGCGTCGGCCCGCGCTTCGGAACGCAACGAGGACGCCGCCTTCGTCTTCCACACGCGGCTCGGAGACCGCGGATCCGTCTCGCGCGGCTACGAGCTCGGCGCGGCCGATTACCTGACGAAGCCAACCCCCGCGGAGCTCGTCGTCGCCAAGTGTGGCCAGATCTTCGAGGCTCTGCTGCGGCGACGCAGCGGAGGCAGCTTGTCGGGCAACCTGCGCGACATGGGCCTCGCCGAGGTGATGCAGGTGCTCGGTCAGGCTCGGAAGTCGGGATGTCTCCGCATCGTGTCCCAGCACCGCGTCGGCGAGATCCACTTCGGCGAAGGCCTGGTCGTTCATGCGGCCTTTGCGCAGACCACGGGCGAGGAGGCCGTCTACCAGACCCTTCTTCTCAAGGACGGCGACTTCAAGCTCGACCCGACGCTCAAGCCGAAGGCCAGGACGATGCAAGCCACCGTGGAGTCGCTGCTCCTCGAAGGGATGCGACGGATGGACGAAGCAGGGCTGTAGTTTGCCGGTGGGGCCGAGCGGGGCCCCCAGGCGCAGGCCCGCTTCGCTCACTCGAGCGTGAGGCGCGCTCCCTGGCTCTCGGGGCCGCCGCGTCCGACCGACGCGATCGCCCAGATCCCAGGGGTCGCGGGGATCTCGGCCACCCCGCTCCCGACGACGCGATCGAGCACGAACTCGCTCGCTTGCTGCCGGTACACGGCGAAGAAGCGCACGGTCTCGGGCGCTTCGTGCGCGATGCGGATCGTCCCGTCTCGCCCTGCCACGGTCGGGGGAGCGGGCGCGGGCACGGTGAGACGGGGAATCGCAGGCGCGAGCGCGGGCGCGTCGTAGACGCGACCTTCGAACGCGGTCGTGACACCGAGGACGTCGTCCGCCAGGTTCTCGTAGCGGAAGAACAAGCTACCCGTCACACGCCCCGCGGGCTCGAGGCCGCGTACGATCGCGATCTGCTGCTCGAGCTCCGGGAGCGTCCACGTCGCGCTCGAGCCGAGGCGGTAGAGCGCATGTCCCGCGAAGACGTGTTCGTTCGCGTCGGCCTGCTCGCCCCACCATTCGGCGAGCGGCTCGAAGGCCTGTGCGGCTGGGGTCGTCGGCCAGTACAGCTGCGGGGCGACGTAGTCCACCCAGTCCTCACGCATCCAGCGCGGCGCATCGCAGTAGATGGTCGCGTACGCATCGAGGCCTCGGATGCCCGCGGGCATGCCCGGGCGGTAGATCCCGAAGGGCGAGATCCCGAAACGCATGCTCGGATGGTCCGCGAGAAGCGCTTCGTGGACCTCGCGCACCAGCGCGTTCACGTTCTCGCGACGCCAATCGCCGAGCGACAGCACGCCTCCGCCCGAGACGTGACCGTCATACGTCGCCTCGTCCGGGAACGGCCTGCCCTCGGCGTCGGGGTACGGATAGAAATAGTCGTCGAAGTGAACGCCATCGACGTCGTAGTGCTCGGTGAGGTCGGCGATCACCGCGACGACATGTGCGCGCACGTCCGGAGCTCCCGGATCCATCACGATCGCGCTTCCGTAACGGATCGCGTGCTCCGCCAGTGTGCGCGTGACGTGTTCGGCCGCCGTCGTCGCGCTCGCGCTCGACATGCCTCGGTAGGGATTGAGCCACGCGTGGACCTCGATCCCGCGTGCGTGCGCGAGCTCGAGCAGGATCGCGAGCGGGTCGTAGCCGGGGTCGTTGCCCTGCGTTCCCGACAGAAAGCGGCTCCAGGGCTCGAGGTTCGAGGCATAGAGCGCGTCCGACTCGGGCCGGACCTGGAAGAAGATCGCGGTGAGCCCGGCCGAGGCGACGCGCCCGACGATGGCCTCGAGCTCCGCGCGCGCGCCGCCCTCCGAGAGCCCGGTGCGGCTCGGGAAGTCGAGATTCGAGACGCTCGAGAGCCACACGCCGCGCATCTCGCGGCGGTGGCCGACGTCGACGAGATCCAGGGCCGCCGCTGCGTCGTCCTGCGCAGGGGTGTCGGCGCGGGGTGCGTCTCGCGGTACCGCGGCATCGGGGTCGGTCGCGATCCCACCGCAGCCGAGCTGCGTACAACCGATCGAGGCCGCGACGCCGATGGACACGATGTGACGTGTGTTCATGCACGGACGATAGCGCGGCGTGAGCGATCCGCCTCGGCGCAGAGGCGGTGCTCTGTCAGGCTCCATCCATGACCCGGATCACGGAGCGCGATGCCACCTGCCGCGTGTTCACGTTCAAGGAAGGGCTCCTCTCGGCCATGGCCCACGACCTCGAGATCGACGTCGCTCGTTTCTCGATCGAGTGGCCCGAGGACGTGAGCCGCGTCACGGCCGAGATGGACGCCGGGAGCCTGCGCGTGCTCCACGCCGTGCACGACGGGACGCCCGCGCCGTCGGCGCTCTCGGAACGAGACCGGCGCAAGATCGAGCAGAACATCGGCGCGGACGTGTTGCACGTGACGCGTCACCCGACCGTTCGTTTCGAGGCCAACGTGAGCTGGAAGGGCGGTCAGCCCACCGTCGAGGGCGAGCTCGCGCTCGCCGGGCGCTCCCGGCCCGTCCACGTCGAGGTCTCGGAAGAAGCGGGCGCGCTCGTGGCCCGTGCAACCCTGCACCAGCCTGATTTCGGTATCGCGCCCTACTCGGCGATGCTCGGCACGCTCAAGATCAAACCGGACGTCAAGGTCGAGGTTCGGGTCCCGCGCTCGCGCCTCCCCCCGCCCCCGGCGCCCTAGCTCGCTGGAACCACGCCCGAAAACGACCGCAAGCACCCGAACTTGTTGCCAAGGCGGGTCGATTCGTGCTGAAACAGGGGTCTCGCACCGGTTGATTCGGATCCCTCGGGGCTCCATCTTCCGCGAGCAAGATCGACTGCCTGGAAGCCGGTCGCTGAGCAGTAAGAGCGAACGAGACCGTCCGGATCCCACGCGCGAAGGCTCGCCTTCTGCGCCCCCCATGTTTCGAACCCAGACGAGCGAGATGAGCGAACGTCCGAAGATCCCCGTCGTCCGTCGCCGCCCCCCTCCCGAGGGCGGCAAGGAGAGTCCGGACGCGACGGGGGCCAAGCCGCCCCCAACTCCTGCGCGCGGCATCGACCGCTCGGTGCTCGAGCGCTTCGTGCAGGCCCCGTCCGAGCCACCGCGTGAGCGCGGACCGCGACGAAGCTTCACGCCCAACGCGATCCCGGCGCCTCGCGACGCGAGCCCGACGCCCTCGCGCCCGATCATGCGCGACGCTCCCCTCGTCGCGAACGTGCGGACCTTCGGAAGCGCCCGCGCCAAGCCGCAAGGGCGGCCCTTCGACCGCAGCAAGCGGTTGCAGCGACCGGTCCGCGAGGCGAAGCCGCCGACGCCGCCCAAACCCCGACCGCCCATCGAGGTCTTCCCGATCGACGATCTCACCGTGAAGGTGTTGCGGGCCGTCGTCGACCTGACGGATCGGAACGCGGCGTTGCCGCAGGCCTCGACGGATCCGTCGTTCGTGCCGGGCGCGGCCTACCGAGACCTCAAGCGTGTGCTCGGGCTCGCTTGGCCCGACGTACGCGACGCCGTGCAGCGCGCACGACCCCACCAGGTGCTTCGCGTCGCGCGCTTCTTCGGCCGCTTCGGTCCCGTCTTCGTCGTCAGCGACTATGGTCGGGTGGTGCTCACGGCGGTGGAGGCGGGCCAGCCGGTTCCCGCGCCTCCCGAGGACATCGCCGCGGCGCTCGAGGCTGCGCGGGTCGCGCGTGCCCAGTGGGACGCCGAGCACGAGTGAGCATCGAGGGTCCACGCGGACTCGCCGCCGCGAAGCGGGGCGCCCGCTCCACGCGCTGGCGTCTCACTCGAGCCCGAAGCGCTTGAGCCGTTCGAGCAGCGTCGTTCGGCTGATCGCCAGCTCGCGCGCGAGCTGCGTGCGGTTTCCGCCCGTGCGCTCGAGCCCGCGCGCCAGGAGCGCGCGCTCGAGCGCCTCGACCGCCTGTTCCAGGGTACCGGTGCCAGTCGAGGCCGCGAGGATCGCGTCATCCTCGGCGCCACCGCCGTAGCCTCCGGCCTCGCGGACCGGCTGCGAGAGGTGTTCAGGGCCGACCTCGGGGCTGCCCTGCGCGGTGATCGCCCAGCGCTCCACCTCGGCGCGGAGCTCGCGCACGTTTCCGGGCCAGCCGTACTTCTCGAGGCAGCGCATCGCCGTCGCGCTGACGCGCCCAGGAGCGTCGCGGGTCTGTGCGACGAACTGGTCGAGCAAGGGCTTGAGGTCGCCCGTGCGCGCGCGGAGCGGTGGCAGCTCGATCGCGAGCACATGCAAACGGTAGAAGAGGTCTTGTCGAAATTCGCCGCGCGCGACCATCCCGGAGAGGTCCCGGTGCGTCGCTGCGAGCACGCGGACATCGGTCCGCTTGGGATGCACGGCACCGACGGGAAGGTAGCTGCCGTCCGAGAGGACACGCAGGAGCTTGGCTTGCATCGCGAGCGGCATCTCCGCCACTTCGTCGAGGAAGAGGGTGCCTCCTCGCGCGGCGCCGAAGAGACCCTCCGAGCCGCGCACCGCCCCCGAGAAGGCTCCCCGAACGTGCCCGAAGAGCGTCGATTCGAGGAGCTCCTCGGACATCGACGCGCAGCTCTGGGCGACGAAGGGCTTGCCGCGGCGTGTGCCGTGGTCGTGGATCGCGCGCGCGACGAGCTCCTTGCCCGTGCCGCTCTCGCCCACGACGAGGACATTCGCATCGCTCGCTGCGACCTTTCGCACGAGATCGAACACGGTGCGCATGCGTGGAGAAGCGCCGACGATGCCGAAGAGACCCGGCAGAGACGGTGCAGCGATGTCGTCGCGGCTCGAGGCGATCGGCCGTGCACCTTCCCCACGGCCCACCACGCCGGTCTCGCGCGGCGTCAGGCGGCGCAGCTCGTCTTCGGCCTCGTTGGCGATCTCCTGGGCTGCCACACGGAGGATCGCTTGTACGGCGGCGATGCGATCGTTCTTGAGGACGGGTAGTCTGCGCACCGGCTCCATCGCATCGCGGAGCGAAGGATCGAGCGCGGCCAGCGCGTGGGCGAGCGCGCTCGGATCCGCAGGTGGCGTGCCCTCGAGGCCTACCGCGGAGAAGCCGCTCGCGACCACGAGGATCGCGCCATCGCCTGCATCGGCTGGCACCGAGAGGCAGCCCAAGCCGAGGTGACACGTCGAGACGCGCTCTCGCGGTGGCCCCTCACTCTCCGCAGCCTCGTCGCGGGCGAGGGCACGGTAGTGCGCGTCGCATCGCTCGAAGCCGTCACGCGAGAAGAGCGCGTTGCGACAGACCTCGCTCGATCCGACCATCACGCCACCGCGCATGTGCGCGAGAGGACCATGCTCGCCGACGAGGAGCAGCTCGAGCCCGAAGGCGTCCTTGAGGATCGTGCGAGCGACGTTCACTCCACGAAGGCGATCGAATCGATCCAGCGTGTCCGCGTCGGCCACGGGGACGAGTCTAATCGCGCTCCGGGTCGCCCGTCGCTGTCAGCGTGCGCCGGACGCGACTACGATGGGACCGCCGATGCGCTCCTTCACGCCGACGCAAGAGCGAGCTCCGACTGCGGGCGCGCAAACATGAGCGGTGCCTTCGAGGCAGCGACGCTCGGACCGTTGAAGCTCCAGAGCCGCGTGATCAAGGCCGCCACGTACGAGGGGATGAGCCCGGGCGGCGTTGCGACCGACGCGCTGGTCCGGCTCCATGCCCGCCTCGCGGAGGGCGGTGTGGGTCTGACGACGGTCGCGTACTGCGCCGTCGACCAGAGCGGCCGGACGTTCGAGAACCAGCTCGTGCTCGGCCCCGAGTCGTGCGAGGTCCTGGCGGAGCTCGTGAGGCGCGTCCACGACTCGGGCGGGCGCGCCTGCCTGCAGCTCGCGCACGCGGGCTTTTTCAGCAAGGTGCGCGGTCCCGGCGGCCGCGCCCCGCGCGGACCCTCCCTCGCGTTCAACGCGTATGGCCTCTCGACCGGTCTTCCCGTCGCGGGCGCCATGGACGAGGCCGACATCGCGGCCGTGATCGACGCCTTCGGCCGGTCTTCGTCCCGAGCGATGGAGATCGGCTTCGACGCGGTCGAGGTCCACCTCGGCCATGGCTACCTCCTCAGCCAGTTTCTGTCGCCCGCCACGAACCGCCGGTTGGACGCGTGGGGCGGCGACGCCCAGCGCCGTCGTGCGCTCCCCATGGCGGTGCTCGCGAGGGTTCGTGCCGAGGTGGGCGCCGCACGCGCGGTGCTCGCCAAGACGAACCTCTGCGATGGCTTCGTGGGTGGGCTCGAGCTCGAGGAGTCCATCGCCCTGGCGCGCGAGATCGACGCGAGTGGTCTCGTCGACCTCCTCGTGCCGAGCGGTGGCTTCACGAGCAAGACCCCCTTCTATCTCCTGCGCGGAGGCTTGCCCCTCGCGCGGATGGCCGCTGCACAGAGCGACCCGCTCTCTCGGGCATCGATGCGCTGGCTGGGGGGTGCGATCCTCGACCGCTACGAGTTCGAAGAGGCCTTCTTCCTTCCGCTCGCGCGGCGTTTGCGGGAAGCGGTGACGATGCCGGTGGCTCTCCTCGGCGGGATCGTCTCTCGCGCCGCGATCGAGCGGGCTCGCGCGGAGGGCTTCGACTTCGTCGCGATCGGACGCGCCCTCCTGGCCGATCCCGATCTGGTCACCCGCATGCGCCGCGGCGAGCTCGAGCGCAGCCGCTGCACGGCGTGCAACGAATGCGTCGCCGAGATGGATCTCGGAGGCGTGCGCTGCGTCCTCGACGGACCCCGATGAGCCATGTCGGCTGGGCGCCCGCGCGCCCGCCTGCTAGTTTCGCGACGATGAGAGGTGCAAAGAGGCTGCTCGGGCTCGGGGCGCTCGTGGGTACCTGCGCCGCCATCCTGTCGATGGGCGCCCGGAGTGACGCACAGGAAACCCCGCCGGCGGCGTCGCAGGCGGAGGCGCCCGTCGTCGATGCGAGCATGCCCTCGATGCAGGGCCATCGCCGCTTGTCGGATGAGCGCGGCCGGCGTGCGATCGTCCTCTTCTACGAGGACCGCGCGCACGTCTACGACAACGACGCCTTCAAGGGCGAGGTTCGCCGCTACCTGGCGGACAACCGCCTCGAAGAGCGACTGGTGCTCTACGGGGTCGCGAACCTCGCCGACGTCGGCATGGTGCCCGAGGCGCTCGTTCGCTCGATGATCCAGCCCGCCGTCGAGCGCTGGGGCTCGGACATCCTGCTCGACTGGGATGGCGTGATGCGACGCCCGCCGTTCGCCTTCGCGACCGATTCGGCGAACGTGGGACTGATCGATCGACAGGGCCGCCTCTCGTTCCGCCACACGGGCCCGATGTCCGAGTCGAGCCGCCGCGACTTCTACCGCGCGCTGCGCGCCGCGCTCCGCTGACCTCACCTCCGCTGGCCTCACCTCCGCTGGCCTCACCTCCGCTGGCTTCACCTCCGCTGGCCTCACCTCCGCTGGCTTCACCTCCGCTGGCTTCACCTCCGCTGGCTTCACCTCCGCTGGCCTCGACTCCGCATCTGGATCATCCAGACGCGAGCGAGAGGAGCGCTTCGCCGCTCAGCCGATGCACCGTCCACTCGCCGAGCGGGCTCGCGCCGAGCGCGCGGTAGAAGGCGAGGGCGGGCTCGTTCCAGTCGAGCACGTTCCACTCGAGCCGACCCCAGCCGCGATCCACGCAAAGCCGCGCGAGCGCGACGAGCAAGGCCTTGCCGTGGCCGCGCTCTCGGTGCGCGGGCTCGACGTAGAGGTCCTCGAGCCAGAGGCCATGACGGCCGAGCCAGGTCGAGTAGGTCGTGAACCAAAGCGCGAAGCCCACCACGTCGCCCTCGTCCTCGGCGACGAGCGCGAAGACTCGCGGCGTCTGGCCAAAGAGCGCGCTCTCCAGATCCGCCGCCGTCGCGCGCACTTCGTGTCGTGCGCGCTCGTACTCCGCGAGCGCGAGGATCATGCGGTGGATCGCGGCGACGTCCTCTCGCGTCGCGACGCGCACGCCTCTGGCCATCAGCCTTCCTTGGGCGGGGAGGCCTCGATGGGCTTGTCCTCGGAGACGTGTTCGACGAGCCTCGGCGGCTTGCCTGCGATGCGTCGCGAGACGTCGAGCACCGCCTCGACCACGCCGATCGTGATGTATCCCGCGAGCATCCAGACCAAGGCGAACGCCGGGTGGAACACGACCGCGATCGCGGTCGCCGAGCCGACCGCTGCGATCACGAGCAAGAGACTCCGGATCCCCCAGCGGACATCCTTGAACGAGCGGAACTTGATCGTGCTGACCATGAAGAAGGAGAGCGCGAGCACCACCGCGGAGACGAGATGGGGCTGCGCCTCGATGTTTCCGGTCACCGCGAAATTCGCGACCACGATCGAGACGACGATGCCGGCCGCGCCCGGAATCGGGAGCCCGAGGATGAACTTGCTCGGCATCTTGGGGGCTCCCGTCGGAGCCGTCGCCAGAACGTTGAAGCGCGCCAGGCGAATCGCGCCGCAGGCGAGGAACACGAAGCTGATCCCGATCCCGATGTCCCCGAGCGAGTGGAGCGACCACCGATACAGGAGCACCGCCGGAGCGACTCCGAAGGACACGACGTCCGCGAGCGAGTCGATCTGCACGCCGAACGCGCTCTGGGTCTTGGTCAGACGCGCGACACGGCCATCGATCGTGTCGAAGAACATCGCGAATACGATGAGGAGGGCCGCCTTGTAGAAGGACTCTGCCGTCGGCTCGCCGAGACACGTGAGCGCGGCGAAGTAGCCGCAGAAGATCGACGAAACCGTGAAGAGGTTCGGCAGGATGAAGAGCGCCTTCTTCAGGTCGAAACGCATGCATCCACCGTTCGCGCTCGGGTGAAGCTCGGAGGACGGCCGAGCGGGTGTGGACCGGTCCTCGGGCGAGGGCCGAAGAATGACGTGCGAGGGAACGTCGTCAACTTCCGCCCGCGGGTTGCGGGACTTCCCCGATCGAATCCTCTTCGAGCGCGGCGATCCCGAGCGCGAGCGCGTGGTTGCGCAGCCTCACGTTGCCCGTCGCCTCGTAGGCGGCCTCGAATGCCAGTTGCGCCCCGGCGCGGTCCTCGCGAGACAGGCGAAGGAAGCCCTCGGTCTCGAGCCCTCGCAGCGCCCCGGCCTGCACGAGCTCCACGAGCGCGCCGCTGCGCAGCTCGGTCCCCTGGGCGGGGCCGTAGTACACGAGCCAGCCGTGGTATGCGCGGAGAAGGGTCCGATCCATTCCGTCGGTGAGCGGCCTGCGGTGGAGAGCGTTCCAGCGCGCCCAGGCCATCGCTTCGATGACGACGGGGGGAGCGATCCGACGTCCCTCGAAGACCGCCCCGTAGCGGACGAGCGAATCAGGCAGCGCGCCGATCTCACCAAGCCGCTCGGGGCCGTCGCCCGAGGCGCGGAGCGCAGCGACGCAACGACCGACGTCTCGCGCCCGAACCGCGCCGAGCGCGCCCGAGCCCTCGAGCTCGACCGCGAGCTGCGCGAGCTCCGCGTCGCGCACGCGGGCGGCCTCCGGCGTCGAGGAGGGATGCACCTCGTTCAATCCGGTCTCGAGATTGAGGGCCCGTCGGCGGGCCTCGGAGGGCTCATCGTCGGGGAGGGCGGCCGCGGCCGCACGAGCGACTGCATCGAGCGAGGCTCGTGCGTCGCTCGCAGGCACGACGAGCGGAGGCATCTCGGCCGGGTAGGCCGGGCGTGGCGCGAGCCACAGGGCCGCGATGCCTCCGGGCAGAGCGATCGCGAGCGCCGCCGCGTACATGGGGGCGCGGGAGCGAGTCCCTCCGGATCCAGTCTCCGGGCTCGTCGCTGGCTCGACCGGTGACGGCGAATTCGATGAGGGTTCCGTGGCCACGCTTGACTTCGATGCTGCACGCTCGCACTGTCGCTCTCAAGCAGATTCATGCCGCGACCCGAGTGATCTCGTCGAGCGCTCCAGGCGACAGTCGGCGCATCGAGCGATGGCATGCCCATGATGTTCTTGCCCCCGATGTCCTCGCACTTCCCATGAGCGAAAGTCGCAGACTCCACGAACGCTACGAGGTCGAGCTCCCGGTCATGCTCTTGCACGACGGCGTCGAGATTCCCGCGTCGACCGTGAACATCAGCCTCGGCGGGGTGCTCGTCCGGACGGAGCGCCGCATCGCCTTCGGCGCGAACCTCCTCGTGCGGATCGAGCTCCCGGCGCTCTCCGAGCCCGCCGAGCTCGCGGGGGTCGTGCGTTGGGATCGCGATGGGCAGATCGGCGTGCAGTTCAGCGCGCTGCGGGCGAAGGACACGTGGGCTCTCAACCAGCTCATGAAGCGCTGACCCGCGACCGGCGCCGGGGCCGCCTCGCTTGAGCGCGCTGGCGGAGCTGATCCGTTCCCTGCCCGCCTGGGTGCGCTGGGGGCCCTCGCTCTTCTACCCGACGCTCGCGGTCGGGACGCTGCTCCCGCTCACGTGGGCCCTCGAGGCGTGGTTGCTCCGACCGCTTCGTCGGCTTCCGGAGGGCGCGCACTGGTCCGAGCGTGCGCGCGCGGGCTTTCCGGCACGCATGCGGCTCGTGTCGTGGGCGCTCACCTCGACGGCGATGGTGGGGCTCGCGTGGGTCCTCTGGCTCGGTCGCCTGACGCCCCTCGGCGTGGCGGTCGCGCCGTCCCTCGCCACGCTCACGAGCACGGTCCTCGCGGCGACGCGCGTCGCGCGCCTGGTCGCCCCAGCCCGGCCGCACACCACCGTGCGCGGGCTCGCGGGGCTCCTCATGCTCGGCTGGGGCCAGCTCGCCATGCTCTTCGTGCTCGCGGTCTCGGCGCGCGATGGCTTCGATGCGACGACGTGGTTGATCCTCGCGCTCGCGCTTGCGGCGAGCGCACTCTGGGCGCTCGGGATTCCCGCGGCGCTCGCGCTCGCGACGGGGCTCTTCGAGCCACCGGGCGCTGACGTCGCTGCGCTCGTGGTCTCCGAGTCGGCGCGTCTCGGGGTCCGCGCTCCGCGGGTGAGCGTCGCAGAGCTTCCCACCGCGAACGCCTTTGCGCTCGTGCCGGGAGAGCATCTGATCCTCACCCGTGCGCTGATCGCGGGGCTCACGCCCGCGGAGCTCGAGACCGTCGTCGCCCACGAGCTCGAGCATCTCCGTGAAGCCCCCTTGGCGCGCCGGCTCCGCGTGGTCTCGTCGCTCGCCATCGCGCCCCTCGTGCTCTTGCGTCCGCTGTTCGGTGTGTGGGGCCTGCCGGGCACGCTCCTGCTCGCGCTCTCGACGATCCTCGTCGTTTCTTTGCTCGCGTGGGTGCGGCACCGGCTCGCGCGCAGCGCGACCGCCGGGCTCCCCCCGGACCCGACGCGCGCGGCGGACCACGCGCGCATGCTGGAGCGAATCTACGAGATCCATGGAATCCCCGCGGTGATGCGCGGTGCCTTCTCGCGAGGGAGCTCGCTCTACGACCGGATGCTCGCTGCCGGCGCAGCCCCGAGCTTCGCGCGCCCCGATCCACCGCCGCGTGCGCTCGTGCCGCTCTTGGTGTGCTTCGCGCTCGCGCTCACGTCTCTCGTCGGCGCTCGTGTCGCGCTGATGTGGGCCGAGCGCCGCCACGGTGAGCGGCTCTCGGTGATCCACTGCGTCCTCGCGGCGACGGGCGGCGATGCTGGGAGCTTCGAGCAGCTCGGCTACGCGCGCTTTCTCGCGGGTGACGTCGAGGGCGCGACCCTCGCCTACGCAGCTGCAGCCGAGCTCGAGCCTGACGCGATCGAGCCGCGCGCGCTCGTCGCCCGTTTGCGCATCCTGTCCGGCGACTGCAGCGGGGCGGTCGTCGCCGCCTGGGACGCGAGCGTGGTCGCCGAGCGTGCAGGAAGCCCGCGCGACCGCGACCTCGTTCGGAGCATCCGTCGCGAGCTCGATCGCTGCGAGGGGCCTCGATGAGCCTCGAGACGAGCCCGTCCGGTACCAAGGTCGTCATCACGCTCGCTGCGGTCGTCATCGTGGTCGCGGGGCTGCGAGCGTCGGGCGGCCTCTTCCTGCCGCTGCTCGTCGCGACGTTCATCGCGGTCGTGTCGACGCCCCTCCTCACGTGGCTCGAGCGTGCGCATGTGCCGCGCGTGCTCGCGATCTCGCTCACCCTTCTCTTCGATGTCCTCGCGCTCGCGGGGCTCGTCGCGCTCGTCGGACGCTCGCTCTCTGGCTTCCAGGAGGCGGTGCCTCGCTACCAGCGGGCGATCTCGGAGCTCGTGCTCGGCATGGTCGACCTGCTCCGCGCTCAGGGTGCGCCGGTGGAGCCGAGCGACCTCGAGGCGCTCGGGGATCCGGGTTGGTTCCTCCGGGTCTTCGGCGACCTGTTGCGCGAGCTCATGGAGTTCGTGTCGAACGCGCTGCTCGTCGTGCTGCTCGTCGTCTTCATGCTGTTCGAGATCACTCCAGCGCGCGCTCGGCTCGCGGTGCTCCTCGGCTCGAGGCAGGGCCGCCTCTGGCCGCTCGCGCAGGCGGCCGAGACGATCCAGCGCTACCTCGTGGTCAAGACCGTCCTCTCGGCGATCACGGGGGTCGCGTTCGGGGTCGGTCTCGCGATCCTCGGCGTCGACTTCCCCGTGCTCTGGGGCCTGGGGGCCTTTCTCTTGAATTTCATCCCATCCATCGGACCGGCCATCGCGACGATCCCTCCCGTCGTGATCGCGCTCCTCACGCTCGGACCGGGCGCAGCGGCCGCCGCCGCAGTCGGGTGCCTGAGCGTCAACGTGGTGATCGGCAACGTGCTCGAGCCGCGTCTCATGGGCGAGCAGTTCGGGCTCTCCACGCTGGTCGTGTTCGGCTCGATGCTCTTCTGGGGATGGCTCTGGGGTCCTGTCGGCGCGCTGTTGGCCGTGCCACTCACGATGCTGCTACGCGACACGCTCGCGCTCGCGCCCAGCACGCGGTGGCTCGCTGCGCTCCTGGCCTCTCCAGACTGGCTCGAGGCCCAGCGCGCGGCCTGGGGCTGGACGACGCCCGCTGGGTCCATCGACGCGCCGACTGCGCCTCGTGGCGGCGACGATCTTCTCTGATTCGCGCCTCGCCAAGCTCGTCACGCGTCCGGGTCGCGACCTTGGCGGCGTGCCTGGATGCGGCGCCGCATCTCCGGGATGTCCTCTTCGGGGCGGCTCCAGAGGAACGTCGCGTTCGCCGAGAGCACCGCGTTGCCGATCGCGGCGAGGAGATGCCGGTATTCGGGGGCGTAGGTGCCCGCCAGGAAACAGAGCCCGAAGCTGACCATGGTGGGCCAGAGCCGTGACTCGATCGTCGCGACGGCCGCCCCGGCGGTGCCCGTCCACACGGCCATGTACATCACCAGCACGAGATTCGTCGGAACGCGGGCGATCCAGCAGCCGATGGATACGAGGATCTGCGCGATGAACGCAGCGGTCATCACCCCGACGATGCCGCGGTTGATCGCCGTGCGCGTCATCGAGGCTCGCGCCCAGTAGAAGAGCGCGGCTCCGAACGCGCAGAGCAGAAGGTTCGCGATCAGGTGCCCGAGGTGGCTGCTCTCGAGGACGCCTGCGTCGTTCGCCCACCAGAGGAGCAGCGGGACGATGGTCCACACCGTCCCGAAGATCACCGACACGACCCAGCGCGTGCGCCGCCCGAGGCTCGGATCGTAGTCCCGCTGCGTGGCGCGGAGCGTCTCCTGTTCCTCCCGATGAGCCCGCACCGCCTCGGCCACGCGCGCCTCGAGGGCCGCATCTTCGGGGACGTCCGCCAGGAGCGCCTGGGCGGAGAGAGGGTCACCGTCTCCGAGCTCGAACTCGATCATCGCGCGGACCGCGCGGA
Organism: Deltaproteobacteria bacterium; assembly: GCA_046342295.1. Taxonomy (GTDB): domain Bacteria; phylum Myxococcota_A; class Polyangia; order Polyangiales; family Sandaracinaceae; genus JAFLCL01. The sequence goes on along the minus strand of JBKDQC010000547.1, from coordinate 5,408 downwards.
TCAGGCCGGTGCGCGCGACCTCGTTCTCGGGCCAGGACCGCAGCGCCTCGAAGAAGCCGAAGCGGACGGCGCCGAAGTGCTGGTAGATCGCGACGCGGTCGACCTCACGGGCGGACAGCATCGCATCGAGCTGCCCTGCCCGGTCCATGGCATCGCGCGTCAGCCCGAGCGAGCCACGACGCGCGAGATAGGTGGAGAGCGCGCGCCGAAAAGCTTCCGCGGACTCGTAGCGCAGCTCGGGCCTGGGCTGCATCGCCTGGCGTACGAGGCTCGCGAGCTCCGGGGGGACGTGCGCCGGGACCTCCGGAGGCATCAAGGACAGCGCCGCGAGCTCGGCCAGCGAGCGACCGTCGCGCGGCGGGGCGCCGACGAGGATCTCGAAGAGCGTCGCTCCGAGGAGGTAGACGTCGGTTCGTACACCGACCGTGCCCGCGCCGCCCCACTGCTCGGGGGCCATGTACGAAGGCGTCCCCGCGAGCTCCGTCGCATCGCGCGCGAGCGGAAGGCGCGAGGTCCCGTCGTCCTCGAGCGCCACCGCGAGGCCCCAGTCGACGAGGTAGACCTCCCCGAAGCTCCCGATCATCACGTTCTCTGGTTTGAGGTCCCGGTGCACGATGCCCCGGGCGTGCGCGAAGTGGAGCGCACGCGCGACCTCGAGCAGCACGCGGAGGTTCCACTCGAGCAGATCCTCGGAGTCGAACCGTCGCCGCACTTCGTCTCGATCCGTGAGCAGAGACGACCACGACGCGCCCTCGATCCGCTTGAGGACGATCCGCGGCTCGCCGCGCTCGTCCACGCCGAGATCGTGCACGGGGACGATGTTCGGGTGCTCGAGCTTGCCTGTGATCCACGCCTCGCGCAGGAGCTTGAGCCGCGCGCTCGGGCTCTCGAGGCCATCCTTCAGCGACTTCAGCGCGACCGCGCGTTCGAGCGAGCGCTGCTGACCGAGCTTCACCACGCCCATGCCGCCGACGCCCAGGACGCCAAGCGCCTCGTAGCGCTCCGAGACGGAGCGCTTCGCGAGCAGACCGATCGACTCGTTCACGAGCGTCTCGAGATCGCTAGGACGGGGCTCGATCGTCGCGCGGGGATTCCTTTTCGCCGCAAGGTCGTGTCCCTGCGACTCGATCGTTCGGGCGAGATCGTCGACGGGCGCTCGAGACACGCCGACAGGGTAGGGCCTCTCGAAGCAGGGGTCGATCTTCTCGACGCCGGGCTCCCCGGGATCAGCTCGGAGCGTGGCCCGAGCCGTTGGCCCAGAGCGATGTGCGAAGCGCGCCCATCTGCTGCTCGACGGTCGTGAGGCGCGAGAGGGCCATGCCGGTCTCCTCGCGCACACGGCCGACTTCGACCTCGCCGCGCGACTGGGCCTCCCGCGCGTGTCGGACGACCTCCGCCATCGAGCGCGTGAGCTCTTCGCTCGCGTTCTTCACGAAGTCGACGAGCTTGTCGCCGAACTCGTCGATCTGCTGCTCGAACGCGGTCGCGAGATCGGCCGCGGCCTTCTCGACCGCCTGGGGCGCCTCCTCCATCGCGCGCTTCTTCAGGTCGCGATCCGCGCGCTCTCGGAAGACGTACGCGAGCACCGGGGCGGCGAGCGCCATCGCGCCGCCGACGAAGAGGTTCGAGACCGCCATGATGGTGAGCCCGAAGGCGCCGAGCGCGATCACGCCCACGTCGTACGCGAGTGTCGAGACCTGGAGGTCGACCGTCGGGGCCCCCGGGAAGGCCTCCGCGATCTTCTCACCCTTGGCCCGCGCCTCCTCGCTCACGAACGCGATCGCCTCTTCCGCCACCCGCTCGAGGCGCTTGGCGAGCTCGAGGCCTTGGCGGTCTGCGAAATTGCGGAACCGCTCTTCCATGAAGCTAGGAAGGTAGCGCTTGAGATCGTCGGCCTTGCTCGACTCGATCTCCGCGGGCAGCGATGCGGAGAAGCGCTTGCCGAATTCCTCGCACTCCTTGCGCACGAGGGCCTTGATGCCCGCGAGTGATTCGCGAATCTTCTGCTCGCGCCGCGCGTGCGAGTCGCGCGTGCTCGACAGATCCTGCTCGAGAGTCCCGAGGCGTCGCTCGAGCTCGGCGTGGTCGAGCAAGAGCGCCTGTTTCTGGACGTCGATGCCGCGGCGCAGTGTCGTGGCCGTGCGGAGGCCCTCGTCGAGCGCGTTGTCGAGCAGCACGCGCCCTCGGTCTTCTTCGAGGAATCTCACGAGGTCGCGCTCGAGCACGCCGAGGCCCGAGGCCTCGCGCTCTCCGCCGCCGGCTCCGGAGCCGAGCAGGGCCCTCTCCGCGCTCACGGCGTACACGCGCGGCTCCGCGACGAGCTTGGCGAGCTGCGTCTTGGCATACGCGAGCGCCTGGGCCTTCTCGTCCTCGTCGAGGAGGTCGATCTTGTTGATCACGAAGAGCACCTTGTCGCGCGACTGGCTCAGCAGCTTGTTCGCGAGGAAGGTCCGCTCGCTCTCCTTGAGGATCTGGCCTGCATCGAGGAGGAAGAGGATGGCGTCGGCCTTGGGCACGTAGCTGTAGGTGATCTCCGCGCGCGTCGAATTCAGGTCGTTCACGCCTGGCGTGTCGACGAGCACGACACCGCCGGTGGTCGCTTCACCGCCTCCCATGTGGAGGAGCGGGCTGGGATAGCGCACCTCGAGGTAGCGCACGGCGTCCGTCGCGGCGGTGCCTCCGACCACGTACGAACCGACCTCCTCGAACGGCACGATCTTCGACTCACCGCTCTCGAGGACGGCCCGGGCCCCGCGCACACCGTGCACGACCTGGTGGATCACCGCGGTCGTCGGCGTGACTCCCATCGGCAGCACCGGCGCGCCGAGGAGCGCGTTCACGAAAGTGGTCTTGCCGTGGTTGAACTCGCCGAGCACCACGAGGTGGAACCTCTCCTCCTCGAGACGCGGGATGCGGTCGTCGCGCAGCTTCTTGGCCAGCGTGGTGGCGCCAGTGTCCTCGGAGAGGATGGCGACCTCGCGCAGGAGCTCGAGCACCTTGCCGCGCTTGGCCTGGTAGTCCGCGGCGGGCAGGCGGTGAGACTCGGGAGCTTCGGTCATGTCGAGGATCCTTCCTTTCCATCCATGCGGATGATCGCGCTGGTCTTGTCGTCGACTTCGTTCATGGCGAGGCCACCGGTCTGTCCCAGGGCGCCGCGGTAGATCTCGCTCTGCGCGAAGACCTGGAGGGCCTTGATCCGCTTGGGCAGGTACGGGTGGCTCTGGAACGCTTCCATGTAGCGCCCGACCGACGACTGGGCCTCATCGTGCTGCGCGAGGAACTCGCTCATGTCGACCTCGTCGGAGAGGCGCTTGGAGCCGACCGCGAGCTTGATGAAGCTGCGCGAGGCCGAGTCGAGATCCTGGGAGCACAAGAGACCGGCGCGGTCGCAGGTGATCTCCGCGCGCCGGTACCACGCGTTGAGCGCGACTACGGCCGGCAGGACCAGCGGGCCGATGAACAGCTCCGCCATCCGCTGCAGCAAGATGAGGGCCGTGTTGTAGACGACGTGCCTGTTCTGGATGTGGCCTGTCTCGTGGCCGATGACGAAGAGCAGCTCCTTCTCCGTGAACGAGTCCACGAGCGCCGAGTGGAGCACGATGAAGGAGTCGTCCTCCGTACCGAAGGTGAAGGCGTTCATCACGGGGCTGTTGGCGACGTAGACCTGCGGCACCGGGACCTGCAGCGTCCGCGCGCAGCGCTCGACGAGCTTGTAGAGCGAAGGGAACTGTCGCTCGGTCACCTTGACCGTCGAGCCGAGCAGGGTCCCGCGCAGGAATTCCTTGTTCATGCGCACGACCGTCGCCGCCGCGAGCTCCACCGGCCGGACACGCGAGAAGCCGCGGAGCATGGCGAGGTCCGCCGCGTAGGCGTAGCGCGCACCCTCCCGTTTGCCGTAGCCGCCCGCCTTCTGTTGCTCGACGAAGTCCGCGAAGCTCGAGGGGTCGCTCATGTCGATGGCTCTCTTCGTCGGCCCGCGAGGGGCTCGGGGGTGGTCCGTGGGCGCTCGGCTGTCCGAACCGGCCGAGCGTACCGCGTGCAGCCTGGAACGTACGGCGAGACGTGAGCATTTCTTCTGCGTTCCGTGACGCCGTCGTGAAGAAACCCTTCGATGTGCTGGCTCGCGGACGCGATGCCGCAGGCGAGCCGCACGCGGGGTGCGCGTGCTAAGCGTGTCCGCCATGCCGGGCACGACCATCCTCGGCTCGGGGCGCTTCGTCCCGGGCACGCCAGTCTCGAACGACCAGCTCTCCCGAGTGATGGACACGAGCGACGAATGGATCCGCCCTCGCTCGGGCATCGCCCAGCGCCACTACGTCGAAGAGGGCCAGGGCGTCTCGGACCTGGCGGTGCCCGCGGCGCGCGAAGCCCTCGCATCGGCGGACGTCGATGTCGGCGAGGTGGACTACATCATCTTCGCGACGATGACGCCGGAGCATGTCTTCCCTGGCTCCGGAGCGCTCTTCGGCGCCAAGCTCGGCATCCCCGGTGTGCCCGCGCTCGACATCCGTCAGCAGTGCGCGGCGATGCCCTTCGGCTTGCAGCTCGCCGACGGCCTCATCGGCTCGGGCGCGGCCAGCACCGTCCTCCTCGTCGGCGCCGAGGCGCATGCGGGCTTCATGCCGTACGCCTGGGATGTTCTGCTCGGGCAGAGCGAGCGCACGGTCAGCCCGGAGGAGTACGAGTTCGCGACCAAGCACCGCGGTACGGCCGTGCTCTTCGGCGACGGCGCGGGCGTGCTCGTCGTGCGCAAGAGCCCGCGCGAGGGGCATGGCTTCCTCGCGGCGGCCAACCACTCCGATGGCCGCGCCGCGGATCAGATCTGGGTGCCCGGAGGCCTGTTCACCAAGCGCCACTACTGGGACGCCGTCGCGGACTCGCACGTGCCCACGATGAAGGGCAAGGACCTCTTCAAGAGCGCCGTCACCCTCCTGCCGCGCGCGGTGCGCGAGGTGTGCGACAAGGCCGGCGTCACCCTCGAACAGATCGATTGGTTCGTGGCGCACCAGGCCAACGACCGCATCAACGCGTCGGTACGCCAATCGCTCGGCGTGCCCGAGGGGAAGGTACCCTCGAACATCGCGCGGTACGGCAACACGTCCGCTGGAACGATCCCGATCCTCGTGGACGAGATGCGCCGTGACGGCCGCCTGAAGGAAGGCCATCTCGTTTGTTTCCTCGCGCTCGGTGCCGGACTCAACTGGGGCGCGGCCCTGATGAGGCTCTGAGATCACGTGGCACTCGGGTTGATCGAGTGCGGGTGCCACGGGCTCGAATCGGCGGGAGGGAGGCTCTCGCCGATTCACTCGGCGAGAGGGAGGGTCTGCGGCCAGACCTCCGGCAAGAAACGTCAGAGCATGAGTCCATCCGAGTGACTCATGCTCTGAGAGCACGTGGCACTCGGATGG
>JBKDQC010000546.1:0-9343 GCA_046342295.1 Deltaproteobacteria bacterium | reverse complement strand
GGCGGGGACCTGAACCGTCACGCGGAGATGCTCTTGGCCGCGCGCGTCGGTCGATCGGACGATCTCGAGGCTCCCCGGGTAGCGCCGTCCCTGGCTCGTGTACTCGAAGAGGACGAAACCCAGCTCTTCGTCTCGGTCGGTGATAGGACACTGCAGGTCGACACGCAGCATACGGACCGCGGACTGCCAAGCTTGGTCGTAGGTGTACGCGATCTCGCCGCTGACACGGGCGCGGGCGATGGCGGGCGCCGCCGCGGCCCCGACGACCGAGAGGGCGAGCACGAGGAGAAGGCGACGGGCCACACGAAGCGCTGGCTGGGCGAGCATGGGGGCGAAGCTACGGAGCCGAGCGCGCGCCTCCAACTTTTCGGTGCGGCCGGCTTTGGGGCGACGAGCCTCTCGCGGAGGACGGGCCCTCAGCCGGGTCCGGTCACGCGCACGGGCAGGCCGCGCGCACCGCGACGCACGCTGCCCAGCGCTCGGTAGCGATCGAACAAGTCCGTTTGGCGTGAGCGCAGCGGAAGCTCACGCCCTCGGACGTAGACGTGCACCGGGAGCGTGGTCGTCTCGAAGGGATCCCCGTTCCAGAGGACCATGCTCGCGAGGCGCCCAGGGGCGATGACGCCGTAGTCGGCTCCCTGCCCCGCGAGCTCCGCCGGCACGCGCGTGATCGCCGCGAGCGCAGCGTCCGCACGCATTCCCCAGGCGACGGCATTGCCCGCCTCCTGGCGAAGGTTGCGGACGTCCCACGCCCCCGGCTCGTAGATGGCGACCGTCACTCCGGCGGCCGACAAGAGCGCTGCGTTGTCGAACCGGGTGTGGAGCGAAGAGAATGTGTCCGGCAGGTCGGCGAGCGGCTGAACGATCACCGGAACCTCGGCGGCAGCCAGCGCATCCGCCACCATCCAGCCCTCCTCCGCGCCGAGCAGCACGAGGTCGAGCGCGTACTCGTCGCCGAGCGCGAGCGCCGCGAGGCTGGCGGACGCGCGGGCGACCCGCACGAAGACCGGCAGCTCGCCCTCGAGCGCGAGCACCACCCGCTCGAGATCGAGGCGGGAGACGCCCGTCTCCCGCATGGCCGCCCGATCGAAGGCCGCGCGCTGACGCGCGAAGAGCCGCGCGTCGTCGAAGAGCTCCCGCAACCGCAGGAGCGCCGCGGGGCGCGCTCCATGCGCAGCAGCGACTCCACCCTGATCGAGGTCGACGTGCAGCGCGGCGCGTGCGTCTCGGACGACGCTTCGATCCCGGCCGGCGAGGTCGACGAATGAGCTCGTGCCGGAGACCAGGCCGCCCTCGGGCGTGCTGAGCGCGGCGAGTACGCCGCCCATGCGCGCCACGGGGACCAACGTGGAGAGCGGGTTGTAGCCATCGGCCGCCGTGAACGCCGCTCGGATCGGGTCGGGAGTCTCCTCGTGGCCGCTGTCGCGCGTACTGGTCTCGAGGTCGATCTCGGCCAGGCCGAGGTGCGTCCCGAGCGCCACGAAGCCTGGAGTGAGCACGAGGCCTGTACCGTCGAGCACGCCGTCCGCGGCGGCGATGGGGCTCGCCTGCGTCTCGACGCGCGTGATGCGCTCGCCGCTCACGTGCACCGTCGCGCGCTCGAGCACGGCAGCAGGGCCCAGCTCGCCTGTCAGCACGCGGACGTTGGCGAGGACCAGCGTGTCGGGACCCGCCACCGTGCGCGGGGCTTGCGCCGCCGGCGCACGGGGGGCCCTCCTCTCGCGCTGCGCGGGCGCTGCCAGACGTGGCTCGACGTCGAGCCCCACCTCGAAGTCGCTTCGGTGACCGACGGCGTCGGCGCTGCGCTCGTGCTCGAGAAGGCCGTCGACGAAGACGAGGTCCGCGTGCGCGTAGACCGAGAAGGGATGCGCCGACCAGACCACGACGTCCGCGATGCGCCCGACCTCGAGCGTTCCGACGCGGTCGTCGATCCCCAGCGTCCAGGCCGCATTGGCCGTGACCCAGCGCAGCGCAAGGTCGTCGGTGATCGGGATACCGCGCGCACGCGCGACGGTCGCCGCCTTGCCGACCTCTTGGTTCAAGCGCTGCACGAGCATCGGGCTGTCCGAGTGCAGCACGCCGCGCACACTGGCTTCCGTGAGGAGGCCGAGGTTCTCCGGGATCGCGTCGAAGGCCTCGAGCTTGAAGCCCCACCAGTCGGTCCACGTCGAGATGGAGATGTCGGCGTCGTGGAGGAGGTCCCGGATCTTGTAGGCCTCGACGGCGTGGTGGAACGAGCGCACGCGGAAGCCCATCTCCGCGCCGACCTCGATCATTCGGGCCATCTCGTCCGCGCGGTAGCAGTGCATCTGCACGAGGACTCGACCCTCGATCGCACCGAGCAGCAGCTCGTGCCCGAGGTTGCGCGCAGGCGGGTCGGGCGGGCCGAGGTCAGGTTCGTCGTCGGAATCCTCGTCCTGGTCGATCGCGCCCTCGCCCGCGCTGTCCGCTCCGTGCTCGCGCGCCCAGGCCTGGTGCTCGCGCTGCCAGTGCGCCCAGGTGCGGCCGTACTCGATGGCCTCCTGGAAGGCGGCCCGGTAGCCCGCGACGTTGCCCATGCGCGTCGAGGGGAACTGATGCTGCTCGCCGTAGACGCGCTTGGGGTTCTCGCCACACGCCATCTTCATCGTGGGCGGCGCGCCGGCGAAGATCATCTCGGTGACCGAGCGGCCAGGGTGCAGGTGGATGGTCTCGCCCGCGCCTCCGATGAGGTTCGCGGAGCCCGGGAGCACCTGGATCGTCGTGACGCCCGCCGCCACGGCACGCCCGAGCGCAGGATCCTGGGGCCAGAACGAGTCGGCCGCGCGCACCTGGGGCGTGGTCGGCGCGGTCATCTCGTTGCCGTCCGAGTGCGCGCCGACCGACGGCACCGGATACACGCCCATGTGCGAGTGCACGTCGATCACTCCGGGCGTCACGAAGCGGCCGGTCGTGTCGAGGAGGCGCGCACCCTCGGGGACGGGGGTGCTGCTGCGCGGACCGACCGCCGTGATCCGGCCATCGTCCATGACGACGACGCCATCCTCGAACACCTGTCCCGCGGCGGTCATCACCGTGCCACCGACGAGCGCCACGAGCGGTGTCTCGAGCGCGGGCAGAGGTGACTCGTCAGCCATCCACGGAAGCCGTGGCAGCGGTGGCTCGACGGCCACGCGGGCATGCGCGTGCTCGGGCGAAGGACGCGAGGGTCCGCCGCACGCGAGCAGCGCAACGAGGAACAACGGGGCGAGCGGGCGGTAGTGGGGGCGCATGGCGGGGGGAGCATCGCACGGCGCCGGGCGAGGCACGGCCGCGATCCTCACGCGCGCCTCGCGAGAAATCACACAGGGTCGGCGCGATGGCGGCGCCTCGCGGACTCGAGCGCGCGTTGCATCGCGCGGTGCTCGTCCGGATGCTCGACGATCGTCAGGGCGTCCTGCTCGTGCGGCTCGAGGATCATGGGCGACACGACGTCCATCGCGTCCGTCGCCGCGAACAGCTCCCATGTTCGGCCTGGCAGCGCCAGCGCGGCGCGCCGCACCCGGAGGCCGTCGAGCACCTCGAGCATCGCGCGGATCGTGCGCACTGCGTGGGCCCGGTCGAAGGCCGCGCTCGGACCGGCACCGACGAGGACGACCTTCTCGAACGCGAGCCGACCGCCGGTCGGGACCAGGAGCCGCTCCCCTTCCTGCCCCGTGAGGCGCCCGCGCACGACGAGCCTCGAGAAGCGCCCGCAGAGGCGCCAGTCGAGGAGCCCCGTGGCGCCCCGCAGCGGCCGCTCGTCGCTGTGCACCGGAAGCGCGAACGCCTCCGCGTCGAGGAGGTCGAGCTTGCGGAGGTCGGGTGCGACGAAGCGCACGTCCAAAGCGCTACTCCTTCTTCAGATCGGACGCGATGCGGTCGAGCACCCCGTTGACGAACGACGCGCTGGTCTCGGTGCCGAAACGCTTCGCGAGCTCGATGGACTCGTTCAAGGTGACCCGCCGCGGGATGTCGCTGCACGCGACGAGCTCCCAGGCGCCGAGCCGCAGGACGTTGCGGTCCACGCGGGTCATGCGCTCGAGGCGCCAGTGCTGGCTGACGGCTCGGATGAGCTCGTCGATCCGAGAGCGATCAGCCGCGAAGCCACGAACGATGCTGTTCGCGAAGTCAGCGCCCTCGCGCTCGGCAGGGTCGACCGTCTCCTCTCCCACGGCGAGCGGAGCGCCCTCGGCACCCTCGACCGGATGTGGTGGAAAGCTCGACCAGAACAAACGGATCACCTCTTCGGCGGACACACCGGAGGCCTCCATCTGGTAAAGCATCTGGAGCGCCGCCTCGCGCCCACGTCTCCTCGCACCCACGGACTGCTCCTCTCCTGGCTTCGAGGGACCACGCGGGCCCCATCTCCTCAGAACCCAGCCTTGGCCATCGTGCGACCGAGCTGCACCATCTCGATCGCCGAGAGGGCGGCCTCCCACCCCTTGTTCCCGGCTTTGGTGCCGGCGCGCTCGATCGCTTGCTCGATGGTGTCCGTGGTGAGGACTCCGAAGATCACGGGCACGCCGGTATGCAGCATGATCTGGGCACATCCCTTGGCGACCTCACCGGCGACGAAGTCGAAGTGCGGGGTGGAGCCGCGGATCACGGCGCCGAGCGCGATCACTGCGTCGACCTTCCCGCTCTGCGCGAAGCGGCGGACGGCCAGCGGGATCTCGTAACTCCCTGGTGCGCGCGCGACGGTGACCTGATCATCCGCGACGCCGTGACGGCGCAGAGCGTCGAGCGCGCCTTCGACGAGGCGATCGGTGATGAAATGGTTGAATCGACCGACGACGAGCGCGAAGCGCGCGCCGGCCGGGGTCTCGTACGTGCCTTCGAGCTGGGTGAGCGCCATGGCGTCGGATGAAGCACGGCGGGCGCGTTCGGGCCAGCCGAAGGCGCACGGGCTTCTTCACGCCCCTTCGCGGGCGAACTGCAATGCGTGAAGGCGGGCGTAGAGGCCATTCGCGGCGAGGAGTTGCTCGTGGGTGCCCTCCTCCGCCACGCGCCCCTTCGAGAGGACCACGATACGGTCCGCGCTCCGGATCGTGCTGAGGCGGTGCGCGATGACGATCGCCGTGCGGCCCTCGAGGAGCGTACCGACGGCGCGCTCGAGGCGCGCCTCGGTGTGCGAGTCCACGTTGGCCGTGGCCTCGTCGAGGACGAGCACCGAGCGGTCCAGGTAGAGAGCGCGAGCGAACGCGATCAGTTGGCGCTCGCCGACCGAGTAGTTCGTACCCCGCTCGTCGACGCGCGCCGACAGCCCTCCACGAGAGGCCACGAGCTCCCACACGGCCACGCGCTCGAGGCAAGCGCGCACCCGCGCATCGTCGCGATCGGGAGAGAACGCGGCCACGTTCTCCGCGACCGTCCCCGCGAAGTGGAAGACGTCCTGCGGGACGAACGCGAAGCGGCCGCGCAGCTCCCTCGAGCGCAGCTCTCGAACGTCCCTCCCATCGACCAGCACATGCCCGCCAGTGACGTCGTAGAGGCGCACGGCAAGCGACGTGATGGTCGTCTTGCCCGAACCGGTCGGCCCCACGATCGCGACACGCTCCCCGCGTCGCACGACGAGGTCGACGTCGCGAAGAACGAGTTGGTCGCGGCGGTAGCCGAACGAGACGCCCCGGAGCTCGAGCGCGACGTTCTCGGGCGAGCTCGCGTACGGAGGAACCGGGAGCCCCTCGGGCGCGTCCGTCTCTGCATGGTCGAGCAGCGCGAACACGCGCTCTGCGGCAGCGAGCGAGCTCTGAAGGACGGTGTACTTGGTCGAGAGATCCCGGATCGGCCCGAAGAAACGCTGCACGTACTCGTAGAAGGCGATCACCGTGCCCACGTACGGAGCCGAGCTCTCCGCATCGACCAACCCCGCGCGAACCGAGCCGTACCAGAGGACGATGGCGACGGTGATCGCGGCGATCGACTCGACGACCGAGTAGAGGAGCGCGTCGTAGCGGATCGAGCGGAAGTTGGCGTCGCGGTGCTGCCCGTTGATCTCGCCGTACTCCGCGAGGCACTCGGCCTCCCGCCCAAATGCCTGAACCACCGCCATGCCCTGCACCTGCTCCGACATGTAGGCGTTGAGCTGCGCGATGCTCGCTCGGATCGCGCGAAACGCCTCGCGGGCGCGCACCCGGATCCACTGCACCGCCGCGACCAGGGGCGGCACGGCGAGCAGCGTGACGAGCGTCAGGCGCACGTCCAGGTAGAACATGAAGCCCACGATCCCGGTGAGCGTCAGCAGGTCGGCGAGGCCGAGGATCGCCCCCGACGCGAAGAGCTCGCCGAGGGCGTCGGCGTCGTTGGTGACGCGCGTGACGACCCGGCCGACGGGTGTCCGATCCAGGTAGGCGAGCGGGAGACGCTGAACTTTCGAGTACACCGCACGACGGAGCGCTGCGATCGTGCGCTGGCCTCCGAGCTGCAACGCGTAGGTCTGGGAGAAGCGCGTGAAGAACTCGACGAGGACCGCGACCCCGAAGAGGAACGCGACCTGGAGCAGGTCGGCCGCGCTGTGGTCCACGATCGCGGCTTGCACTGCGGCCCGCTGGAGGAGGGGCTGCACGAGGCCCGAGAGCGAGGTGAGCGGGACGAGAGCAGCCGCCACGACGAACAGCGCCAACGAGGGTCTCGCGAAGGGCGCCAGTCGCCGTAGAAGAACGACGTCATACGTCTTGTCGTCGCCGCCCGCGCTCTCGAGGGGCGGGCGAACACCCGCAGGTCGAACGGCGCTCACGTCGCGCCCCCCGGTGGCTCGGAGCTCGGCGGATCGATCTCCCGCTCCAAGCGCTGGCGCGCCTCGAGCCGCGCATAGTGTCCACCGCTCGCGATCAACGCGTCGTGGGTCCCTTCCTCCACGACGCGCCCCTGATCGAGCACGAGCGTGCGGTCGGCGCGGCGCGCCGCGGCGATCCGGTGCGTGACGAGCACCAGCGTACGCCCCTCGGCGGCGCGATCGATGGCGGCCAAGATGCGCTCCTCGGTTCGGGCATCGACCGCGCTGAGCGGGTCGTCGAGGACGAGCACGCGGGGCGCGTCGAGGAGAGCGCGCGCGAGCGCCAGGCGCTGCTTCTGCCCTCCGGAGAGCTGCACACCGCGCTCTCCGACGATGGTCTGGAAGCCCTCGGGCATGTCCTCGATCTCCTCGAGCACGGCCGCCTCGGCCGCGGCCGCACGAAGTCGCGCGGCCGCGTCCGCGGACGCAGGCTCGAGCGAGCGGGACAGTCCGAGCTCGAGGTTGTGCTCCACGGTGGTGGAGAACAGGAAAGGCTCCTGCTGGGCGTAGCCGACGGTGTGCCGGAGCGAGCGCAGCGTGAGCCCGGTGATGTCCTCACCGTCGAGGAAGACGGTGTCGACCGGGGTCGGGAGCAGCCTGGCGAGAAGCGCTGCGAGCGTCGACTTTCCACTGCCGGTCGCGCCCACGATCGCGATCGAGCCCCCGGCGGGCACCTCGAACGAGACGTCACGGAGCACGTCGCGACCGTCGATGCGGTACGAGAGGGCACGCACCGCGAGCGAACCGCCGGTCGGCGCCGCACGTGCCCCTGGCGCTTCGGCGACGGCCGGCCGTCGCGCCAGCACGTCCGCGACGCGCTCGTACGCCGCGCGGCCCCGGGTGACGACCGCGAGCAGGTACCCGAGCGCCAGCGTTGGCCAGACGAGTTGCGCGAGGTACGCCTGGAACGCCGCGAGCTCGCCCACCGTGAGCGAGCCCTCGAGCACCATCATCCCGCCCTGGTAGAGGACCACGAGCGTCCCGATCGACGACAGGCCCATCAGCACCGGGAACATCAGCCCCCGGGTCGCGACCAGCGCGAGGTTGTGCTCGACGGCCTCGGCGTTCGCACGCTCGAAGCGGTCCGCCTGCCGTGCCTCTAGACCGAGAGACCGGACCACGCGCACGCCCGCCACGTCTTCCTGGACGCGCTCGGCGAGCTTCGCGAGCGCTCCTTGCACGAGGTTCGAGCGGCGGAACATCACGCGCGAGAAGCCCATCGCCGAAAGCGCGAGGAACGGATACGGCAGCAGCGCCAGGAGCGTCAGCCGGGGCGAGACGATGGCCATGAGAGCGATCGCAGATGCGAATGCCAGGATCGAATTGACGAGGTTCAGCGCGCCGAAGCCGACGAGCAGGCGTACCTGCGTCAGATCGTTCGTCGCCCGGCTCATGATCTCGCCGGTCGAGAGGGTCCGGAAGAAAGAGGGCCCAAGCTGGTGAAGCTTGCGGAGGAGCGCGTTCCTCAGCTCGAACTCGATGTCCCGTCCGACGTTGAAGATCTGGATGCGGCTCACGGTCCGGACTGCCCAGGCCCCGAGCGCCACGACGATGACCCACAGCGCCGCGTGCGCCACGGCGTCCAGGTCGCCGGCGAGCAGCGCATCGATCCCGTCCCGGAAGAGCCACGGGATCGCCTTCTCTGCGCCCTGCGTCAGCACCAGCCAGACGACCCCGAGCACGAGCGCGCGACGGTGTGGCTCGAGCCAGGCGAGGATCGACGGAACCTGGCCCGGCACCTCCGATGTGGTCGATGGGGGAATGGGAAGCCTTCAGCGCTCGCTGCGGGTCCCTGCGCCTCGCTTGCGCCGAGAGGTCCGCCGCGCGAGGAGCAAACCGAGCAGCGAGAGCGAGGCCCACCCGAGCGGGCGCGCACCCGTCGCCGACGCTGCACACCGACCGCAGCCGCCCGAGAGGTTCGAGCGCGTCGGGATGCTCCGCTGGCAGACCGAGGTCACACCGTCGCCGGTCAGCGCGCACTCGTAGTCACGAGGACAAGCGTTCGTGGCGTCACACGTCCTCGTGCACGCCGGGCCCGAGCCGAACGTCGCGCAGATGCCGCTCGCGCAGGCCTCGTTGCTGGTGCACGGAGCCCCGAGTCCTCCGCGGTCGGGCGCGCAGACCGAGGTCGTCGCGTCGACCGGTAGACAGGAGAAACCCGAAGGGCATGGCCGAGACGCGTCGCAGAACGACGTGCAGAACGACATGCCTCCCGCCGCCGCACACATGCGCGACGCGCACTCTTCGTTCGTCAGGCAGGCGTCGCCCAGCCCGGCGGCGCGCTGGCAAGAGCCACAGTCCGCGCTGACACCCATCTGGCAGGTCGTGCCGTCGGGACACCCGCTGGCGCCGCCGGGGATGCAGGGCGTCGAGCACGTGCCCTCGGCGCAGAAGAGCGTGCTGCACTCGGTGGCGCTGCCGCAGGGATCGCCGAGGGCACCGCCGCCAGGCGCACCCGGCAGACAGAGCCCCGCGTTGCAGGTCCCGGTTGCCTGTCCGTTGCAGTAATAGCCCGAGGGGCACGACGCGGGGTCGAGCCAGTTGCATCTCTGCGAGCACGTTCAACTG
>JBKDQC010000545.1:0-3248 GCA_046342295.1 Deltaproteobacteria bacterium | reverse complement strand
GAGCTCGACTCGACGTACGCGAGCGCGGCGATGTTCCACGCCTACGGCGAGAGCGAGGCGCGGGGGCTCGAGGCCGCCGTCGAGGCCTTCGAGGCCCGCGAGGTCGCCGCGGGGCGCGACGTTCGCGTGGAAGTCACCGCGATCCCGTTCGGCGCGTACGCCTCGAAGCTCCAGGCCGCGATCCCCGTGGGCAATGGCCCCGACGTCTTCGTCGACGCGCACGACCGCGTCGCGAGCTACGTCGAGCAGGCGCTCGTGCGCGACTTCGGGGCGCTCGAGCCGGCGGTCGTGTCCGACTTCGAGCCCGCGCACCTCGAGGCGCTTCGCTACGGCGATGTCCTCTGGGGCGTCCCCCTCTCCGCCAAGAGCCTGGTCTTGTACGTGAACACGGCGCTCGCGCGCGGTGCGCCCCTCGCGACCCTCGAGGAGCTCGAGGCGCTGCGACCCAGCCTGCCAGCGGGGTCGTTCCCGATCGCGTGGGAGCTCGACTCGACGTACGCGAGCGCGGCGATGTTCCACGCCTACGGCGCCCGGCACATCGACGACGGCGGTCGATTCTCGCTCGAGGGGGCGGAGGCTTCGGCCGCGCTCGAGCGTATGCACGCGCTGATCGAGGCCGAGGTCGTCCCATCGGAGAGCTCCGGCGATTTGGTCCGGAACCTCTTCCGCAGCGGGCGCGTGGTCGCGGCCGTCAGCGGTCCGTGGCTCGCGCCGGACCTGCCGTCCGAGCTTCGCTACGAGGTGAGGCCGCTGCCGCGCGTCCTGGTCTCCGACGGACGTTCGGCGCCACTCGTTCCCTTCTCGACGATCGAGTCGCTCGTCCTGGCCTCCCGCGACAGCGAGGCCGGGGCTGGATCGCCCGAGGCGCGACACGAGGCGGCGCGAGCGCTCGCGCTCTTCTTGGCGGGGCCGGAGGGCGCCCGCATCCGCGCGCTCGAAGGAGGTCAGGTCGTGGCCTCGCGTGCCGCCTGGGAGGACGCTCGCCTCGCCGCGCGGCCGAACCTCCGTGCGTTTCGCGATGCGGCCGCCGCGGCGCGGCCCATGCCGACCCATCCGCACATGAGCCGCGTCTTCGGGCCGGTCGATCGCGCGATCCGCAAGGTGCTCCGCGGCGAGATGCCCGCGCGCGAGGCGCTCGCCGAGGCGGGCCACCGATTCGAGGACGAGACGCGGCCACCACCGGCTCGGCGGGATCCCACCTGGGGTCTCGTCGCCCTCTCGAGCGCGCTCGTGCTGATCATGGTCTCGCTCGTGCGCCAGCTCCTGCGGGCCGAGGTTCGCGAAGGGATCGCGCGCTCGATGCCCGCCTATGCGTGGGTCGCCCGCGCGCTGTTCGCGGTGCTCGTGCTGGTGGTCTTCCCTCTCGTGGTGGGCGCCGGAACGTCGTTCTACGCCGGGCAGGGGAGCGAGCTGCACTACGTGGGGCTCGCCAACTACGTCGACATCCTCACGGCCCGCGGCGGTGCGCTGCTCTCGCACGGCAGCTTCTACGTGGTCCTCGGTGTGACGGTGCTTTGGACCGTCGTGAACGTGTCGCTCCACGTGGGGATCGGCGTGGCGCTCGCGCTCGCGCTCTCGCGACCGGTGCTTCGGATGAAGACGCTCTACCGGGTCCTGCTCATCCTGCCGTGGGCGGTGCCGAGCTATGTCACCGCCCTCGCGTGGCGCGGGATGTTCCACCGACAGCTGGGCGCAGTGAACGCGATCCTGGACCTCGTGGGCGTCGAGCCCGTGAGCTGGTTTGCCCATTTCTCGACGGCGTTCGCCGCGAATGTCGCGACGAACGTGTGGCTCGGCTTTCCCTTCATGATGGTCGTGACGCTCGGCGCGCTGACGTCGATCTCGAAGGACCTCTACGAGGCCGCGGAGGTCGACGGCGCCGGGCCCTGGGACCAGTTCCGCCTCATCACCCTGCCGATGCTCGGGCCGTCGCTCCTGCCCGCCGTCGCGATGGGTGCGGTGTGGACTTTCAACATGTTCAACGTCGTATTCTTGGTGAGCGCGGGTGAGCCGGACGGCTCCACCGAGATCCTGGTGTCCGAGGCCTACCGCTGGGCCTTCACGCGCGGTCACCAGACCGGCTACGCGGCGGCGTATGCGGTGCTCATCTTCGGCATCCTGCTGCTCAGCACGCGCTACGTGCCGGGCGCCTCGGGCGCCCCGAGCCGGCCGAGGAAGGCGACGTGAGCGGGGTGCCCGACACGCCGGCTCCCCTCGGTGGCAGGCGCCTCTCGGGGGTGCTGCGTGGCGCGCTCGTGCACGCGCTGCTCATCGCGGCGGTCGTCTTCGCCGTCTATCCGATCCTCTGGGTGATCGCGCTCGCGTTCTCCGAGGGGATCGTCCCCGAGGCGCGTGCGCTGCCGCTGCCGGAGAACCTCTCGCTCGATCACTTCACCGCCGTCGTCGGGCGGACCGATGGTGAGGGGCGCCTCATGTTCCTGCGGCAGCTCTGGAGCTCCACCTTCGTGTCGTCGATGACGGCGCTCGTCGCGATCGCCATCGCCACCCCCGCCGCCTACGCCCTCTCGCGCTTCGAGTTCGTCGGGAAGGACTTTTCCGTCAAGAGCCTCCTCGCGACGCAGATGTTCCCCGGCGTCGCCGCCTCGGTGCCCCTGTATCTGCTGCTCGACGCGGTCGGTCTGCTCGACACCCTCAGCGGCCTCGTCCTCGTGTACGCGACGAGCGCGGTGCCGTTCGCGCTCTTCCAGCTGCGCGGCGCGTTCGACGCGATCCCGAGAGAGCTCGAGGAGGCCGCGATGGTGGATGGGGCCACGCGCTTTGGAGCCTTCGTGCGCGTGGCGCTCCCGGCGGCGCGCCCGGCGCTCGCGATCACCGCACTCTTCGCGTTCATGAGCGCCTGGAACGAGTTCGCCCTCGCGGCCACCTTCCTCACCCGCGAGGAGCACTACACGCTCCCGATCCTCCTCCAGAGCTACGCGACCGAGCACGACGCGAACCTCGGGCATTTCGCCGCCGGGGCGATCCTCGTGTCGGTCCCAGTCATGGCGCTCTTCTACGTGCTCCAGCGCCAGCTGATCCACGGCCTCACGGCCGGCGGCGTCAAGGGCTAGTCCCCTGGATCAGTGAAGTCGATCAAGGGTCAGCCCTCGCGGTGAGCCTCCAGGGTTTGGGTGGCGAAGCGTGCGATGGACGCGAGGATCTCGTCGGCGGTCTTCACCCACCGGAAGGGTGTCGGTGCATGGTTGTGCGCGTACAGGTAGTCGGAGATGGCCGTGCGGAGTTGCTTC
>JBKDQC010000544.1:0-13413 GCA_046342295.1 Deltaproteobacteria bacterium | reverse complement strand
TCCTCACGCCGCTCATCAAGAAGTGGATGCATGCGCACGAGGTCGTGCATCCGGAGAGCCCAGGCTCTGCGAAGCGCGCGGGCTGAAGGAAGGAGGCGACGATGCGAGGTCGATGGATCGCAGCGCTCTTTGTGGCGCTCGTCGGGATCGGGATGGTCGTGGGCACGGCGGGCGCGCAGGCGCCCCCCGACGTCGTCGAGTTGCGCAACGGCGGGATGGTTCGTGGGACCCTCGTCGAGAACCTCCCGGGCGACCACGTGACCATCCAGCTCGCGACGGGAGAGGTGCGGACCTTTCCCGCTGCGGAGGTGCTGCGAGTCGGGCCGGCGCCGGCGCCGCCCAGCGGGCCGATTCTCGCGGAGCCGGGGTATCTCTCGCCGACGGTCGTCCCGAGTCCGGTGGTGAGCCCCATGGTGAACGTCCGGGTCGTCGGCACGGTCGAGGACTTGTCGCTCCACCGCCTCACCGGCACGGCCAGCGTCTCGGTCTGGACGGGGCGCGGGATCGGCACGGCGGCGATCGATCAGTTCGCTCTCGTCTGTGGGGCGCCGTGCGAGCAGCAGGTGCCCGCGGGCAGCTACACGCTCGGGGTCTCGCAGGGCAATGGCATGGCGCGACGCGCCGACCACTCCATCTTTCACCTCGAGCGAGACACGACGCTCCAGCTCGACTACGAGAGCCGCGAGGGGATTCGCATCGCCGGCTGGGTCCTCTTCGGGGTCGCGAGCGTGGGATATGCGCTCGGTGCGCTCCTGCCGCTGTCCATGGGCAACACGGACGCGTGGCTCGACATCCTGCTCATCAGCACCGGCGCTTACCTGGCCGTGTGCATTCCCGTCATCGTGATGGTCGCCCTCAACGACCATGCGGACATCCAGGAGATCGCCGAGGGGATGGCGCAGGGGATCCGCTTCTGAGCTCGCTCGAGAGGCCGTGCGGCCGTCGCGACTGCACGGGCCTCAACCGAGGATGCGGGCGAGGTGCGCGCGCAGCCACCAGGGGAACTGGCGTCGACGCTGGAACCCGGGGATCTGCGACCATACGCTGAGGGCTTGCGCGAGCTCTTGCTCGGCAGCGTCCTTCTCGTCGGCGGCGCGGTGAGCGCGGGCCTTCTTCACGTGGCCTTCGAGCGAGGACGACTGGATGGAGAGAAAGCGGTCGTAGGCGTCGATGGCCTCTTCGTGCTTGCCGAGCTCGAGGAGGCAGTCGCCGGCGAGGAGGTAGGGCTCTCCGAAGCGCAGGCGAGGATCGGTCTGCACCGCGTCGACGAGCGGCTGCGTCGCCCGCACGTACTCCCCCCGCATGTGGTGCGCGACGCCCTTGAGGAACAGGAGCTCCGCGTCGGTCGGGAAGCGCGTGAGCGCCTCCTCGATCTTCTCGAGCGCTGCGCCGGGGCGGCGCTGCTCGAGATACATCATCGCGAGATCGCGGCGTGCGGTGACGTTGGCGGGGTTGGCCTCGATGAGACGCTTGAGCGTCGAGATTCGCCCGAAGGTCTTGAGCAGCGCCCACGGATCCGGGATGTAGCGTCGGAGGACGAAGAAGAGGACGACCGCGACGAGCAGCGGTGGGTACCGCAACGCGTAGGACGCGAACATCACCAGCGCGTAGTACCAGAGGTAGCCCCAGCCCCCGCCTCTCATGAACGCCTCGTGGATGAGCTCGTCTGGTGCACGGCCCTCGTTGCTACGTCTCTCGTGGCGCGGTCTTCCCTCACGCCGGAGCGTGGGCGTAGCATCCGCAATCGATGCAGCCCGGTGACCGGAGCGGGCTCGACCTGGCGCTCGCGGCGCTCGCGGGCGTCGCGTCGGTCGCGCTCGTGATCGGCACGCTCGCCGTGGAGCAGATCAGGGTGACCCACGAGGTCCAGGTGTGGGCGCCCGCCGTGATCGACGGTGACGGGCGTGTCCCGGTGCGCGCCCGGGTGCTCGCGGATCTCGAGAGCGCCGCGGGGCCGCGCGTCGGGGTGCCGCGTGTGCTGGTCGCGCTGCCCGAGGAGGACTCCGGCACCGCGGGTGAGGACCTCGCGCTGGCGGTGCCCTATACCTTCCAGGGCGAATGGGAGAGCGACGGCTCGCTCTCCGTGCGCGCGCTGGCGCCCTCCGGCGCTCGGCTCGCGACCGCGGAGCGCACCCTCGTCCGTGTCGACACAGTGGGGCCGGAGCCCGTGCAGCCGCGCGTCGCGGATGGCTTGCAGGTGCTGTCGCTCGCGCGTCCGCCCGAGCTCGAGGCGGCCTTGCCAGACCTCGACGTGCGCGTCGAGGGTGGAGTCTGCGTGCCCGAGAGGACGTGCCGACTCTGGTTCTGGCGAGGGCAGAACGACGTCGTACCGAGGCTTTCGGAGTGCACGCCGATGGAGATCGGCGAGACCCGCGTCGGCCGCGCGCTCGTGTCGGTCGACGTCCGCGTGCACGGCCCCGAGGCGAGGTGCCGCGTGCGCCTCGAGCCGCTTGGGGTGGGCACCGAGCTTCAGCTGCCCGTGGGTCTGGCGACGCCCTGGATCGAAGTGAGCGACGACGCGGGGCGGCTCGTCGTGAGAGGCGAGCCGCCGCTCGGCCGCGACGCGATGTTGATCGACGTCCACCTCGGCAACCGCTGGGCGCTCGCGCGATCGATGCGTCGCGGCGAGACGCTCTCGCTCCACGGGCTCTCGGCGCCGCTCGGTGTCGTGCGGGTTCAGGCGCGGGCGGACGTCGCGTCGAGCGAGCGCGCCTACCAGCGCGTGGTCCTCGGCCCCGAGCGGGACCGGGATCTGGAGGCGATGCTGGGGGCGGGCTGGCGCCGAGGGAGCGATCGCGAGGAGGCCGAGCGCTGGGCGACGCTGCGGCTCGAGACCGAGCTGATCGCAGTCCCTGCGCCGGCGTCGGGCTTCGCAGGCGACGAGGCGCGCCTGAGCGAAGTACGCGAGCGCATGCGCCTCTTCTGCGCGCTCGGCGTGCTGCTCGGGATCGTCGTGATCCTCGGAGCGATCACGCGGCGCGGGCTCGCCTCCACGCGCGAGGCGCGGGCCGTGATGCTCGAGGCCGGGGCCGAGCATGCGGACGACCGGGGCGCGCGCTGGCGATCGTGGCTGACCGTCGGCGGCTTCGTGTGCGCGATTGCCCTGGCCATCTTGCTGGGCGCCGCGTTCCTCGTGGCGCGCCCGTACTTCCTGGGCTGAAGCGGCTCGAATTCGCCCGAGAAAGAGGGAAGATCGACGCCCAGGGGGGCGTTGCGCCGGCTCGGGCGGCGACCTACGCTGGCCGACCTTTCGCCCTGCGGTCGTCTGCGACTGGCTCCTCCGGCCGCGCAGCCCGGCCCACGTCCCCTCCGAGGCGCCTCGATGATTCAAGCCTTTCTCCAGAAGATCTTCGGAACGAGCCACGAGCGTCAGCTGAAGAAGATCCAGCCTCGGGTCAACGCGATCAACGAGCTCGAGCCGAAGATTCAGAAGCTCACGGACGAGCAGCTCCGCCAGCGCACGGCGGAGATGCGGGAGAAGATCGACCGGGGCGCGAAGCTCGACGACGTGCTGATCGATGCGTTTGCCGTGTGCCGCGAGGGCGGCAAGCGCGCCCTCAACATGCGCCACTACGACGTGCAGCTCATCGGCGGCATGGTGCTGCACGACGGCAAGATCGCCGAGATGAAGACGGGCGAGGGCAAGACCCTCGTCGCCACGCTCGCGTGTTACCTCAACGCCCTCTCGGGCAAAGGCGTTCACGTCGTCACGGTGAACGACTACCTCGCCAAGCGCGACCAGGAGTGGATGGGTCGGCTCTACGGCTTCCTCGGCTTGAGCTCGGGGGTCGTCTACCCCCAGCAGAGCGATGCCGAGAAGAAGGCCGCGTACCGCGCAGACATCACGTACGGCCAGAACAACGAATTCGGCTTCGACTACCTGCGCGACAACATGAAGTTCTCCATCCACGACTACGCGCAGCGCGAGCTGAATTTCGCGATCGTGGACGAGGTGGACTCCATCCTGGTCGACGAGGCCAGGACGCCGCTGATCATCTCGGGCGAGGGCCAGCCTGCGTCGGCCAAGTACGCGCAGATCGCGGAGCTCATGCCGAAGCTCCGCAAGGACGAGCACTACGTTCTCGACGAGAAGAACCACCAGGTCTCGATGACCGACGAGGGGATCGAGCTCGCGCAGTCGATGCTCTTCGAGCGCAAGATCATCGCCGTCCCGAACCTTTTCGATCTCGCGAACCTCGAGGCCATCCACATCCTTCAGCAGTCGCTCCGAGCGCACACCCTGTACAAGCGCGACCAGCACTACCTCGTCGCGCCCGACCAGAAGGTCGTGATCGTCGACGAGTTCACCGGGCGGACGC
This sequence comes from Deltaproteobacteria bacterium, assembly GCA_046342295.1. Taxonomy (GTDB): domain Bacteria; phylum Myxococcota_A; class Polyangia; order Polyangiales; family Sandaracinaceae; genus JAFLCL01. The sequence continues at coordinate 9,094 of JBKDQC010000544.1, read as the reverse complement.
TGGCAGGCCGCCGATGGAGCGATGGCCTGCACCAGGCCGTCGAGGCCAAGGAGCGTGTCCCGATCCAGAGCGAGAGCCGGACGCTCGCGACAATCTCGTTCCAGAACTACTTCCGCCTCTACCGCAAGCTCGCGGGCATGACGGGCACGGCGGACACCGAGGCCCCCGAGTTCCACAAGATCTACAACCTCGAAGTCGTCGTCATCCCGACGAACAAGCCCATCAAGCGCATCGACTACGACGACCTCGTCTACAAGACCGAGCGCGAGAAGTTCAAGGCCGTCTTCGAGCACATCGTCGAGTGCAACAAGGCCGGCCAGCCCGTCCTGGTCGGCACGACGAGCGTCGAGAAGTCCGAGGCGCTCGCCAAGATGCTCGACAAGAAGGGCGTCCCCTACAACCTCCTCAACGCCAAGCAGCACGAGCGAGAGGCGTACGTCGTCGCGCAGGCGGGGCGCAAAGGCGCGATCACGATCGCGACCAACATGGCCGGTCGTGGCCCCGACATCCTGCTCGGCGGCAACCCCGAGATGCTCGGGCGCATGGAGGTGCTCGACAGAGCGCGCGCGGAGATCGCGGCGCTCGGGGACGGCTACCGCGGCCCCATCGGACCGTCTCCAGCCGAGGGCGACGCCGGCCCCCCGGTGCCGCTCCTCGACGACAAGGTCCGCTTCGACGCGGCGGTCTGGGACGCCCAGAAGAAGTACGAAGAGATCTGCGCGCGCGAGAAGAAGGAGGTCATCGCCGCCGGAGGCCTCCAGATCATCGGCACCGAGCGCCACGAGAGCCGACGCATCGACAACCAGCTGCGCGGGCGCGCGGGACGCCAGGGAGATCCGGGCGCGTCGCGGTTCTATCTCTCGCTCGAAGACGACCTCATGCGCATCTTCGGCGGCGACCGCATCCAGACGATGATGGCGACGCTCGGGATGGAAGAGGGCGTGCCGATCGAGCACCCTTGGGTGACCAAGAGCGTCGAGAACGCACAGAAGAAGGTCGAGGAGCGGAACTTCGACATCCGCAAGAACCTGCTCGAGTACGACGACGTGATGAACCAGCAGCGCAAGAGCGTGTACACGTTGCGCCGACAGGTTCTCGAGGGCCAGTACCGCACGGTGCCTACCGAGGAAGAGCGCAAGGCGGGCAAGGAGCCCGAGCGCGTCGTGTCGAAGGCGAGGCCGGAGTACACCAAGCAGGTACAGCCGATGGTGGAGCAGATGGTGCGCTTCCACGGCGGGCCGCCGCAGCCGCCGCCGGATGCTTCGCCCGAGGAGCGCGACGCCTGGGTGAAATTCGTTCGTTCCGGCCCGATCTCGGAGATCAAGGAGGTCCGCGCCGCGGCGATCGAGCGCAACCTCTACGAGTCCTTCGGATGCCGGATCACCGTGGGCAAGCTCGCCAAGGAGCCCGAGAAGCTCGTCGCCTACCTCGTCGAGGAGGTCGCGCTCTCGCTCACGGAGCAGAACGAGCGATTGCTCGACCTGGTCGAGCACCTCCTCCTCAAGTCGGTCGAGGTGCACTGCCCGGAGAACAAGCACCCGACCGACTGGGACATCCGGGGCCTCGAGGAGAGCTACAAGCGGGTCTTCGGGCTCAAGGCGAGCGCCAAGAGCGGGGACCTGCAAGAGCTCGCTTCGCGCCTCTACCAAGACGCCGAGACGGTGCTCGACAAGAAGGAGTCGGACATCGGGCCGGACTTCCTGCGGATGTTCCGCAACTTCTACCTGCGGGAGATCGACCGCCAGTGGCTCGAGCACCTGACGACGATGGAGCAGCTCCGCGACGGTATCGGCCTGCGCGGCTACGGCCAGCGGGACCCGAAGAAGGAGTACAAGAAGGAGGGCTACGACATCTTCGTGAACATGACCGAGTCCTGCAAGGAGGAGGTCTGCAAGCAGATGTTCGCGATCAAGGTCGTGCGTGAGGACGACATCCGCCGGATCGAGGAGGATCGTCGCCGCGAGGCCGATCGGCAGCTCGGGCGCCTGCGGGCTCAGCACCCGGGATCGATCAACATCCAGGAGGCGCCGGCGGCGCAGCAAGTGGGCGGGCGCGCCGTCCGTCCGCAGGCCGGGCTCTCTCCCGCGCAGGCCGCCGCGCTCGCGGCCGCGGCGCGCGCACGGCAGACGCTCGCAGCTCAGGGAGCCGGCGCGGTCGCGCCGTCGCCTGCCTCGGCGGTGCAGACCGCCGCGGCACCCGCGGCGGGGGCATCCATGAGCGCGGCCCAGATCGCGGCGCTCCAGGCGGCCGCGGCGCGGGCGGCGGCGCTCCGCTCGCCGCCGGTTGCAGCGGCGGCGTCGCCTCGCGCGGAGGAGAGCGGCCCGGGCGAGGGCCCGGCGAGCTCGGTCGAGGCCTCGCGCGCTCCCGACCCCATCCGCAGGGACAAGCCCAAGGTCGGCCGGAACGACCCCTGTTGGTGCGGCTCCGGCAAGAAGTACAAGAACTGCCACATGCGCGAAGATCAGGCGGGCGGAGGCGCGATCAGCTGAGCGTGGGGTGCGCGACGCGAGGCTGCCTTGTGGCCGGCGGAGCCAAGGAACGGCACGTTGCCCGGGTCGGGCGGACATGCGGGAGCCCTCTGCGGCGTTCTGCACGTCGTAGTGGCTGGTGACGCGAGTGGACGAGCGCGGCGAGAGGAACGTGCGAGAGGTGGCGCGGGAGGCGCGCGAGGTCGTCTCGCGTTCGACGCGCGCCCTCGTCGCGTCGCTGGTGGCGCACGCGCTCTTCGTGGCGGTCCTTCTCGCGCTGCCCGATCGCCTCGCGCTCCTCGAGCGCTCCGCCGAGATCGAGATCGAGCTGATCGAGGCGACCACGCTCGACGTGCCGGAGCCGACGGTGGAGCCGGTGTCGCCCGCGCCGTCCGCGCCACAGGCCCCGCGCTCGGAGCAGGCGCCCGCGCCCACGACGGTGCCCGAGCCGGGGGCGCTCACACCGTCGACCGAGGCGGCGCTCGCGCCCGGGGACCAAGTGCCCGGCCCCGACATCCAGATGCCCAGCGCCGGCATTCAGATGCCCAGCGTCGCGCCCGAGTCGGCGGGGCCCACGGATGCCGAGGAGCGGGCACGTCTCGCGGCCTTGATCGCGCCGGGCTCGGCGGCGTCTTCGTTCGTCGTGCAGGGCGCGGCTGGGCCGAGCCAACCTTCCGGACCGGCTGGCCTCGGAGCGACGGGGGGCCGGCCCCAACTGGCGACGGCAGCCGAGGTCGAGGGACAGCTGACGGGCCACCTTCGCGGCACGGCGATGGCGCGCCCCTGGCTCACGCGCACGGAGCCGACGCTCACGCCGCGGCCGGATGGATCGCTCGAGTACCGGGGCCACGCGTTCACCGCGCGCATCGCCCCCGATGGCGCCGTGAGCTTCTCGGACCGCGACGCGGTGCAGGCCGACGAGATGTTGCAGGGCGGACCTGCGCGCTTCGATCTCACGGACATGGCGATGCGGGGCTCGGGGCAAGACCCCTACGCGGCCGAGCGCGAGTGGTTCATGGAGCACACGGAGGAAGTGCGCGCGCGTCTCGAGACGGAGGCGCGCATGCGCGAGCGCGAGTCGGCGCTCCGCGGTGTGCCGGGCCGCTTGGCGTCGATCTGGAACAGCGAGCGTCCGGCCTTCCTGCGGCGTCGTGCGATCTTCCGGATGTGGGACGACTGCGAAGAGGAGGGCGACGGTCTCCAGGTTCGGAGCCAGGTGATCGAGTTCATCCAGGCGCAGTTGCCCCGCAACGCTCCGGACGCGTTCACGACGGAGGAGCTCCGCCGCTTCAACGCCGAGCGCGACAGCACGATGGAATTCGACCCGTACTGACCTCACGAGGAGCGCACCTTGATCACGTCGCGAAGGCTCCGAGGCGCTGGCTTCCAGCATGGCTTCTCGACGCGTGAGGGCGGGGTCAGCCGGCCGCCCTTCGACGCGATGAACCTCGCTCGGAACGTGGGCGACGATGCAACGGCCGTCGCGGAGAACCACGCGCTCTGGGCGCGCGCGGTGGGCTACGACGCGACGCGCCTCGCGGAGTCGAGCCAGGTCCACGGCGTGCGGTGCCTCGACGTCGAGGCGTTCGTGCTCGACGCGGGGCTCGCCCAGCAGAGGCTGCGCGCGGAGCACGCGGACGCGCTCTTTGCGCAGACCCCCGCTGTCGCGGTGGGCGTGCGTACGGCCGATTGTGTGCCGGTGCTCGTGGGGGACGAAGGGACGGGCGCGGTCGTGGCCATCCACGCGGGGTGGCGCGGCGCGATCGATGGTGTGGTCCCCGCCGCGCTCGGCGTTCTGGCGTCCCGTGGAGGGCGGCCGGACCGATGGATCGCGGCGCTCGGACCGCACATCCGCGTCGCTTCGTTCGAAGTCGGCGAGGACGTCGCGGACGCCATCGAGCGCGCGCTGCCACGCGCATCGGGCGCCCGTGCCGCAGAGCTGGCGGGCCCGATCCTCGAGCGCTCGCGGGGGCCGAGGCCGCACGCCCGCCTCGCCACGCTCGTGCTCGCGCAGCTCCTCGAGGCAGGCCTCTCGGAGGACCACATCGACGACGTCGGCGGTGACACGTGGGCCGAACCCTCGCGCTTTCACTCGTACCGTCGGGACGGCGCCCGCTCGGGGCGACAGCTGTCGGTCATCGTGGCGCGCCCCGCCGATCGTTGAGCGAGGCGACGCTCAGAGCGTCAGCGGAGGTGGACCACGACGAAGGCGATCGTGGCGACCACGAGGAGCGCGACGACGAGCGAGACGACGCGCTGGCGGCCCTGCTGCTCGCGGAGCATCGCGTCGCCCTCGAGCTCCGCCTCGGCGACGAGCGCGAGATCCATCGTCGTCGGTTCGCGCGGGGTCTCGACGGCGAAGCGATCCGTAGAAGGCTTTCGGTCGAGCACGGGCTCGCGGTCGGCCTCGCCTGGCAAGAGCGCGCGCAGCCAGGCCGCGAGGTGGCGCGCGCGATCGGGGGGTTGGCAGGGGCCGCGCCCGAGCGATGCCTCGAGCGCCTCGAGGTCGGCATGCATCTCCGCGGCGCTCGCATAGCGGTCCTCGGGAGACTTCGCGAGGCCCCTCGACACGATGCGGTCGAGCGCAGTGGGCACGTCGGAGCGGGATGCGCTCGGTGGTGGCGGAGCCTGCTCGAGGACGATGGCCGCCATCGTCGCCATCGGCGTGGGACGGTCGAAGAGCGCCTTGGACGTGAGCGCCTCGTGCAGCGACGCTGCGAGCGCGAAGACGTCGCTCCTGCCGTCGATCGCGTCGCCGCTCCACTGTTCTGGCGCCATGTAGGCGTACTTGCCCTTCACGACGCCGGCGTCCGTCTGCTGTCTGGTCGCGGCCTCGGACTTCGCCACCCCGAAGTCGAGGAGCTTGGGAATTCCGCTCCAGCCCACGACGATGTTCTCGGGCGTCACGTCACGATGCACGATCCGCAGGGGATTTCCGGACGCGTCGGTGGCCGTGTGCACGTGCGAGAGCGCCGAGGCGAGGTCGCAGAAGAGGGCGACGACGAGCTCGATGGGCAGCGGTTCGCGCTTGCGTCGCGCCGTGTCGAGGACCTTTCGCAGGGAGGGCCCCCGCACCCACTCCATGGCGAGGAAGAGCACCCCTCGATCGTCGTCGACGTCGTGCACGGTCGCGAGGTTCGGGTGCGCGAGGCCCCTCATGAGCTGCGCTTCGTGTAGGAGGTCGCCGCGGGCCGTCGGGTGGTCGGCGAGCGCGGGAGCGATTCGCTTGACCACGAGGAGTGGGCTCGCGGCGTCGTGAGGGCGGCCCACGTAGATCTCCGCCACTCCGCCGGTCGCGAGCTTGCCGAGGAGGTCGTAGCGTCCGAGACGGCCGATCGGCGGTAGGACTGCGAGCGCGGACACGAGGCCCGAGGATACCACGACCGTGCGTGGGCTCCGCGGTTGGCGCACGCCGGGAGGCCGCGTCACCCTCCCGGCGCATGCACGACCCCAGCTCCTTCGTTCGCTTCACGGGCACCGACCGCTATCTCACGAGCGAGGCGCTCGAGTCGGCGGTCAACTGTGCGCTCGTCCTCGAGCGCCCGCTGCTCGTGAAGGGTGAGCCCGGGACGGGCAAGACGCTGCTCGCCGAGGCGGTCTCCCGCGCGCTCGGCGCGCGCCTCATCACGTGGCACGTCAAGAGCACGACGAAGGCCCAGGACGGTCTCTACGTCTACGACACCGTGCAGCGCCTCTACGACTCGCGCTTCGGAGACGGCGACGTGAAGGACATCCGGCGCTACATCCGCCTGGGCCCGATGGGTCAGGCCTTCGCGAGCGAGGAGCGCGCGGTCCTCCTCATCGACGAGGTCGACAAGGCCGACATCGAGTTTCCGAACGACCTCTTGCACGAGCTCGACCGCATGCGCTTCCGCATCACCGAGCTCGATGAGGAGGTCGCGGCCAAGCGTCGCCCCGTCGTGATCATCACCTCGAACAACGAGAAGGAGCTGCCAGACGCCTTCCTGCGGCGCTGTGTCTTTCACTTCATCGAGTTTCCCGATCCAGAGCTGATGCGTCGCATCGTCGAGGTGCATCACCCCGCGATGGACGAGGCGCTGCTCGCGCAGGCGCTCAAGGTCTTCTACGAGCTACGCGACATGAAGCGCCTGCGAAAGCGCCCTTCGACGAGCGAGCTCATCGATTGGATCGCGGTGCTCCGCGCGGCAGGTGTCGCGAACATGCAGCTCTCGGACAAGCTGCCCTTTCTCGGCGCGCTGCTCAAGAAGGAGCAAGACCTCGTGGCGCTCGCGGACCAGTTGTCTGGTGGGCGCCGCTTCCGCTCGTGAGCCTGTCAGAGGGTGGGCGTCGGAGCGGCAGGCGCTGCCTCTGCCGCCGGCGCTCCCCAGGTGTCGAAGACCACGCCCACCCCCAGCGACGCGAAGACGTTGAACGGCGGGCCCACACTGACATCGCCGAACGTGAGGGACAGGCCGGCGAGTGCCTCGAGGCGCACGATGTCTACGGCCAGGCGCGCGACAACGAACGGGTCGAGGTGGACGGCCGTGGCTGAGTAGGGTGTGAGGCCTGGCGTCTGGGCGTCGAACGTCGCAAACGTCTGCTGGGACCACGTGTACGCGAGGCGCACACCGCCCGCGATCTCGGCGATTCCAAAGCGCGAGCCGACGACGCCTTGGAGGAAGGGTCGAACGTAGGGCCCATCAACGCGGTAGCGGTTACTCACGAGCTGGCCCGAGCCCGTGCCGTCGTCGCGAAAGCCATCGAGGTAGGCGCCGCTGCCCCAGCCGACCGCCGTTCCGCCAATCAGCTCGGCGATCATGCTCTCGTCGACTGCGAACGTGCCGATTCCGACCTCTCCCGCACCGTGGAGTGTCTCGCCGCCGGCGGTGTCGCCCACAGGATCGAAGTCTGCGCCGGCCACGATCTCGAAGTTCTCCACTGGCGCATACGCGCCGTGGACGGCGAATGTCGGTGCGGCCGCTCCGGTCACGCCAGCGCGTCCTTGAACCGCGACCTGTCCCCCGCGCGAGAGGAGGGGCGCATAGGGTTGATGCGGAACCGCGTAGGACGAGCAGCCCGCGAGCAGCGGGACGGCGATGACACCGAGACCGAGGGCGAGGGACGAGCACGTCAGCTTGGGGACCATGGGAACCTCCTGGCCGCTTCAGGAGCAGCGGGCGTGCCGAGCGCGCACGGCGCGGTGCCCCCACCAAAACGCACGAAACGCCTCGTTCCCGGCCTCGGCGAAGCGTCCAGCGGACGGTCCGCGGACGGTTGCCAATCGTCGCGATGAATCGAGTACGATGGAGCCTAGATGACGGCCCTCGTCCCAGGAGCGATGCTGGGGAGCTACACGATCGGACAAGAGCTCGGTCGCGGAGCGATGGGCTCGGTCTTCGAGGGTGTGCACCGAGTCACAGGGGTTCGTCGCGCCATCAAAGTGGTTCGCGCCGACCTCGCGGCCTCGCCGGAGTACCGTGAGCGCTTCGTGCGCGAGGCGTCGATCGCTACACAGCTCCGTCACCCGAACATCGTCGAGACCTACGATCCCATCGTCGACGGATCCTTGCTCGCGCTGCCGATGGAGTTCCTGCACGGCAGGCCGCTGTCCGCGTATTTTCAAGAGCGAACGAGACTCGAGCTCCGTGAGATCGTGAGTCTCGTGCTCCCGGTCGGAGCAGCGCTCGCTGCCATTCATGCGCGCGGCTACGTGCACCGAGACGTCAAGCCGCACAACGTGATGTTGGTCGAGAGCGCGGGTGGACTCGAGCCCAAGCTCCTCGACTTCGGCACGGCACGCGACGTCCTCGGGCTGCAGCGCACGACCCTCACGGGGGAGATTGTCGGCTCGCCCGCGTACATGGCGCCCGAGCAGGCGCTCGGCCTCCGCGACATCGACGCGCGTGCCGACGTCTACGCGTTCGGCGTCACGCTCTACCATGCGCTCACCGGACAGCGACCCCTCGTGACCGATGCGGAGGGCTCGGTCCTCGAGAAGCTCATCCGTCGCGCACGGCCGAGGCGCCCTCGCGAAATCGTGAGCAGCATCGCGCCCGAAATCGAGGCCGTCGTGATGCATGCGATCGCGTGGGAGCGAGCCGAGCGCTTCCAGGGTATGCCGGCGTTGCTCGCGGCCTTCGATGCCGCCTGGCGCGCGGCGGAGGAATCGGTCCTCGAGCGCGTTGTGGGAGCGGCAGCGCCGCAAACGATCCCGATGGGGCGCGTTGAGACCCCGGAGGCATCGCGCGAACGCTCGATGGTCAGTGTCGCGACCGTGCAGGGCGCAGCGTTCGTGCGCGGCGACGTAGGGTTGGCTTCCGCGATGGCCACCACGGTTCCGGCCTCGGTGCAGCCTTCACATTCGACGGGGCGGCGAGCGAGTCTTCATGCCGAGCGCCTGCCCGCGGTTCCGACGGGCTTGAGAATGCTTGCGCAAGCCTCTCCTCCAGCCTTGACGGAGCGCGACGCAAGGGACGACGTCCCTCCCTCCCCGGTGCTGGCCTCCAGTCTGCGTGCGCCTGCCTTCGTGGCCGGCGTGCTGACCGTGGGCGTGGCGCTCGTCGGTCTGACCTTCGTCGCGGCGACCCTGCTACACGCGCGGTCTTCGTCGCCGCCACCCCGAATCAGTCCGCCGCCGAGCAGTCCGCCGCCGAGCAGTCCGCCGC
>JBKDQC010000543.1:0-1964 GCA_046342295.1 Deltaproteobacteria bacterium | reverse complement strand
CCCCGACCTCGTCCCCACCCCCGACCGCCACTGCGACCTCGACTTCGACTCCGACATCGACTTCGACATCGACTACGACCTCGACTCCGACCTCGACTTCGACCTCGACCTCGACTCCGACCTCGAGCTCGACTCCGACCTCGACCTCGACTTCGCCCTCGACCTCGACTCCGACCTCGAGCTCGACTTCGCCCTCGAGCTCGAGCTCGACTTCGAGCTTCGACCTTCGACTTCGACTTCGCCCCCGCCCCCGACCGACGCCCCCGCCCTCGACCTCGCCCCCATTCGTCCCTTGGACTCCGCGCCGCGGCGGGTACACCACGCGGGATGGCACCCTCCGAGCAACACCGATCCCACCTCGGCGGCTGGCTGCGCGCGGCCGTGCTCGGCGCGAACGATGGCATCGTCTCCATCGCGAGCCTCGTGCTCGGTGTCGCGGCCGCCGAGCCCACCCCGGGCGGGGTGCTCGTCGCCGGCCTCGCCGGGCTGGTCGGCGGCGCGCTGTCGATGGCCGCGGGCGAGTACGTCTCGGTGAGCTCACAGCGGGACGTCGAGCTCGCTGACCTCGCGCGTGAGCGGGCGGAGCTCGCGTCGACTCCGGAGGCCGAGCACGCGGAGCTGGTCGGCATCTACGTGAAGAAGGGCCTCTCCCCCGCGCTCGCGGAGGAGGTCGCCCGCACGCTCGTGCGCGCTGAGGAGCCGCTGCGCGTCCAGGCCCGCGCGGAGCGGCGCCTCGACCCGGACGAGCTCGCGGCGCCGGGACAGGCGGCGGTCGTGTCGGCGCTCTCGTTCGCGCTCGGCGCGGCGCTCCCGCTCGCGGTGATCACCACGAGCCCCTTGGACATCCGCGTGCCGCTCACGCTGGCCTCCGGCCTCGCCGCGCTCGGAGCCCTCGGCGCCTGGAGCGCGAAGCTGGGCGGCGCTCCCCTCGGCCGGGCGGTGCTGCGGGTGCTCGGAGGCGGCGCGCTCGCGATGGGGCTCACCTACGCGATCGGCGCGCTGTTCGGCGCGGCGCCCTGAGCGCGTCAGCCGCTGCTCTCCGGAGACAGCGGCAGGGTGATCTCGCGGCTCGGGGCCTCGCGCAGCTCGGCGGGGACGCGAAAGCCGTCCGGGCTCGAGTCGCGCGGCGCGGCCAGCGGGCCCGCGATCGTGCTCGGAGACGGGATGGGCGCCGCGACGTCGAGCGGGACGGCGGGGCCGAGCGTCGGACGGTTGCGGACGGGACGAACGACGAAGGGCCGATCGTGCCGCTCACGCTCGTCTGCGACGCTCGCGGCCTCTCGGGCGCGCCGCAGGAACTCGGACTGCGCCCGGAGGCCCTCGAGGCGGGGCGCCCTCGCGTAGGTGCCGTCCTTGGTCAGCACGTGGGACTTCACGTCGTCCTTGAGCTCGATGGCGAGCACCTCGTCGACGATGCGGGCGCGGAGGCGCTCGTCCTCGATCGGGAAGAGCACCTCGACGCGCCGGTGGAAGTTGCGCGGCATCCAGTCGGCGCTCGAACAGTAGATCTCGTGGGCACCGTGGGCCTCGAAGAGGAAGATGCGGGCATGCTCGAGGAAGCGGTCCACGAGCGCGCGCACCCGGATGTTCTCGCTCACGCCCGGGACGCCAGCCTTGAGACAGCAGATCCCGCGCACGATCAGGTCGATCGAGACGCCCGCCTGCGAAGCACGGTAGAGGGCGAGGATGACGTCGGGATCGACGAGCGAGTTCATCTTCGCGACGATTCGGGCCTTGCGACCCGCGCGCGCGTTGGCGGCCTCACGCTCGATCAGGCCGAGGATCCGCTCGTGCAGCCCGAGCGGAGCGACGACCAGCTTGCGCCACGTCGCAGGCGCCGTGCACGAGGTGAGCAGGTTGAAGAGAGAGCTCGCGTCTTCGCCGAACTCGGCCTTGCAGGTGAAGAACGAGAGATCGGTGTAGAGCCGCGCGGTCGCCGGGTTGTAGTTGCCGGTGCCCAGGTG
>JBKDQC010000542.1:0-4716 GCA_046342295.1 Deltaproteobacteria bacterium | reverse complement strand
GCGCCTACGCCGCGCTCTTCGCGTTCGCGGACGACGCGCACGCGGGCCTCGCAGAGCATCTCCGCGAGATGTTCATCGCCTTCGCGCTCACCGCGATCTCGATCGCGTTCGCCGTAGGCCGACTCGCCACGGCGCTCGAGCAGGCGCGCGCGCGCGCCGACGCGAGCTCCCGCCTGATGGGAATGACCACGCTCGCGGCCGGCGCCGCCCACGAGCTCTCGACGCCCCTCGCCACGATCAAGACGGTCGTGGGCGAGCTCGAACGAGAGCTCGCCGACCGCGCGGAGCTGGCCCACGTCCACGAAGATCTCCGCCTGGTGCGCGCCGAGGTCGAGCGGAGCCGCGCGATCCTCGACCAGCTCGCCACCGCGGCTGGCGAGCTGCGCGGCGAGGCTCCCACCTCCGTGCCGCTGTCTTCCCTGCGCGAGTCGGAAGCCTCGCTTCCGGAAGCGGCCCGGGGGCGCGTTCGGTGGCTGCTGCCGGACGCCCCCGTCCGCATCCCGGCCCACGCGCTCCGGCAGGCGCTCGGCGCGCTCGTGAAGAACGCGATCGAGGCGAGCCCGTCGGGCTCGGAGGTCGACGTCCGCGCCTCGCTCGGCCACGCGCGGCTCGAGCTCGAGGTCGAAGATCGGGGAAGCGGGATGAGCGCCGAAGCCCTGGCGCGCGTGGGCGAGCCGTTCTTCACCACGAAGGATCCGGGGCGCGGCATGGGCCTGGGCCTCTTCCTCGTGAAGGCCCTCGCCGCCCACCTCGGGGGCGAGGTCACGCTGGATTCGAGCGTGGGGCGCGGAACCAAGGTGAAGCTCGTGCTCCCATGCCCGGCCGAGACGGCCTCGGAGACACGCGGATGAACGATGATTCAGTCCCCACCCTGCTCCTCGTCGATGACGACGAGGTCTTTCGACCCCGGCTCGCGCGCGCCCTTCGGAGCCGCGGCCACGCGGTCAGAGAGGCCGGCTCGCTCGAGGAAGCCCGCGCGCATGCGCTCGCCGACAGCCCGGAGCTCGCGCTGGTCGATCTGCGCCTCCCGGCCGCCTCGGGGCTCGACGTCGTCCGCGCGCTGAAGGAGATCGACCCCGCCACCAACGTCGTGGTCCTCACGGGATACGGCTCCATCGCCACCGCGCTCGAGGCCGTACGCCTCGGCGCGACGCACTACCTCACCAAGCCCGTCGACGTGGACGAGATCCTCGCCGCCTTCGCGCGCAAGGACGCGCCCGAGCGACCCTTCGCCTCGGATCGCGATGCCGAGCACGTGCCTTCGCTCGCGCGCGTCGAATGGGAGCACATCCAGCGTGTGCTCACCGACTGCCAGGGCAACGTCTCCAAGGCCGCGCGCCTGCTGGGGGTCCATCGCCGCTCGCTCCAGCGAAAGCTTCACAAGATGCCGATGCAGCGCTGATCGGCTGCAACGTCGACCGCGACTTCGACTTCGACTTCGGACGCCGATCGCGGCTTTCTACGACCGTCGAGGCGTCAGAGCTCGACGACGTCGAGCGCCGCGACCCAGCCCTCGCGGCCTCCGCCGAGGCGCACCCGCGCCCACGCACCGTCGCGCGACATCACCTCGCAGCGCTCGCCCTCGAGCGCGCGGGCGCGCACGCTCGCCTCCTCGCGCGGTCCCTCTCGGAGGGGCGCATCGTCGCGCACCACGATCGCCGTCGGCCCCTCCGCGAACGCGCCACGCCGCGAGAGCAGACCGAGGCCCGTCGTCGCGAGCACGACGACGAGGAGCGGCGCCGCCACACCGAGCCCGATGCGCACGCGCTCGCGCGCGGCGAAGAAGAGCGCGAAGAAAACGCCCGACATCGCGAGCGTCAGCGCGAGCACGAGCGCCGCGAGCTGGTCCTCCGAGAGGAACGCGAAGAGCGCCTCACCGAACGGCGCGCCCGCCTCGACCACGGCCTCGCCCTCGCGCTCGGCGTGACGACGGCCCACGATCGCGCGGCTCGCATCGAGCGCCGCGCGCGCGCCCTCGTCCGAGGGGCGCAGGCGCACCGCGCGCTCGAGCTCCACGATGGCCCGGCCGTGACGCCCCTGGCGCGCGTACGTCGATCCCAGGTTGTAGTGGACGTCCGGATCCTCGACGCCGCCCTCCTCGAGCGCCTCGTAGCGCGCCGCCGCGCTCGCGTAGTCGCCGCGGAAGAACGCCTCGTTGCCCTCGCGAAAGAGCGTGTCGAACGACTGCGCCGACACCGGCGCCACGAGACCGACGCAGGGCAGCGCGGTCCCCGCCGCAACGAAGAGAGCCGCGCGAAGAAGAGAGGCGCGCGGCATCATTCGTCCTCCGGGCTGGGAGTGAAGCGGAGGATCTCCCCGAAGAGCCCGCGCGCGCGTTCGAGCGTGCTGCGCATCTCCTTCTCCTCCCCACCCGCGGCGGAGAAGCGGGCCATCTCCGCGCCCTCGAGCTCGTCTTTGATCCCCGAAGCGAGCGCGCTCGCCATGCCGCGGTCGGAGAGCAGGCGCTTGAGCTCCGCGTGGGTGAGGCTCCCGATCGCGCGGCCCAGACGTGCCTCGAGGCCCTGCTTGAGCGCCTGCTCGACCGCCGCGTAGAACGCGCGCGTGTCGCGCCCCTCGATCGCCTTGGCGGCGTCGTCGAGCTTGTTGCGGGCCTCGCGCACCGCACGGTCGGTGGCGCCTGCTTCGAGGCGCGCAGCGCGCCGCCGGCGCGCGAAGAGCACGAGCGCGGTCAGCGCGAGCGCCATGGGTCCGAGCGCGAGCCCGAGCCCATACCACGGGGTGCTTGCGATCCGCGTGCTCCGACGCGCGAACACCGAAGACGTCCGGACCGGACCGAACGCGGCCGTCTCGTCTTCGCTCGGTGCATCGTCGCCCTCGGAGCCTTCTTCCGGTGCGGCCTCGGGTGGAGGCTGGGTCGCATTGCCGGCCGCGAGAAGCGTACGCGCGGGCGCCTCCGCGGTGCTCCACGTACCGCTGGCCGGATCGAGCACGGCCCATCGGAATGGGCCGATCGTGTAGGTGCCGGCTCTCTCGGGCACGAGCAGCCATCGGATGTTGCGGTCCCCTCCGACGAGCTCGCTCGCGGCGGTCGTGCGCTGGTCGATCTCGGGCTGCAGCACACGGAGCCCGTCCATCGCGATCGTCGGGGGCTCGATGGCGTCGATCTGCCCGAGACCGGTCATCCGGAGGTCGAAGGTCACGGCGTCGCCGGTCGGCACCTGCGCGCGATCGAGCGCGGACTCGAGCCCCAGCGTCCCGACGTGCACGGGCAGCCCCGCGGGCGCCCCGTCCGGCGGGGGGCGGACCGCGATCTCCACGGGCAGGCTCGTGCGCGCGAGCGCCGATTGCGGGCCGCCGAAGATCATGTCGATCGGGTTGCCGACCGGGACCTGCATCTCCATCGCGCCGATCGTCAGCGTCCCTTCCCGAAGAGGAAAGGCCGCGAAGCGACGGAGCGTGTAGACGCGGAACGTGGTGGCTCCCACGCGCTGCATCACGGCGTCGGGCGGGGCATTCCGATCAAGCAGCTCGTGCACCCAGAAGCCATCGGTCGCGGGCTGTTGCGTGATCTGCGGCTGCGTCGCGAGAGAGCGAACGTAGAGATAGAAGGTCACCGTGACTTGCTGCCCGACGAAGGCCTCGTGCCGGTCCACCACCGTGCGCAAGAACGCCTGCTCGTCGTACACGGCGCCATCGAGCGGCCCCGCGGGCGGGCCCGAAGCGCCGGGCGGCGGGCTCGGTGCGCTCGGGCCCGGCGGGTTCATCAGCGGCTGGGCAGGGGGTGCGCCCGCGCCTCCATCACCGACGCTCACGGTGATGGTCGAGCTCGACACGCGCGCACTGCCGACGGTCGCGGTCGCAGGCCCGAGCTCGAAGCGACCGGTGCGACGGGCGCGCACGAGGACCGCGAGCCGGGTGGTGCTCTCGATGATCCGCTGCTGGCCCCCGGCTCCGAAGGTGAACTGCATGGGCCGCGAGACCTGCCGGCTCATGACCTCGAAGTCCGAGAGATCGAGCTCGGGCATCCCCACCTCCGCGCCCTCGGCGTGGCACGTCGCCTCCACGCGGAAGGCCTGGCCGAGCACCACGGACGTGCTCTCGACCGAGAGGCGACAGTCACCGGACTGCGCACGCGCGGCCTCCGGCGAGAGCGCCGCGAGGCACAGGGCCACGGCCGCCGCCCACGCTGCGGTGCGCTTGGGTCGAGGCGCCGAGAGAACGCGTGCGATCCGTGTGGTCAACGCTCACCAGTCCTGCGTCGGCCTGCGACGCTCACGCTGACCGCGCGCCCGCGCGCGCGCGCGCTCGAGGTTCTCTTCGCCTTCCTGCAAGGCGTCGAGGACGCGCTCCTGGTCGGGCGGCAGCGACCGCTCCATCGTCCCGGAGGACTCCTCTTCGCGCGCGTCCTGGTCACCGGGCTGTTCCGAGTCGCCACCCTGAGGCTCGGGCTGGCCCTGATCGTCCGGCTGGTCCGCCGAATCTTGCGATGGCTGACCCTGCTGATCTCGTTGCTGCTGCTCCTGCTGCTGCGAGTCTTGCTGCTGGTCCTCTTGCGGCTGGTCTTGCTGTTGCTGGTCTTGCTGCTGCTGGTCCTGCTGCTGGTCTTGCTGCTGCTGGTCTTGCTGCTGCTGGTCCTGCTGCTGGTCTTGCTGCTGCTGGTCCTGTTGCTGGTCTTGCTGCTGCTGCTGGTCCTGTTGCTGGTCTTGCTGCTGCTCCTGCTCCTGACGCTGCTGCTCCTGCTCCTGCTCCTGACGC